>NZ_JBEOVO010000034.1:0-68197 GCF_040295605.1 Streptomyces sp. NPDC002773
CGCCAGGCACTCGTCCCAGCCGCGCTGGACGAAGGAGACGACGGAGGCGTCCTGGGAGCGGGTCCAGAGGTCGCCCCGCGTCCCCGTTTCGTCGCGTCCCCAGCAGGACCGTGACCGCCCCCGCCAGGACGAGCAGTCCCGCCGCGAGGTCCGTCGCCCGGAACAGGCCGCCGAACGGCTGGTCGGCCGCCGCGAGTTCGGAGACGTACGTACGGACCGGGTCGAGCCCCGTCCCGAGGACGGCTTCGAGCACCCAGGCGGTGTACGCGACCGCACCGAGGGCCAGCAGGACGGCCGAGGCTCGTGTCACCGTTCGGGGCATAGTGGGTCAGACGTTACGGCGTACCGGGGGGTTGCCGCTGGTCGGGGTGGACCCGGCGGGGCGTGCGGTCGTGGGGGGGGAGGCGCCGGGATCCAGGACTCGGGTCGCGTACCCCAGGACATAGCGTCGGTCTGACGATTACACTGGGCGGGTGCCTCAACTACGCCTCGCCCTCAATCAGATCGACTCGACCGTCGGAGACATCGCCGGGAACGCCGAGGCGATCGTGCACTGGACCCGGCACGCCGCCGGACAGGGCGCGCATCTCGTCGCGTTCCCCGAGATGGCGCTGACCGGATACCCCGTCGAGGACCTCGCCCTGCGCTCCTCCTTCGTCGAGGCGTCCCGCGCGGCCCTGCGCGGTCTCGCCCGCCGGCTCGCGGACGAGGGCTTCGGGGAGCTGCCGGTCGTCGTCGGCTACCTGGACCGCTCCGAGCAGGCCGAGCCGAGGCTCGGCAGGCCCGCCGGTTCCCCCGAGAACGCCGCCGCCGTGCTGCACCGGGGTGAGGTCGTGCTGCGCTTCGCCAAGCACCACCTCCCCAACTACGGCGTCTTCGACGAGTACCGCTACTTCGTGCCGGGCGACACCCTGCCGGTCGTCCGGGTCCACGGGATCGACGTGGCCCTGGCGATCTGCGAGGACCTGTGGCAGGACGGCGGCCGGGTGCCGGCGGCGCGCAGCGCGGGGGCCGGGCTGCTCCTGTCGGTCAACGCCTCGCCGTACGAGCGGGACAAGGACGACACCCGGCTCGAACTGGTCAGCGCGCGGGCCCGGGAGGCGGGCTGTGTCACGGCCTATCTGGCGATGACGGGCGGTCAGGACGAGCTGGTCTTCGACGGGGACTCGATCGTCGTGGACGCGGACGGGGAGGTGATCGCGCGGGCCCCGCAGTTCGTGGAGGGCAGCGTGATCCTGGATCTCGACCTTCCGGCGGCCGCCGCCGACGCCCCCGAGGGCGTGGTCGACGACGGGCTGCGGATCGACCGGGTGGTGCTCTCCGACAAGCCGCTGCCCGCGTACGAGCCGGAGCTGGCGGGCGGGTACGCGCACCGGCTCGACGACGACGAGGAGGTGTACTCCGCGCTGGTGATCGGGGTGCGGGCGTATGTCGCGAAGAACGGTTTCCGCTCGGTGCTCGTCGGTCTCTCCGGCGGTATCGACTCGGCGCTCGTCGCGGCCATCGCCTGCGACGCGCTCGGCGCGGCGAACGTGTACGGGGTGTCGATGCCCTCGAAGTACTCCTCGGAGCACTCGCGCGGCGACGCGGACGAGCTCGCCCGCCGCACCGGCCTCAACTTCCGCACCGTGTCGATCGAGCCGATGTTCGACGCGTACATGGGCTCGCTCGGTCTCACCGGCCTCGCGGAGGAGAACCTCCAGTCGCGGCTGCGGGGCACGACGCTGATGGCGATCTCCAACCAGGAGGGCCACATCGTCCTCGCGCCGGGCAACAAGTCCGAGCTGGCGGTGGGCTATTCGACGCTGTACGGCGACTCCGTCGGCGCGTACGGGCCCATCAAGGACGTGTACAAGTCGACCGTGTTCCGGCTCGCGCGGTGGCGGAACCGGGCGGCCGAGGAGCGCGGCCAGACCCCGCCGATCCCGGAGAGCTCGATCACCAAGCCGCCCAGCGCCGAGCTGCGCCCCGGCCAGGTCGACACGGACTCGCTGCCGGACTACGACGTCCTGGACGCGATCCTCTCCCTGTATGTGGACCAGGACCAGGGCAGGGACGCGATCGTGGCCGCCGGGTTCGACGAGGAGCTCGTCACGCGGACGCTGCGGATGGTGGACACGGCGGAGTACAAGCGGCGCCAGTACCCGCCGGGCACCAAGATCTCGGCGAAGGGCTTCGGCAAGGACCGGCGCCTGCCGATCACGAACCGCTGGCGGGAGACGCCGGCGACGGGCTGACCTCCGCCCCGGCCGCCCCGGCCGCCTTGAGGGGGCTTCCCGCGACGACGCGGGAGGCCCCCTTCCCCGTACCGCCGTCGCGGTCGAGCAGACCCGCCACGACGGCGACCGCGAGGCCGACCACCGTGAGCCCCGCGCCGACGAGCGCCGGCGAGGTCCAGCCCCAGCCGGCGGCGACGGCGGCCCCGCCCGCCCAGGCGCCGCCCGCGTTGGCCAGGTTGAAGGCGGAGTGGTTGGAGGCGGAGGCGAGCGTGGGCGCGTCCTCGGCCTTGTTCATGACCAGCATCTGGAGCGGGGTGGTCGTCATGAAGCCGACCGCGCCGAGCACCACGACCGTGACCAGGGCCAGCCAGGGCACGTGGACGGTGAAGCGGAAGGCGACCAGGGCGAGCACGAGGGCGGCGAGCGAGCCGTACAGGGTCGGGCGCAGCGCCCGGTCGGTCAGCGGGCCCGCGGCGAGTGCCCCACCGGTCATGCCGAGGCCGAAGAGGGCGAGGACGATCGTCACGGTGGAGTCGCCGAAGCCCATCACCTCGGTGGTCATCGAGGCCAGGTACGAGTAGACGGCGAAGACGCCCGCGAACCCGAAGACGGCGGTGAGGAGCCCCAGCAGCACCTGCGGACGGCCGAGGGCGCGCACCTCGCGGCCCAGGCCCTGCCGCGCGTCCACGGGGACGTATGGCACGAGACGGGCGAGCGCGGCGATGGCGACCAGGCCGATGGCGGAGACGACGAGGAAGGTGGCCCGCCAGCCGAGGTGCTGCCCGAGCAGGGTCGCGGCCGGTACGCCGAGGATGTTGGCGACGGTGAGGCCGAGGAACATGGTGGCCACCGCCCGCGCCTGCCGGTCCTCGCGCACGAGCCGGGCGGCGACGACCGCGCCGAGGCCGAAGAACGCGCCGTGCGGCAGCCCTGCGAGGACCCGGCCCGCGACCAGCCAGCCGAAGTCGGGGGCGAGCGCGGAGGCGAGGTTGCCGACCGTGAACAGGGCCATCAGGAGGAGGAGCATCCGCTTGCGCGGGACGCGGGAGCCGAGGGCGGTGAGCAGCGGGGCGCCGAGGACGACGCCGATCGCGTACGCCGAGACGAGGTACCCGGCGGTGGGGACGGAGGTGCCGAGGTCGTCGGCGACCTGCGGGAGCAGGCCCATCATCACGAATTCGGTGGTGCCGATGCCGAAGGCGGAGACGGCGAGCGCGAGCAGCGCCAGGGGCATGGGAAGAGCCTTTCCGGAAGTTAGTTCTTCGTCGGAACAAAGACTCCCAGGTGTTTTCTTCCCCGCGGCTTCCGAGGGATGAAGGGGAGGTTTCGACTACGCGCGCTACGACGCCGTCGTGTCGAGCTTCACGCGGGCGGCGACCGGGAGGTGGTCGCTCTTCGTCTCCGGGAGGGCCCACGACGACATCGGCTCGACGCCCTTGACCATGATCTGGTCGATCCGGGCCATCGGGAACGAGGCCGGCCAGCTGAAGCCGAAGCCGTCGCCTGCCGCGCCCTGGGTGGAGCGGAGCTGCGAGGTGACGGCGTTGAGCGCCCGGTCGTTCATGGTGCCGTTGAGGTCGCCGAGGAGGACGAGCCGCTCGTGCGGGTCGTCGGAGATGGCCTCGCCGAGGGCATTGGCGCTGGCGTCACGCTGGTTGGCGGTGAAGCCGGCGTTCAGCTTGACCCGTACGGACGGCAGGTGGGCGACGTACACGGCCACCTCGCCCTGCGGGGTGACGACGGTGGCCCGCATGGCCCGGGTCCAGCCCATCCGGATGTCGACGGGCTGCGCGGCGCGCAGCGGCAGCTTGCTCCACAGGCCCACCGTGCCCTGGACGGAGTGGTACGGATACGTCTCCGCCAGACCGCGCTCGTACGCCGGGACCACGTCGCCCTTCAGTTCCTCCAGGGCCAGCACGTCGGCGCCGGACGCGGCGAGCAGCCGGGCCGTGCCCTCGGGATCCGGGTTGTCGGCGTTCACGTTGTGGGTGGCGACGGTCAGGTCACCGCCCGCGGCGGACTTGTCGGCGACGAGCCCGCCGAAGAGGTTGAGCCACACCACGGCCGGCAGCAGCAGGGCGATCAGCGCGGTGGCGGAGCGCCGCAGCAGGGCGAGGACGAGGAGGAGCGGCACGAAGAGGCCGATCCAGGGCAGGAACGTCTCGGTCAGGCTGCCCAGGTTGCCGATCCGGTTGGGGATGTCGGCGTGGAGGACCATCAGCAGGGTGAGGGCGACCGCGCACAGGGCGAGCAGGATGCCGCGGCGCCAGATCCCGCGGTCGTGGCGGAGCCGGTCGAGGGTGGTCCGGAAGCGTGAGCCGGAGCTTTCGTTCCCCCGGCGGCCCTGCTCGGTCTCCGTCATGTCCACCCGCGCCATCGTCTGTCCTCACTGCCTTGCTGCCGTGCCGTCTTGCTCCGTGACCCGACGTCGACACTAGGGGATGACGGGTCCGGCGTACGCCCCGAAGGACGACACCGGCGGCGTGGCGGGTTCCTGCGGGTGGCGCCTGCGGGCGGGCTGTGACAGAACGCGCACATTCGACCGGGCGGCCGCGACGCACGGACGCCCCGGTGGCCCCTCGCGACACACGGTCACCACCTGGCGGCGCGCCGGTGTGAACAGCGCCACTCCGGCCCACTTCCCCGCCCGCCCGGCGAAGTGCCACCATGGATGTGGTCCGGGGACGCCGTCAGGGCGCCTCGAGATGACAAAGGAGCTTCACGATGACGCTTCAGGCTGCCCAGAAGCCGCCCGCCGACAGCAGCAAGGCGCTGTACGGCGGCAAGGGCACACGCCGCATCACCGTCCACGACATCGCCGCCGCGAAGACCCGCGGCGAGAAGTGGCCCATGCTCACCGCCTACGACGCGATGACCGCCTCCGTCTTCGACGAGGCCGGCATCCCGGTGATCCTCGTCGGCGACTCCATGGGCAACTGCCACCTCGGCTACGAGACCACCGTGCCCGTCACGATGGACGAGATGACGCTGCTGTCCGCCGCCGTCGTCCGGGGCACGAAGCGCGCCCTCGTCGTCGGCGACCTGCCCTTCGGCTCGTACCAGGAGGGGCCCGTCCAGGCCCTGCGCAACGCCACCCGGCTGGTCAAGGACGCGGGTGTCGGCGCGATCAAGCTGGAGGGCGGCGAGCGCTCGCTGCCGCAGACCGAGCTGCTCGTCCAGGCCGGCATCCCCGTCATGTCCCACCTGGGTCTGACCCCGCAGTCCGTGAACACCATGGGCTACCGGGTGCAGGGCCGTTCCGACGAGGCCGCGCACAAGCTGCTCCGCGACGCGAAGGCGGCGCAGGACGCGGGCGCGTTCGCGGTCGTCCTGGAGCTCGTACCGGCCGAGCTGGCCGCCGAGGTCACCCGCTCGCTGCACATCCCGACCATCGGCATCGGGGCGGGCGCCGGCACCGACGCGCAGGTCCTCGTCTGGACCGACATGGCCGGCCTGACCGGCGGCAAGGTCCCGCGCTTCACCAAGCAGTACGCCAACCTCCGCGAGACGCTCGGCGACGCCGCGCGCGCCTTCGCGGAGGACGTCGGCGGCGGGGCGTTCCCCGCCGAGGAGCACACCTTCCACTAGAGGCTTCCACGAGACCACCGCGGTTCCACCGATAGGCCGACAGCCCGCCGACATCCCCCATCGGCGGGCTGTCGGTCGTCTGTAGGGGGATTGTCGGTGGCACCTGGTGTAGTGGTGGCCATGACGCGATCACATACCAACGCCGTCGAGGTCCGGGGCCTCGTGAAGCACTTCGGCGCCACCAAGGCCCTCGACGGGGTCGACCTCGACGTACGGGAGGGCACGGTCCTCGGGGTGCTCGGCCCCAACGGCGCCGGGAAGACCACCCTCGTCCGCTGCCTGTCCACCCTCCTCGTCCCGGACTCCGGGACCGCCGTCGTCGCCGGGTACGACGTGGTGAAGCACCCCCGCCAGCTGCGCCGCACCATAGGGCTCACCGGGCAGTACGCCTCGGTCGACGAGAAGCTGTCCGGCTGGGAGAACCTGTACATGATCGGGCGGCTGCTCGATCTCTCCCGTGCCGACGCCCGCCGCCGGGCCGACGAGATGCTGGAGCGGTTCTCCCTCACCGACGCCGCCAAGCGGCCCGCGATGACCTACTCCGGCGGCATGCGGCGCCGTCTCGACCTCGCCGCCTCGATGATCGGCCGGCCGGCCGTCCTCTACCTGGACGAGCCGACCACCGGTCTCGACCCCCGCACCCGCAACGAGGTGTGGGACGAGGTCCAGCGGATGGTCTCCGAGGGCGTCACCGTCCTCCTCACCACCCAGTACATGGAGGAGGCGGAGCAGCTCGCGAGCGAGCTGACCGTCATCGACCGGGGCAAGGTCATCGCCAAGGGCGGGGTCGACGAGCTGAAGGCCAAGGTCGGCGGCCGGACCCTGAAGGTCCGCCCGGTGGACCCGGGGCAGCTGCCGGCGATGGCCGCCGCGCTCCGCGAGACGGGGCTCGACGGTGTCGCCGGCGCGACGGTCGTGCCCGACGACGGCGCGCTGTACGTGCCGATCCTCACCGACCAGCAGCTGACGGCCGTCGTGGCCCTGCTGGGGGCGCGCGGTTTCGGCCTGGCCCACATCGGCACCCATCTGCCCAGCCTGGACGAGGTGTTCCTGGCGATCACCGGCCAGAAGACCGCCGATTCCGACCTGTCCGACGCGATCAACGAGGAGGTCGCCGCATGAGCACGACCACGGTCACCAAGTCCCCCGTCGGCGCCCCCGGTCCGGACGCGGCTCCGGCGCGGCGCGCGCCCGTCGACGAGGGCCGGATCGGCCTCCGCGGCAATCTGCGCCACATCGGCGCCCTGGCCCGGCGCAACGCCCTCCAGATCAAGCAGGACCCGGAGTCGATGTTCGACGCCGTCCTGATGCCGATCATCTTCATCCTGCTGTTCGTGTACGTCTTCGGCGGCGCCATCGCCGGCAAGGGCAACAACGAGGCCTACGTCAACTACGTGACCCCGGGCCTGATGGCGATGATGGGCATGAACATCGCGATGGCCGTCGGCGTGGGCATCAACGACGACTTCAAGAAGGGGGTCATGGACCGGTTCCGGACGATGCCGATCGCCCGGTCCTCCGTCCTGATCGCGAAGATCGTCGTCGAGGTCGGCCGGATGCTGATCGCCACCGCGATCCTGCTCGGCATGGGCTTCCTGCTCGGCATGGAGATCCACACCTCGGTCTTCCACCTCCTCGCCGCCATCGGCCTGTCGATGGTCTTCGGAGCGTCGCTGATGTGGATCTTCATCCTGCTCGGGCTGACCCTGAAGACCGCGCAGGCGGTCCAGGGCATGGCCATGCTCGTCCTGATGCCGCTGCAGTTCGGCTCGTCGATCTTCGCCCCGCCGACGTCGATGCCCGGCTGGCTGAAGGCCTTCACCGACTACAACCCGCTGTCGAACCTCGCCGACGCCGCACGGAACCTGATCAACGGCGGCCCGGTCGCCGACTCCGTGTGGATGACCCTCGGCTGGGCCCTCGCCATCACGGTCGTCACGGCGCCGCTCGCGGTGACGAAGTTCCGCAACAAGACCTGAGTCCTCCGGTACGGGGTACCGGGACGGGGGTCAGGACTCGGCGCGCTCACTGATCGCGTCGGCGGCGCGGCCGAGCAGGGCGGCGGTCTCTTCCAAGGAGAGACCGCCGCCTTCGGCGTACGCCGCCGCGAACGCGTCCTCGCCGAGGACGGAACGGGTCAGTTCGGTGGCCCGCTCCAGGCTCTCCCGCTCCATCGGCGGCGACAGGTGACCCGGCGGGAGCAGCCCGTCCCTGGCGCCGAGCAGCACCGCGCCGAGCCGCGCCTCCGGGCCGCCGAGCCCGGCGAGTGCCCAGGCGGCGGTGACCGCGTGGACCGCGGGCATCTGCGGCGCGACCGTCATCGACAGCGAGCCCAGGGACCGCTCGAACGCCTCCGCGGCGAGGGCGAGCGCGGATCCGTAGCGGCCTTCCAGGTCGTCCAGCCAGCCGAGGACGCCGAGGGTGAAGCCCTCGAAGAGGGAGAGCGTCTCGGAGTCGAAGTCCCGCCGCAGCGCGAGGAAGTGCTCGCGGGCCTCGGCGGTGCGTCCGCTGCGGCCGAGCGCCATGCCGAGGAACATGCGGGTGCCGAGCTGGGGTTCGTGGCTGCGGCCGTGGGCGCCGTCCAGGATCTCGCGCAGGATCGCCTCGCCCTCCGCGAGCCGCCCGGTCTCGACGAGCGTGCCGGCGTACCGGGCCCGCAGGAGCGCCATCTGGGCCTGGGCGCCGATCTGTTCGGCGTAGCCGATGGCGGCGGCGTAGTCCGCGGCCGACTCCTCGAACTCGAGCCGCCGTTCCCGGGCCTCCGCGCGGGAGGAGAGCGCCTCGGCCGCGCCCCAGGCGTCTCCGAGCCGGCCGAAGATCTCCAGGCTCTCGTCGGCGTCGCGGATCGCCGCCCCGGCCAGGTCGCCCCGGTTGGCGAGCAAGTTGGCGCGCAACTGGAGGGCGTTGGCGAGGTCCCAGTCGTAGCCGTACCGGCGGCAGGCCTCGACGGTCGTGTCGAGGAGCTCCTGGAGCCGGCCTGCCTCCCCGATGAGGAGGACCGCGAAGAAGGCGTAGGAGCCGGGCAGCCGGCAGGTCTGGGGCAGGCCGGGGTCGTAGCCGGCGGTCATCTCGCGGAGCCGCCGCATGCCCTGGGGGCTGGTCCAGCGGCCGGTCTCGTGGTTCATGTTGATCAGTTCGACGAGACGCACCCCGCGCCTGGCCTCCCAGCGCTGCTCCTCTTCGAGCGGTGGCGGGGCGGCCGTGCACGGCTCGTGCAGGGGTACGACGGGGGCGGCGGCCGGCCCGAACGGGTCGGGTCCGAGGGCGGCGGCGGCCCGGGCCCAGTGCAGGGCGTCGGCACGCAGGTCGAGCATCTGCCAGTACCAGAGCAGGGAGTGGACGAGGACGAGCGCCTCGTCCTCGTCGCGGGCGTCGACGGCCCGGCGCAGGGCGGTGCGGAGGTTGCCGTACTCGGTCCCGAAGCGGGCGAGGGCGGCGACCTGCTTCGCTCCGCGCAGCTCGGGATCGGTGCGGCGGGCCAGTTCCCGGTAGTACGCGAGGTGGCGCCGCTCGACCACGGCCCGCTCCCCGGCCTTGTCGAGCCGCTCCCCCGCGTACTCGGCGACTGTTTCGAGCAGCCGGTACCGCATCCCGCCCTCACCGGGCACGGCCACGACGAGCGACTTGTCGACGAGGGACCCGAGCAGGTCGAGGACGTCGCCGGGGGCGGGGGCGGGGGCGTCCGCTCCGGCCGGGTCGGCGCAGACCGCCTCCGCCGCCTCCAGGGCGGTGCCGCCGGTGAACACCGACAGGCGGCGCAGGACGGCGCGTTCGGCTTCGTCGAGGAGGTCCCAGGACCAGTCGACGACCGCGCGGAGGGTCTGCTGGCGGGGCAGTACCGTCCGCGCGCCCGACGTCAGCAGCCGGAAGCGGTCGTCGAGCCGCTCCGCGATCTGGCGCAGGGTCAGCATCCGCAGCCTCGCCGCCGCCAGTTCGATCGCCAGGGGCAGCCCGTCCAGGCGGCGTACGATCTCGGCCGCCGCCTCCGGGTCCTCCTCGACGCGGAACCCGGGCCGGACCGCCGCGCCGCGCTCGCCCAGCAGCCGCAGGGCGGTCGCCGTGAGCAGCGGGCCCACCGGCCGCACCATCTCCCCCGGCACCCCCAGCGGCTCCCGGCTCGTCGCGAGGACCCGGAGGCCGGGGCAGCGGGCGAGGAGGGTCTCGGCGAGTTCGGCGGCGGCGGCGACGAGGTGCTCGCAGTTGTCGAGGAGCAGCAGCATCCGGCGCCCCGCGCAGTGCTCGACGAGCCGGTCGATCGGGTCGGTGCCGGCCCGCAACTCCTCGGCCCCGGCGCCGCGCAGGACGGTCTCACGGGCGCCGACGGCGGCGAGCACGGCGTCGGGGACGGCCTCCGGGTCGGTGACGGGAGCGAGCTCGGCGACCCAGACGCCGTCCGGCCAGGCCTCGGCCCCACGCTCGGCGGCCTCCTGCGAGAGCCGGGTCTTGCCTGCTCCCCCGGGGCCGAGCAGGGTGACGAGCCGCGCCGTCCGCAGGTCCTCCTGGAGGGCGGCGATCTCCTTGTCGCGGCCGACGAAACTGGTGAGCCGGGCCCGCAGGTTGCCCGGGACGGGCGCGGGCGGCTGCGGCAGGGGTCCGGGCGCCGGGTGGGCGGCGGGAGCGGGAGCGGTCCCGGATGCCGGTCCGGACGCCGGCCACTCGGGGGCCGAGCCGGACGCCGGTCCGGACGCCGGCTTCGGTGCGAGCGCGGGGCCCGTCGTCGCGGGCGCCGGGGACAGCAGCTCCGCGTGCAGGGCCCGAAGGGCCGGTGAGGGGTCCGTGCCGAGGCGGTTGGCGAAGGCGCGGCGGACCGTCTCGTACGCGGCGAGGGCCTCGGCCGCCCGCCCGGTGTCCCGCAGGGCGCGGATCCGCAGCGCCTGGAGGGGCTCGTCGAGGGGGTGGGCCGCACAGAGGGCGGTCAGTTCGGGGAGCGCCGTGGACGCCTCACCGAGCGCGAGGGACGCGTCGAGCCTGGCCCGCCGGGCGTCGAGGCGCCGGGCCTCCCAGCGGGCGGCCTCGGCGTCCCGGTCCGGCAGATCGGCGAGGGCGGGGCCGCGCCAGAGCCCGAGGGCCTCGTCGAGGAGGGCGGCGGCCCGTGCCGGGTCTCCGGCGCCGAGCGCGGCCGCACCCTCCGCGGCGAGGCGCTCGAAGCGGCGGGCGTCCACGTCCCCGGGCTCGGCGTCGAGCCGGTAGCCGCCCTCGGCGGAGACCACCCGGTCCCGGCCGAGCGCCTTGCGGAGCCGTCCGACGAGGGCCTGGAGCGCGGCGACGGCGTCGGCGGGCGGCTGGTCGCCGTGCCAGACCTCGTCGACCAGGTCGGGTACGGGCACGGTCCGGCCGGCCCGGAGGGCGAGGACGGTCAGCAGCGCACGGACCCGCGGGCCGCCGACGGGCACGTCGGCGCCGTCGGGCGTGTGGGCGAGGGTGGGGCCGAGGACGGAGTAGCGCACGGGCCCATTCTCCGCGAGAAGGCCCCGGACTCCGGAACTCGCCCCGTACTCCGGTACGTTTCCCGCACATCGGGACCGGCAAGACCCACTCGGACAGTCTGCCGAACACGCCGGACACGTCGGGCTCGTCCGTCGGGCACGTCGGGCTCGTCCGTCGGGCACGTCGGGCTCGTCCGCCGGGCACGTCCACCGCCCCTCCGTCCCCGCCCCGCCCCGCCCCGCCCCGCCCCGTCCGTCCCCGTCCCCTGGGAGCTCCCGCGATGACCACGGCCACCACCCGGCGCCACGAACGGCGGATCAGCCCCGTCTTCCTGGCGATCCTCGCCGTCATGGCCGTCACCGGCTGGGCGGTGTGGACGGACTTCGCCGCCTCGCCCGGCCTGGCGGTGTTCCTCTTCGTGACCTCGGCGTGGGTGGTGTCGCTCTGCCTCCACGAGTACGCGCACGCCCGCACCGCCCTGCACGGCGGGGACCTCACGGTCGGCGCGAAGGGCTATCTGACCCTGAACCCGCTCGCGTACACCCACGCCGTCCTGAGCATCGTGCTGCCGGTCCTCTTCGTGATCATGGGCGGGATCGGTCTGCCGGGCGGCGCGGTCTTCATCGAGCAGGGCCGGATCAAGGGCCGCTGGAAGCACAGCCTGATCTCGGCGGCGGGCCCGCTGGCGAACGTGCTGTTCGCGCTGGTCTGCACGGCCCCGTTCTGGCTGGACGCGCTTGACGGCGTACCGCCCGCGTTCCGGTTCGCGCTCGCGTTCCTGGCGTTCCTCCAGGTGACGGCGGCGCTCCTGAACCTGCTGCCGGTGCCGGGGCTCGACGGGTACGGGGTCGTGGAGCCCTGGCTGTCGTACAAGGTGAAGCGGCAGATCGAGCCGTACGCGCCGTACGGCTTCTTCATCGTGATCGCGCTGCTGTTCGTGCCCGCGATCAACGGGGCCTTCTTCGACGCGATCGACGCGCTGATGCGGTCGCTCGGGGTGCCGGACGCCTTCCGCTACTGCGGTTCGCAGCTGTTCCGGTTCTGGCAGGAGACGCCGGAGTTCTGCCAGGTCTAGCCCTGGGCGGCGGCGGCCTTCTCGACCTTCGCGCGGCGGAGGTAGTACCAGGCCATGTTGGAGGAGAGGCCGGCGAGCAGGACCCAGACGATGCCGAGGAAGCTGCCCTCGACGAAGGAGACGACGGCCGCGGTGACGGCCAGTGCGCAGACCGCGAGGGCGTAGAGGGCGAGGCGGGGCATGGGGGTCGGCTCCTGTCCGGGTACGGCTGCTGGTGCCCGTCCAGTGTCCCCCATGCCCGGAAGCGTCCGGTCCCCGGCTCCGCCCTGCGGCGGGCCGGGAGCGTCCGGCCGAAGCGTCCGGCCGGGTGCGTCCGGCCGAACCGTCCGGCCGGGAGCGTCCGGCCGGGGTCGGCTCAGATGTCGGTGACGCGGAGCCCGGCGTGGGCCTTGTAGCGGCGGTTGACCGAGATCAGGTTGGCGACGAGCGACTCGACCTGGTGGGCATTGCGCAGCCGGCCGGCGAAGACGCCCCGCATGCCGGGGATGCGGCCGGCGAGGGCCTGCACGAGCTCGACGTCGGCGCGCTCCTCGCCGAGGACCATCACGTCCGTGTCGATCTCCTCCAGGGAGGTGTCCTGGAGGAGGACGGCGGAGAGGTGGTGGAAGGCGGCGGCGACCCGGGAGTCGGGGAGCAGCGCGGCGGCCTGCTCTGCGGCGGAGCCCTCCTCGGGCTTGAGGGCGTAGGCGCCCTTCTTGTCGAAGCCGAGCGGGTTGACGCAGTCCACGACGAGCTTGCCGGCGAGTTCCTCGCGGAGGGACTCCAGGGTCTTGGCGTGACCGTCCCACGGCACGGCGACGATCACGATGTCGCTGCGGCGGGCGCACTCGGCGTTGTCGGCGCCCTCGACGCCGTGGCCGATCTCCGCGGCGACATCGCGCGCGCGGTCGGCGGCGCGGGAGCCGATGATCACCTTCTGGCCGGCCTTGGCGAGCCGGTAGGCGAGGCCGCGGCCCTGCTCGCCGGTGCCACCGAGGACGCCGACGACGAGGCCGGAGACGTCGGGGAGGTCCCACGGGTCCTTGGGCGCGGGCTTCGACGCGGCGGGGGTGGCGGGTGCGGCGGTGGCGTCGCCGGCGTCGCTGGTGTCGCTGGGGGTAGTCATGGCCCCGACATTACCGAGCGGTCGGGGCGCCGGGACTCCCGTACGGGTGGATCCGTCACGACCACCCGCGCGCGGGCCGCGGGCTGGTGCATGATGCGGGCTCATGGATGCCGTACGGGTCGCGTTGCTGCGGGAAGTGCTCGCCGGGACGGAGTGGCCGACGGCGGCCCGCCGGTTCGCGGGCACGCTCCGGTCCTCGGTGGTCCGGCACCGGGACGGGCTGCTCCTGGTGGGCACGGCGGAGTACGAGCCCTGGCACCTGGCGGCGCACCTGGTCGACGAGTCCGCCTGGTCGGGGCTGCCGGAGCTGGCACCGACGCTGGTACGGCACCGGGTGCGGCCGGGGGATCCGGCGCATCTGGCGGTGGGCCTCGGCCGTCTCGAGGCGGCGGGGCGCGGGGCGACGGTGCTGATGGTGGCGCCGGAGCGGCCGGACGCGGGGCTTCTCCAGCGGGTGCACGACGCCCGGCGGGCGGGGGCGACGGTCCTTTCGCTGGACGGGGGCGACGAGGAGGTGCGGGGGCTCGCGCACGAGACGCTCACGGTGGCGGAGGGGGCGGAGGTGGACCTGGACACGGTGCAGCACCTGGTGAGCGCGGCGGCCGGGGAGAACAGCCTGCCGTCCCCGCGCGGGAACCGCCGCTTCCGGGACCGCCTCTCCAGCCTCGCCGACCGGCTGACGGCCCCGCCGCCGCCGCGCTGGTAGGAGCGGGGGGCGGCCCCACGCGCCCCTCAAATTCGGTTGCCCCCGGCACTCTCGCGCCGGAGCATGGCCCCTCGTGTCCTCCCCCCTCGCGAAGATCTCCGCGCTGCTCCCCGATCTGGCCCCGTGGCGCTCGTCCTCCGACTTCCGGTTGCTGTGGATCCAGGGGCTCGTCACCTACTTCAGCAGCGCGATGGCGATGATCGCCCTGCCGTTGCAGATCAAGGAGCTGACGGGTTCGCCGCTCGCGGTCGGTGCGATGGGCGCGGTCGAGCTGGTGCCGCTCGTGGTGTTCGGCCTGTACGGCGGGGCGCTCGCCGACGCCGTCGACCGGCGGAAGGTGATCCTCGCGACCGAGGCGGGCCTCGGGGTCCTCGCCCTGATCCTGCTGGTCAACGCGCTGCTGCCGGAGCCGGTGCTCTGGCCGCTGTACGTGGTCGCGGCCGGCGTCTCGGCGCTCGCGGGGCTCCAGCGGCCCGCCCTGGACTCGCTGCTCGCCCGGATCGTGCCGCACGAGCAGCAGACCGCGGCGGCCGCGCTGAACTCGCTGCGCTGGCAGATGGGCTCGATCGCGGGCCCGGCCCTCGCGGGTCTGGTCGTGGCGTACGCGGGTCACGCGCCCGCGTACGGGGTGACGCTCGCCGGTTTCGCCGTCTCGGTGCTGCTGTGCCGCCGGCTCTCCCCGGCCCCGGCCGCGCACGACGCGGAGAAGCCCTCGCTGCGGGGCATCGCGGAGGGCGCGCGGTACGCCTGGTCGCGGCCGGTGCTGCTCGGCACGTACGCGATCGACCTCGCGGCGATGTTCTTCGCCTTCCCGAACACGATCTTCCCGTTCCTCGCGGACGAGCTGGACGCGGACTGGTCGCTGGGCCTGATGTACGCGGCGGGCTCGGTCGGCTCCCTGCTGCTCGGCCTGACCAGCGGCTGGACGTCGAAGGTGCGGCGGCACGGGTTGCTCGTGGTCGGGGGCGCGGCCGGCTGGGGGCTCGCCATCGCGGCGGCGGGGTGGTTCGGGAACGTCTGGCTGGTGCTGCTCTGCCTGGTCTTCGCGGGCGCGGGCGACATGCTGAGCGGGCTCGGCCGCGCCACGATCTGGAACCAGACGATCCCCGAGGAGCTGCGCGGGCGGCTCGCCGGCATCGAGGTGCTCTCCTACGGCGTCGGCCCGCAGCTGGGCCAGGTACGCGCGGGCGTGATGGCCGGCTGGACCGGCACCCGGTCGGCGGTCTGGACGGGCGGCGTGGCCTGTGTCGCCTCGGTGGGGCTGCTCTGCCTCGCGCTGCCGAAGCTCCTCACGTACGACTCCGAGACCGACGAGGACTCGCTGCGACGCAAGGCCCAGCAGGGGGCCGGGCGGGATCCGGACGGGCGGACCACGGCCGGGACCGTCTGAACGGTCCCGGCCGCGGGGGCGCCGGGCGCACCCCGGGGCGGACGCGCCCCAGGCGCAGGCCGCGCGGCCCTAGTCCGGCGGCTCCTGCGTCCGCCCCTGGTCGTGCCAGCGCGGGTCGGTCTCCCACTCCTGGTTCCGCTCGCGGGCGGTCTCCATGGCGCGGTTGGCCTCCTCGCGGCTGGTGTACGGGCCGAATCGGTTCTTCGCCGGGCACTCGGGGCCCTCTTCGACCTGTCTGTGCTCCAGGCAGTAGTACCACTCGCCCGGTTTGCCCACCGTGCGCTTCTTGAACAGGGCCATCGTCGTCGGCTCCTTCCTCTGGGACCATGCTGCCCCAGACCCGGTCGTTAGACTCGCTGTCATGTCTGGCCAGTCGCTTCTCGTACCGGGGGAGCTCTCCCCCCACCGCTCCGTCCCGGGCTCCATCCGCCGCCCCGAGTACGTCGGGAAGCCCGCCCCGGCCCCGTACACCGGGCCCGAGGTGCAGGATTCCGACACCGTCGAACGCATGCGGATCGCCGGCCGCATCGCCGCTCAGGCGATGGAGGAGGCCGCCAAGCACATCGCCCCGGGCGTCACCACCGACGAGCTCGACCGGGTCGCGCACGAGTTCATGTGCGACCACGGCGCCTACCCCTCCACCCTCGGCTACCGCGGGTTCCCGAAGTCGCTTTGCGCCTCGGTCAACGAGGTCATCTGCCACGGCATCCCGGACTCCACCGTCCTCCGGGACGGCGACATCGTGAACCTGGACGTCACGGCGTACATCAACGGCGTCCACGGCGACAACAACGCCACCTATCTCTGCGGGGACGTCGACGAGGAGTCGCGGCTGCTCGTGGAGCGGACCCGGGAGTCCCTGAACCGGGCCATCAAGGCGGTGAAGCCGGGCCGCCAGATCAACATCATCGGGCGGGTCATCGAGTCGTACGCCAAGCGCTTCGGCTACGGCGTCGTCCGTGACTTCACCGGGCACGGCATCAACTCGTCCTTCCACTCGGGTCTGATCGTCCCGCACTACGACTCGCCCCACCACACCACCGAGATCAAGACCGGCATGACCTTCACCATCGAGCCGATGCTGACGCTCGGCACGCACGACTACGACATGTGGGACGACGGCTGGACGGTCGTCACCAAGGACCGGAAGCGGACCGCGCAGTTCGAGCACACGCTCGTGGTGACCGAGAACGGGGCCGAAATCCTCACGTTGCCCTGACCCCCAGGATGGGTACCGTCTTACCGACAGGACGTCGGGAACCAGTTGACTTAGGTATGCCTAACTTGGCAGGATCGTCACTGGTTCCCGTCCCATCGGTCCCGGAGGCCTACCTTGGACACGCCCTTCTCGACGCTCATCCGCACGGCCTCGCACGAGCAGCACACCGAGGCGGAGACCTCGTCCTTCATGGGCGACCTCCTGGGCGGGCGCCTGGGCGTCGACGCCTACGCGCGCTACACGGAGCAGCTCTGGTTCGTGTACCGGGCCCTGGAGGAGGGCGCGGAGGCGCTGCGCGCGGACCCGGTCGCCGGGCCGTTCATACAGCCCGAGCTGTTCCGCACGGTCGCCCTGGAGCAGGACCTGGCCCATCTGCGCGGCCCCGGCTGGCGCGTCGGGGTCTCCCCGCTGCCCGCCACCGTCGCGTACGCCGAGCGGGTCGCCGAGTGCGCCCGTGACTGGCCCGCGGGGTACGTGGCCCACCACTACACGCGGTACCTGGGCGATCTGTCGGGCGGTCAGATCATCCGCGACAAGGCGGAGCGCACCTGGGGCTTCTCGCGCAAGGGCGACGGCGTCCGCTTCTACGTCTTCGAGGAGATCGCCAACCCGGCCGCGTTCAAGCGGGCGTACCGGGAGCTGCTCGACGGGGTGAACGCCGACGACCTGGAGAAGCAGCGGATCGTCGACGAGTGCAAGCGCGCCTTCGCGTTCAACAGCGCGGTCTTCCACCAGCTGGGAGGCGAGTTCCCGCTCAGCGCGTGAGCGGCGGGGTCAGCGCGTGAGCGTTCCCTCCAGGCGGACCCTTCCGCCCAACTCCACGATGCCGTCGGGGCCGGGGGCGGTGAGCAGCTGCGAACCCCGGCCCTGCGTGATGTTCAGGGCCCGGCCGAGCTCCACCGTGAGCAGCAGCGCCGCCGCGCCGGTCGCCTCGTCCTCGTCGATGCCGTCGCCGCGCCCCGGGAACGCCCGCGCCCTGACCCGGCCCGCGGCCTCCTCCTCCCAGGCCCAGGCGTAGATCCACTCGCCGGGTTCGGGGATCTCCAGGGCGTCCACCTCCGCCGCGGAGCCGTACTGGCGGAGGGTCCGCGGCGGCGCCCACTCGGCGCGCGCCCCGATCCAGGTGAACTCGCCGTCGCCGCGCACCCACACCTCGCCGGCGGGCGGGCACACGACCTCCAGGTCGAGCAGCCAGGCGGCGCCGACGAGCGGGTGCCCGGCGAACGGCAGCCGCAGGCCGGGGGTGTAGATGTCGACGATCCCGCGCTCCGGGTCGTCCACGAACACCGTCTCGCTGAAGCCGAGTTCCTTGGCGAGCGCCTGCCGGGAGGCCTCGTCGGGGTGGGTACGGGCGTCCCGTACGACTCCGAGCGCGTTGCCGTACCGGCCGTCGCCCGCGCAGAAGACCCGAAGGACGTCGATGTCAGTGGCGGTCGTGTTCATGGCGGAAATTGAACCATTCCGCGACATGGCGGCAGGGCCGCACCCGCCGAGTACGGCCCCGCCGCTCGGGGAGGGAGGCTCAGGACTCCATGGCGCGGCGGCATCTCGGCCCCACCTTCCTCGGCAACTGGACGGTGTCCGTCTGCGCCTTCGCCGCCGGGCTCGCGACCGTGCTGTGGTCGCCGAGGCCGTCGGGGTCCGGGTCGCGCGGGGGCGGCGGGTGGTGCTCGACGGGGTCGGGATCGAGGTGCGGGCCGGGGAGGTCCTCGCCCTGGTGGGGCCCAACGGGGCCGGGAAGTCGACGCTGCTCGCCGCCGATCTCGCCCGGAGCGCCGGGGAGGTACGGATCGGGGGGGCGGCCGGCGGACGACTGGGCGGCCGGTGAACTCGCCCTGCGGCGGGCGGTGCTGCCGCAGGACGCCGCGCTGTCCTTCCCGTTCCCCGTCGCCGAGGTGGTACGGACGGGCCGGGCGCCCTGGGCGGACACCGAGCGGGAGGACGAGGACGAGGCGGCCGTCGCGGAGGCGATGGCGGCCACCGGGGTCGGGGCCTTCGCCGCCCGCCCGTTCTCCGGTCTCTCGGGCGGCGAGCGGGCCCGGGTCGCGCTGGCCCGGGTCCTCGCCCAGCGGACCGGCCTGCTGCTGCTCGACGAGCCGACGGCGGCCCTGGACCTGCGCCACCAGGAACTGGTCCTGCGGGTCTGCCGGGAGCGCGCGGCCGCCGGGGACGCCGTGGTGGTGGTGCTGCACGGCCTGGGGCTCGCGGCGGCCCACGCGGACCGGGTCGGGGTGCTGCACGACGGCCGGGTCGCGGTGGCCGGGCCGCCCGCGGAGCTCCTCGGGGCGGAGCTGCTCGGCCGGGTGTACCGGCAGCCGGTGGAGGTGTTCCCGCACCCGCGGACCGGGGTGCCCCTCGTCGTACCCGTGCGGGGACGGGCCGCATCACTGGGCGGGCCGGGATGGCTGAGGTGAGCCTCGGTTAAGTTGGGTCCGCCTCAGCCGCGTTGCCCCCTGTCCCCACCCCCGTTCCCGTCGCCGTTCTGGAGTCCTCATGCGCGCCGCCCGCTTCTCCGTCGTCACCGCGGCCGCGACCGCGGCCGCTCTGACCGCCGTCACGGGCTGCGCCGAGAAGAGCGGCGCCGAGGACGGCGCGATCACCGTCGTCGCCAAGGACGACTCCTGCGAGGTGTCGAAGAAGCGGTTCCCGGCCGGACACGTGAAGCTGAACGTCGAGAACCGCGGCTCCAAGGTCACCGAGGTCCACATCCTCCACCCGGACGACCGGATCGTCACCGAGCGCGAGAACATCGGCCCCAGCACCAGGGCCGCCGTCACCGCGGAGATCAAGGCCGGCGCCTACGCGATCGTCTGCAGGCCCGGCATGACCGGCGAGGGCATACGCCAGCAGGTCGAGGTCACCGGCGGCGCCGCCGGCCCGAGGCGCTCCCCCGAGAGGGACGCCGCCGTCGCCGCGTACCGCCAGTACGTCCAGAGGCAGGCCGACACGACCCTCCCCAAGGCGAAGGTCTTCACCGACGCCGTCCGCGCCGGTGACATCGAGGCCGCGAAGAAGGCGTACGCCGAGTCCCGCGTCGGCTGGGAGCGCACCGAGCCGGTCGCCGAGTCCTTCGGCGACATCGGCCCCAAGGTCGACGTCCGCGAGGACGGCCTGGAGGCCGGCCAGGACCCGGCCGCGGACTGGACCGGCTGGCACCGCCTGGAGAAGGCGCTGTGGAAGGACAAGAGGATCGGCGCCGCCGAGAAGGCCCTCGCCGACACCCTGGACAAGGACCTCGCGGACTGGGCGAAGCGGGTCGGCAGGGCCGAGATCACCCCGACCTCCATGGCCAACGGCGCCAAGGAGCTCCTGGACGAGGTCGCCACCGGCAAGGTCACCGGCGAGGAGGAGCGCTACTCGCACACCGACCTCGTCGACTTCAAGGCGAACGTCGAGGGCGCGCGGAAGTCCTTCGACCTGCTGAAGCCGGTCGCCTCGAAGAACGACCCGAAGCTCGTCGCCGAACTGGACAAGCAGTTCACCGCGCTGAACGCGCTGCTCGACACGTACCGCACGGACAAGAACAGCTACGTCTTCACCTCGTACGACAAGGTCGGCGAGCCCGAGCGCGAGAAGCTGTCGGACGCCGTCAACGCGCTGGCCGGGCCGCTCTCCAAGCTCGCCGCCGCCGTCGCCGAGGAGAACCGACGTGTTCGGTAGCTATCTGATCGGCCTGCGCGAGGGTCTCGAAGCCGGTCTGGTCGTCTGCATCCTCCTCGCGTACCTGGTGAAGTCCGGTCGGCGGGACGCCCTGAAACCGATCTGGATCGGCGTCGGCACGGCCGTCGGCGTCTCGCTGGCCTTCGGTGCCGGTCTCGAGTTCGGCTCCCGGGAGCTGACCTTCGAGGCGCAGGAGCTGCTGGGCGGCTCGCTGTCGATCGTCGCGGTGGTCCTGGTGACCTGGATGGTCTTCTGGATGCGGCGCACGGCCCGGCACCTGAAGCACGAGCTGCACGACGGGCTGGACGCGGCTCTCCAGGTGGGGAAGGCGGCGCTCGTCGCCACCGCCTTCCTCGCGGTGGGCCGGGTGGGCCTGGAGACGGCGCTGTTCGTGTGGGCGTCGGTACGGGCGTCGTCCGGCGGCACGTACGAGCCGCTGACCGGGGTCCTGCTCGGCCTCCTCACGGCGGTCCTCCTCGGCTGGCTGTTCTACCGGGGCGCCCTGGCGATCAACCTGGCGAGGTTCTTCACCTGGACCGGCGGGATGCTGGTCGTGGTGGCGGCGGGTGTCCTCGCGTACGGCGTGCGCGACCTCCAGGAGGCCCGCTTCCTCGACGGCCTGGCGGACAAGGCCTTCGACGTCTCGGCGGCGGTCCCGCCGGACAGCTGGTACGGCACGCTGCTCAAGGGCGTCTTCAACTTCCAGCCGGACCCGACGGTGCTTCAGGTCACGGTGTGGGCGCTGTATCTGGTCCCGGCGCTCGCGCTGTTCCTGGCCCCGATAGGGTCGGGTCCGTCCGTGCGGGTGAAGAGGCAGAAGGCGACCGATGAGAAGGCTGAGGCTGAGGCGAGCGCCGAGACCGCTTGAGCGGCTGTCGGCACGGCCCGCGAGGCTCCTCGCGGCCACGGCGGCGACGACCGTCCTGGCGCTGGCGGCGAGCGGCTGTGTGACGGTGCACGGCGAGCTCGCCCTGATGCCGCCGGCGACGAAGGCCGAGGCGGCGCAGGCCCTCGCGGACTTCACGAACGCCTACAACCGGGCCGACAAGGCCTACGATCCGGCCCTGGACGCGGGCCGGGTCACCGGTCCTTTCGGGGAGATAAACCAGGCGAGCCTGCGGGCACGCGCGGTCCTCACCCCCGGGGGCAACGCGAAGCACCGGCCCCTGGAACTGTCGGACGCGCGGTTCGTGCTGCCCCGGAAGGCGGGCTGGCCGCGCTGGTTCCTCGCGGACGCCGACCCCAACCGGGACACCGACTCAGGCCCCGGTGACCAGCGCTGGCTCCTCGTCTTCGTACGCAACGGGCCGCAGCAGCTGTGGGAGGTCGCGCATCTGGTGGTCCTCAGCCCGTCCGCGGTGCCGGAGTTCGCCGAGGAGGACGGGTACGCGGTGGCGGTCGCCGCGGACACCGGGGCCCTCGCGGTCGCGCCGGAGGAACTCGGCGAGCGGTACGTCTCGTATCTGAAGGACGGGCAGGCGGGGCCGTTCGCGGCGGGGTCGCACACCTCGGTGTGGCGGGAGCAGCGGCTGAAGCAGGCCAAGAAGCCGGGGCTCGCCACCCAGTACCTCGACCGGACCGCGAACCAGGGCGACTTCGCGCCGCTCGGGCTGCGGACGAAGGACGGCGGCGCGTTCGTCTTCTTCGCGACCCGGTTCTTCGAGCGGCAGACGGCGGCGCCGGGCTACCGGCCCAAGGTCGACGCGGGCGTCAAGGCGCTGCTGACCGGCCAGGTCAAGAACACGGTCACCAAGGAGTGGGTGTCGAACCAGGTCGCCCTGGTGCGGCCGGCGGGCACGGCCCGCGACGGCGTCACGATCACGGGCCGGCTCCAGGGCGTGGTGGGCGCACAGGGCTCGTAGGGCCTCGGACCTCGGTCGGTGACCGACCCGCGGGTCAGCGGGTCAGGGGCCAGGCGATCTCGTGGGCCGTGTGCTCCCCGTCCCCGTCCGCCTGGCGCTCCGCCGCGTGGCGCGCGCAGGCGTCCTGGAGGGTCTCCAGGAGGTTCAGCGGGTCGGGCAGGGGGTGCTCGGGGCCGCGGAGCCAGGCGACGACCGGGTGGGCGCTCTCGTCCCCGGGGAGCCGGGCGGGCGGTACGAGGACGTAGCTGCCGCGGCAGTGCCAGCGGAGCCCCGGGTGCTCGTCCATGGTCTCGGGGTGGCAGTCGAGCTCACACGGCCACCACTCGTCCTCGTCCTCGGGGGTGCCGCGGGTGGCGGTGAAGAAGAGCATCCGCCCGCCGGGGGTGTCGGCGTCGGCGGACTCGGCGACCGGCCCGACGTCGACGCCCTCGGCGAGGAGACGGTCGAGGGCGGCGCGGCCGGCGGCCATCGGTACGTCGAGGACGTCGTGGACCATGCCGGTGGCGGTGATGAAGTTCGCCTCGGGCGCGTTCCGGGCCCAGCGCTCGATCTGGGCGCGGTCGGTGGTCGACTGGGTCTGCCAGGCGAAGGAGACGGGGTGCCGGGCGGGGGTGGGACAGCCGATCCGCTCACAGGAACAGCTGTAGCCGACGGGGTACGCGGCGGGGGCCAGGGGCAGCCCGGCGGCGGCGGCGGCCAGGAGCAGCTTCTCGCGGTCGTTCTCGTCGTCGGCCGCGGTGCGTTTCGGGCGCCTGCGCAGCCACTGTGCGAGTTTGCTCTCCGTGCCGCGGTAGCGGCCGATGCCGTCGCCCATCTATCCCCTCACACCTCATGCTCGCCCGTTCGGCTCTGCCCATGGTCCCACCATCCTGCGCCCCGGGTGACCGGAGTGCGGAACCGGGGTGCCCCTCCGGGACTCAGATCCTCGGCGCGAGGCCGCGAAGGGCGAGGTCGACGAGGGTGTCGGCGTAGGCGTGGGTGAGGGGCAGGGTGCGGTGGATCCACCGGTGGTGGAGGGGTCCGATCAGGAGTTCGAGGGCGGTGCGGGGGTCGACGTCCGGGTCGACGTCGCCGGCGGCCTGGGCGGCCTCGATGCGGCGGACGTAGTGCTGGAGCTGGGGTTCGAGGAGCGCGGCGGTGAAGCGGGCGCCGAGTTCGGGGTCGACGACGCCCTCGGCGGCGAGGGCGCGGGTGGGTCCGTCGAGGGCGGGGTCGTTCAGCTCGTCGACGGTGGCGCGCAGGACGTGCCTGAGGTCGGCGGCGAGGTCGCCGGTGTCGGGGATCCCGCTGTCGGCGTCGCCGCCCAGGGTCTCGGCGGCCCGGGTCTGGAGGTCGAGGAAGGCGTCGAGGAGGACGGCCGCCTTGGAGGGCCACCAGCGGTAGATGGTCTGCTTGCCGACGCCGGCGCGGGCGGCGATGCCCTCGATGGTGGTCTTCGCGTAGCCGGTCTCGGTGACGAGGGCGAGGGCGGCGTCGAAGATGGCGCGGCGGGAGCGTTCACTGCGGCGGGAGGCGTCGGGGGCCTTGGGCTCGGGCATGGGGCCAATCTAACAGTCGGCGAGACGTCACGTCTCGCCTGAGGCGGCTCGAGGGCCGGTGGGGGCCCCGCCCGGGGGCCCGCTCCGTGGCGGTCTCCCGCCCGGGGGCCCGCTCCGTGGCGGCCCCACGCCCGGGGGGCCCGTTCCGTCGGGCCCGAACCACCCGAACGGTCCACAGCGTGCGGGGCGCCGAAGGCGGACCATGGGGTCCACCGTGCCGCGGTTCTTCCGCCCACCCGTCCGTGAGGAGCCCTCATTGCGCCCCACCCCGCGCTCGTCCTCGCCCCGCCGTTACCTGATGTGCCCACCCGCGCACTTCACGGTGACGTACTCCATCAACCCCTGGATGGACCCCACGAAACCGGTCGACCTGCCGCTCGCCCTCGCCCAGTGGGAGGACCTGCGCGACCGCTACCGCGCCCTCGGCCACACCGTCGAGCTCCTCACCCCCGACCCGGCGCTGCCGGACATGGTCTTCGCGGCGAACGGCGCCACCGTCGTCGAGGGCCGGGTCCTCGGCGCGAAGTTCGCCCACGCGGAGCGCGCGGCCGAGGCCGACGCGCACCTGGCCTGGTTCCGCGGAAACGGTTGGGCGGACGAGGACGTACGGGCCCCCGAGCACGTGAACGAGGGCGAGGGCGACTTCGCCGTCACCGCCTCCTGGATCCTCGCCGGGCGCGGCTTCCGTTCCAGCCCGCTCTCCCACGACGAGGCGCAGGAGTTCTTCGGCCGCCCGGTGATCGGCCTGGAGCTGGTGGACCCGCGCTACTACCACCTGGACACCGCGCTGTGCGTCCTGGACGACGCCCGCGACGAGGTCATGTACTACCCGGACGCCTTCTCGCCCGGCAGCCGCGCGGTCCTCGCCCGGCTCTTCCCGGACGCCCTGGTCGCGACGGAGGCGGACGCGGCGGCCCTCGGTCTGAACGCGGTGAGCGACGGCCGCCACGTCCTGCTGCCGCAGGCCGCGGTGGGCCTCTACGACCCGCTGCGGCGGCGCGGCTTCGAGCCGATCGGCATGGACCTGGGCGAACTCCTCAAGGGCGGCGGCAGCGTGAAGTGCTGCACCCAGGAGCTGCGGCCCTAGTCGGTGCCCTCCGGCGGCCAGGAGTCGCCCCACTCGGCGTCGCGGGCCTGCTTGTACAGGGGCCCGTGGCGCTTGGTGACCGTCTCGCGGGCGAGTCCGTCGGGGCCGCACAGTTCGAGGGAGACCAGGCCCTTGCGGATCTGGGGCCTGCGGGTGACGCGGGAGACCGTCGGGGTCGCCGGGTCCCTGGTGGCCGCCACGTAGCTGTACTTCTCGTCCTCGTACGGCAGCGAGCCGCCCTTCACCTGCCGGTGCAGCGAGGAGCGGCTGACCCGCGCCGAGAAGTGGCACCAGTCCGTGCCCGGCTCGATCGGGCAGGCCCCGCTGTGCGGGCAGGGCGCGGCGACGGTGAAGCCGGCGTCGATCAGCAGGGTGCGGGCGGCGATGATCCGCTCGTATCCGTCGGGGGTGCCGGGCTCGACGATCACCACCGTCCGCGCCGCCCGCGCCGCCTCGGTCACGAGCGCCGCCCGGTCGGTCCCGGTCAGCTCCTTGAGGACGTACGAGACGGTGACGAGGTCCGTGTCCGCGAGCCGCAGCGCGCCGCCGATCCTGGCCGTGCGCCACTCGGCGTCCAGGGTCCCGGCGGCGAGCTCGCGGCCGAGCGCGAGGGCCGGCTCGGCCCAGTCGAGGACGGTGGTGCGGGGCGGCCGGTCCTCCCAGGCCTCGGCGACGGCCCAGCTCGCCGCGCCCGTACCGCCGCCGACGTCCGTGTGGGTACGCGGCTCCCAGTCGGGCGCGGCCTCGCGCAGGGCGCCGAGGGCGCCCCGTACGGCCTCGAAGGTCGCCGGCATGCGGTAAGCGGCGTACGCGGCGACGTCGGAGCGGTCGCGCAGCACGGGGGCGTCCGTCGGGGTGGTGCCCCGGTAGTTGGCGATCAGCCGCTCGACGGACCGGGCGGCCTGGGAGGGCGGCAGCCCGTCGAGGAGCCCGGCGAGGGCGGCGCGCAGGGAGTCGGCGGAGGGGGCGGAGGCGTTCACCGAGACAGTTTAGGCGGCCGCCCTCCCGGGCCCCACCAGCTCCCGGACGGGCCCTAGGCGGCCGGGTCCTGCGTGCCTGCCGCTCCCGGGGCGGCCCGCCACGGGCGGCACAGGCCTAGGAAGCAGGCGGCGGCGAGGACGGCGCACGTGAGCTGGACGACCGCCATCGGGACGGCGGTGTGCTCGCCCGCGATGCCGACGAGCGGGGAGGCGACCGCGCCGACGAGGAACGAGGTGGTGCCGAGGAGCGCGGAGGCCGATCCGGCGGCGTGCGGGGTGCGCATCAGGGCCTGGGCGTTGGTGTTCGGCATGGCGAGGCCCATCGCGGACATGAGGACGAACAGTCCGGCGGCCACCGGCACGAGCCCGACCTCGCCGAAGACGCCGCTGGTCATGAGGAGCAGCGCGAGCGAGGCGAGCAGGATGGTCCCGAGGCCCCAGCCGAGCGCCTTGTCGAGGCTGACGCGGCCGACGAGCAGCTTGCCGTTGATCTGGCCGACGGCGACGAGCCCGATCGAGTTGAGCCCGAAGAGGAGGCTGAAGGTCTGCGGCGAGGCCCCGTAGATCTCCTGGACGACGAACGGCGAGGCCGAGATGTACGCGAAGAGGGCCGCGAAGGCGAGGCCGCCGGTCAGCATGTAGCCGGTGAAGACCCGGTCGGCGAGGAGGCCCTTCATGGTGCGCAGGGCCTGGCCGACGCCGCCCTCGTGCCGCCGCTCTTCGGGCAGCGTCTCACCGAGGAAGCGCCAGACGACGAGGGTGAGGAGGAAGCCGATCACGGTGAGGACGTGGAAGACGCCCCGCCAGTCGGTGAGGCGCAGGATCTGGCCGCCGATGAGGGGCGCGATGATCGGGGCGACGCCGGAGATCAGCATCAGGGTGGAGAAGAATCGGGCCATCTCCACGCCGTCGTAGAGGTCGCGGACGACGGCGCGGGCGATGACGATGCCGGCGGCGCCCGCGAGGCCCTGGAGCAGCCGGAAGCCGATGAGGAGTTCGGCGGTGGGCGCGAGCGCGCAGACGGCGGTGGCGAGCACGTACACGACCATGCCGACGAGCAGCGGGCGGCGGCGCCCCCACTTGTCGCTCATGGGGCCGACGACGAGCTGGCCGAGGGCCATGCCGGCGAGGCAGGCGGTGAGGGTGAGCTGGATGGTGGCGGCGGGGGCGTGCAGGGCGTCGGTGACCTCGGGCAGCGCCGGGAGGTACATGTCCATGGAGAGCGGGGGCAGGGCGGTGAGGCCGCCCAGGACGAGGGTGACGAGCAGCCCGGTCCGCCGGGCGGCCTCGACCGGAGCGGTTTGTATTATGTTTTCTTCTGTTGCTTTCTGGCCGCTCTTCGGCATCAACCGCTCCATTTCGTTGAATCCTTGCCTATGCTCTCAGCTCGACCGGCATGGTCGAGACCTCTCTGGAATGGGTGGGGAACATGAGCGAGAAGGTGCGCTGGGGAATCCTGGCGACGGGCGGCATAGCGGAGCGGTTCACGGCGGACCTGCTGACGCTCGACGGCGCGGAGGTCGTCGCCGTGGCCTCCCGGACGGAGGCGTCGGCGAAGGCCTTCGCCGACCGGTTCGGCATCCCGCGGGCGTACGGCGGATGGGACGGCCTCTTCGCCGACGAGGACGTCGACGTGGTGTACGTGGCGACGCCGCACCACGCCCACCGGGAGGCGACCGGCCGCGCCCTTGAGGCGGGAAAGGCGGTCCTCTGCGAGAAGGCTCTCACGCTGAACGCCCGCGAGGCCGAGGAGTTGGTCACTCTCGCCCGGGACCGCGGCCTCTTCCTCATGGAGGCCATGTGGATGTACTGCAACCCGCTGATCCGGCGGCTCGTGGAGCTGGTCCGCGGCGGGGCGATCGGTGAGATCAGGACCGTACAGGCGGACTTCGGGCTCGCGGGCCCGTTCGCCGCGGACCACCGGCTGCGGGACCCGGCGGTGGGCGGCGGGGCGCTGCTCGACCTGGGCGTGTACCCGGTGTCGTTCGCGCAGCTGCTCCTGGGCGAGCCGGACACCGTCCAGGCGCACGCGCTGCTCTCGCCGGAGGGCGTCGACCTCAACACCGGCATGCTGCTCGGCTGGGACACGGGCGCGTCGGCGCTGCTCTCCTGCTCGCTCGTCGCGGACACCCCGCTGACCGCGTCCGTGACGGGCACGCTCGGCCGGATCGACCTGCCGCGCGGCTTCTTCTTCCCCGAGCGGTTCACGCTGCACCGCGACGGCCGGGACCCGGAGGAGTTCGTCAACGACGACGATCCGCACTCGCTGCGGCACGAGGCCGCCGAGGTCATGCGCTGCCTGCGCGCGGGCGCGACCGAGTCCCCGCTCGTCCCCCTCGGCGGCTCGCTCGCGGTGATGCGGACGCTCGACGCGGTACGGGACCGCATCGGCGTCCGCTATCCGCAGGAGGCGCTGGTCACGCCGGCGTGAGTCCCGGGTCGCCCGCCTCCGTGACGAAGGAGGCGGCCGTGGTGACGGGGGCGCCCGGGGTCGTCACGTACGGCACCGTACGGAAGTCGGCCCGGGCGGCCTCGGCGCCGAGGGCGACCGTCACGTAACCGCGACGCCCGTTGAAGAACCTCAGGTGCGGGTTGGCCTGCGTGAGCTTGTCGTAGTTGGCGGGCCGGTCGGCACCGTCCTTGCCGCTGCTGATCGAGGTGGCGACGATCTCGGTGCCGACGGTCCGGGAGGCCGGGTCGCGGAAGTCGGCCTTGATGTCGAGGCCGTACCCGACGTGGACGTCGCCGGTGAGCACCATCAGGTTCTCGACCCCGGCGGCCTCCGCGCCCGCGAGGAGACGCCGCCGGGACGCCGCGTAGCCGTCCCAGGAGTCCATGGACACCTTGAAGTCGGCGGTGGGGCGGTCCCGGCGCTCGGCGAACACGACCTGCTGCGGCAGGACGTTCCAGCGGGCGCGGGAGGCCCCCCAGCCGTCGAGCAGCCAGCGCTCCTGGGCGGCGCCCGTCATCGTCCGCGCCGGGTTCTCGGACTCCGGCCCCGGGACCTGCCAGCCGTCCCCGTACGCCTGGTCGGAGCGGTACTGGCGGGTGTCGAGGATGTCGAACTGGGCGAGGCTCCCGAAGCGCAGCCGCCGGTAGAGCCGCATGTCGGGCCCCTCCGGCTGCTGGGGGCGGCGCAGCGGCTGGTGCTCCCAGTACGCGCGGTAGGCGGCGGCGCGGCGGAGCAGGAACTCCTCCGGCGGGACGCCGTTCTCGGGGGTGCCGCCCGCGTAGTTGTTCTCGGTCTCGTGGTCGTCCCAGGTGACGACGAAGGGGTGGGCGGCGTGCGCGGCCCGCAGGTCGGGGTCCGTCTTGTAGAGGCCGTACCGCAGCCGGTAGTCCTCCAGGGTGATCGTCTCGCGGGCGAAGACGGCCGGGAGGGTGCGGTCGGTGTAGGCGCGGGCGCCGCCGGTGGCGTTCACGGCGTACTCGTACAGGTAGTCGCCGAGGTGGAAGACGACGTCGACGTCCTCCTCCGCGAGATGGCGGTAGGCCGTGAAGTAGCCGTCGTGGTAGGCCTGGCAGGAGACGGCGGCGAGCTTGAGCGCGGAGTTGCGGGCCCAGGGGGCGGGCGCGGTGCGGGTGCGCCCGACCGGGCTGATCCAGTCGCCGACGCGGAAGCGGTAGAAGAACGCCCGGTCGGCTTCGAGGTGGTCCACCTCGACGTGGACGGTGTGGCTGAACTCCGGGTGCGCGGTGGCCCGGCCGCGCCGCACGGTCCGGGTGAAGCGCTCGTCACGGGCGAGTTCCCAGTGGACGGAGACGCGCTCGGCCGGCAGCCCGCCACCCGGCTCGAAGGGGCGGGGCGCGAGCCGCGTCCAGAGCAGTACGGACCCGGGCAGGGGGTCGCCGGAGGCCACCCCCAGGGTGAACGGGTCCTCGGTGACACGTCGGCCGTCCAGCTCGGCGGCCGCCGCGGCACCGGCCGTCGGCAGCTGGGTGGCGAAGGCGAGCGCGGCGGCGGCCCCGGTGACGGTCAGGAAGCGCCGACGCCCGAAGTGCCGTGCGGCAGCGCGGAGTTCCTCGCTGTGGCCCGATATGTGATGCATGTGCCCCTCCCCAGACGGATGCTGTCCGTCCGTCATTCGAGGGGGGCCCGACGACCTCACGTTGTCGGGTACAGAACATCCACGTGTCGGAACGATGAGTTCATGGGGCACGCGTCTCGCGTACGCTGCGCGCCCATGAGCATCGCAGTGGTGACGGGAGCGGGGTCGGGCATCGGCCGGAGCGTGGCACTGGCCCTCGCGGCGGCCGGCTGGTCGGTGGCCCTGGCGGGGCGCAGGGCCGAGGCCCTGGAGGAGACGGCGGCGGCCGCGGGCTCCGCGGAGACGCTGTGCGTCCCGACGGACGTCACCTCGGCCGAGCAGGTCGCGGCCCTCTTCGCGGCGGTACGGGACCGCTACGGACGGGTCGACCTGCTCTTCAACAACGCCGGTACGTTCGCGGGCGGCGGCGTCCCCGTCGAGGACCTGGACCCGGCCACCTGGCGGTCGGTCGTCGACGTCAACCTGACGGGCGCGTTCCTCTGCGCCCAGGCCGCCTTCCGGACCATGAAGGAACAGGACCCGCAGGGCGGCCGGATCATCAACAACGGCTCGATCTCCGCCCACGTACCGCGCCCGCACTCGATCGCGTACACGGCGACGAAGCACGCGATGACGGGCCTCACGAAGTCCCTGTCGCTCGACGGCCGCCCGTACCGGATCGCCTGCGGCCAGCTCGACATCGGCAACGCGGCGACCGAGATGACGGCCCGCATGCAGACCGGGATCCTCCAGGCCAACGGCCAACTGGCGGCGGAACCGGTGATGGACGCGGCGGACGTGGCGGCGACGGTGGTGCACATGGCGTCCCTGCCGCTGGAGGCGAACGTGCAGTTCGCGACGGTGATGGCGACGGGGATGCCGTACATCGGGAGGGGCTGACCCCAGCGGGGCCGGCCCCTCGCCCGGTCAGGCCTGACCGGTCTCGAAGCGGGCGATCTTCCCGCCGTCGACCGTGAAGCGCCAGCGGGTCCGCATCTCGCCCCAGGTGTCGTTGCGGAAGCGGGCGACGAGGTCACGCCCGTCGCCCTTCTCGGACTCGACCTCCATGTGCCCGCGCGAGGAGAAGACCTCCTTCTCCGTCCACGCGGCCACGTCACGGTCGGACCCGTCGTCGGACATGGTCGCCCCGGGCGCGAGCGCCTCCCGGAAGGCCTCCTCGTCGTTGGCGTTGAGGGCCGTGACGAAGGCACGCACGGCGGGATCGGTGAGCTGATGCACGGGAATCGTCATGCCCCCACCCGTACACCGGGCCGGCGCACACCCCCGCCCGGGCGCGCGGAACTGTCACCTCCCTGACGACTTCTCAGCTCCACCCAGCCTATGACCTGCGTGTTCACCGGCCCCGAACAGGGCCGCCCGGGGCATGGTCGGGTGAACTCCCGTATCCAACCCAGGAGGATCGATGCCGAACGACGGCAAGGTCGTCAAGCTGTACGTGAAGGGGGCCCCGGTCGGGGTCGAGGACGGAGCCCTGGTCGGCTTCCTCGCCGAGCCCGACCGGGCCCGGGCGCCGGAGTGGCTGGTCACCCACGAGGCCGACGGCTTCCGTCTCACCGCGAAGGGCACCGAGGAGACCGTCGCGTCGGAGGGCACCGAGCGCGCCCCGGTCGCCGTCCGCCCCGACGACTCCCCCGCCTCCGTCTGGCGTATCCAGCGCGTCGACGGCGACGGCGCCACGACGATCACGTCCCTGGCCGACCTGCGGGACGGCACGTACGCGATCGACCAGAACGGCCTGGCCCTCGGCCGCGACCTGTTCGAGGACCGGTCCACGCTCCCCAAGCGCGTCTTCGTCCGTACGGACGACCGCGACCCCCAGTGGACGATCGAGGTCCTGGACTGACGTCGTGGAGCCGCGCCCCACCCGGCATCCCGGGGCGGGTCGCGGCACCCGGGCCGGGGGGCGCCGCGCCGCCTCAGCCGGCGACCCCCGGCACCACCAGACCGGACTCGTACGCGATCACCACCGCATGGGTCCGGTTCTGGGCGCCGAGCTTGGTCAGCACGTTCCCGACGTGCGTCTTCACCGTCTCCAGGCTCACCGTGAGCGATTCCGCCATCTCCGGGTTGGACAGGCCGGTGGCCATCAGCCGCAAAACCTCCTCCTCCCGCCCGGTCAGCGCGGCCCTCGGCAGGGCCTCGGCGGAGTCCAGGGGACGGGCGGCGACCATCCGGCGCAGGGCCGCGGGGAAGAGGATCGCCTCGCCCGCCGCGACCACCCGCACCGCCTCCGCGATCCGCGGGACCGGAAGCCGCTTGAGTACGAACCCGCTGGCCCCGGCGCTGAGCGCGGCGGTCACGTAGTCGTCGTTCTCGAAGGTGGTGATCACCACGACCTTCGGCGGTTCGGCGGCCCCGGCGAGCAGGTGCCGGGTGGCCTCGATCCCGTTGCGGCGAGGCATCCGTACATCCATCAGGACGACGTCCGGGCGCAGCAGCCGCGCCTGCTCGACCGCCTCGACGCCGTCGGCGGCCTCGCCGACCACCGCGAGCCCCGGCTGGGCCGCGAGGAGCGTGCGCAGACCGATGCGGGTCACCTCGTCGTCGTCCGCGACGAGGAGGGTGACGGGGGCGGCCGCGGCCGCTTCGGGGCCGGTCACGGCGACACCCGTACGGGGAGCCGGACCGCGAGCCGCCAGTGCCCGGGCCCGTCCGGCCCGGCGTCGATCTCCCCGTGCAGGAGCCGTACGCGTTCGGCGAGTCCGGGCAGTCCGTGCCCGGACGTGGGGAAGGTGCCCGGTCCCCTGCGCGTACGTGCCGCGTCCCCGGTCGGGTTGACCACACCGAGCTCCAGGCTGTCAGGCGCGGCGGCCACGCGGACCTGGATCGGGCCGTCCGCTCCGTGCCGCATCGCGTTCGTCAGCCCTTCCTGGAGGATCCGGTACGCGGCCCGGGACAGCGTCCCGCGCACCCGCGCCAGGTCCCCCGAGAGCTCAGGCTCCACGACCGCGCCGGCGTGCCGCAACCGGTCGAACAGCTCGGGCAGGTCGGCCAGGGTGCGGGTCGGCGCCGTCTCGGCCTCCCGTTCGCGCAGGACGCCGAGCACGTAGTCCAGGTCCTCCAGCGCGGCCCGCGCCGACTCCTCGATGCTGCGCAGGGCGGCCCGCGCCGCCACCGGGTCGGCGGAGAGCACCTCGCCCGCCACCGCGGCCTGGATGGTGGTCGTGGTCAGCGTGTGCCCGATCGAGTCGTGCAACTCGTGGGCCAGCCGGTTGCGTTCGGCGAGCCGCCGTTCCCGCTCGGCCGCCAGCGCGAGCCGCTCGGCCGCCGACGGTCCAAGGAGCCGGGGCGCCGACCACCGCAGCGCCTTCGTCACCACCGCGCACACGGCGGCGGCGAGGAGCAGACAGCCGAGGGCGGCGACCCAGCTCTGCCAGCCGCCGTCGACCCGGACCGACCGGCCGAACAGGCTCAGGCCCAACTCGGCGTCGAGCCACCCCCCGGGGAGGGTCAGGGCCGCGAAGAGCAGCACACCGCTGGCCAGGGCGCCCGTCCAGCCGAGCGCCACGTGCAGCAGCAGCCAGAGGGGGGTCCGCCAGCGGTCGCGCCGGGAGGGGGCGGCGGGGAGCGGCGGGGCATCGGGCGCACGCGCGGCCGTCCGTACGGGACCTGGATCGGCGACGGGACCGGCGACGGGATCGGGCAGCGCCACGCTCAGCAGCCGGCGGGCGGACACGACGAGCACCCGCCGGGTGGTGCGGGCGAGACCGACGAAGCCGATCAGCGCGGCCCAGACGACCACCACCACGACGACCTGCACGCCCTCGGGAGCGGACCGCCAGGCCAGCGCCGGCAGCAGCGCGAAGGACAGCAGGGGCAGGCTCGCCAGAACGGCGCCGTAGGCGAACAGCGCACCCGAGTACGTGGAGCGGCGCAGCAGCGGCCGGAGTCCCTTGATCATGATCAGCCAGTATGGACGCGCGGCTCACGCAGGGCCTCCCCCGATCGGGGGAGTACTTTCTCCCGCTTTCCCGCGATGCGCGCCGGGGCCCCGGAATCCATGATCGTGGCCTGCCCGGTCGACGGGCCCCGAGACTTCCACGGAGCTGACTCATGCGCACTCGGACCAGCCAAGCCGCCCCCGCCCCCACCCCTCACGGCCGACGGCGCGGAGCCCTCATGGCCGCCGCCGCGATGGCCGTCGCCGTCATGACGGCGGGCGCCCTGACACCGCCGACGGCGTCCGCCGCCGCGCGACCGGACACCGCGCGAGCGGACATGGCGCGGCCGGACGCCGTGCAGCAGGGCCTGGAAGCGCTGGTACGGGACGGCCAGCCCGCCGCCCTGGCGACCGTCCAGGACGGCCACGGCCGCACCCGTACCTACACCGCGGGCGTCGGTGACCTCGCCACCGGCGCGAAGGTGCCGAGGGACGGCCAGGTGCGGATCGGCAGCAACACGAAGACGTTCACCGCCGTGGTCGTCCTGCAACTGGTCGGCGAGGGGAAGGTCGCCCTCGACGCCCCGGTGGACACCTACCTCCCGGGCCTCGTACGGGGGAAGGGGCGCGGGAAGGGCATCGACGGGCGCCGCATCACCGTCCGTCAGCTCCTCCAGCACACCAGCGGACTGCCCGAGTACGGGGAGCACGTCGGCGACGACGAGCTGGCGCACCGGTACTTCGAGCCCCGCGACCTCGTGGACATCGCCCTCGCGTACCCGGCCGTGTTCGCGCCGGGGAAGAAGTGGTCGTACAGCAACACGAACTACATCGTGGCCGGCCTGATCGTGCAGAAGGTCACCGGCCGTCCCCTGGCCGAGGAGATCGACCGGCGGATCGTCAAGCGCATCGGGCTGCGCCACACCTACTTCCCCGCCGCCGGTGACAAGACCATCAGGGAGCCGCACCCGAGGGGCTACCGCTGGCTGACGGAGGGCGGAAAGCCGCTCGACTACACGGAGATCGACCCGTCGGCGGCCTGGGCGGCCGGCCAGATGATCTCCACCAACTCCGACCTCAACCGTTTCTTCACCGCGCTCCTGGACGGCGAACTCCTCCCGGACGCCCAGCTCGCCCAGATGCGCACCACCGTCCCGGTCGCGGACACCGGCGCCCACTACGGCCTCGGGCTCATGAGCAGGAAGCTGTCCTGCGGCGGCGTCTACTGGGGCCACGGCGGCGACATCGTGGGCTACGAGACGCGGGGCGGCGCGACCGACGACGGCCGCGCCGCGAACATCGCGGTGACGAGCATCCCGGCGGACATCGCGGGCACGAGGAGCGTGGAGAAGGTAGTGGACAAGGCGTTCTGCCCCTGAGGCGGCGAAAGCACCAGCGGAAGCCGCCACCAGCGGCGACAACCGACCTAGGCCTCAGTCCAGACAGAACTCATTGCCCTCGGGGTCGGCCATCACGATGAAGCCGGTGCTCATGGGGGGCTCGGGCTCGAAGCGGCGCAGCCGCTTCGCTCCCAGCGCGAGAAGCCGCTCGCACTCGGTTTCCAGCGCGGCCATCCGCTCCTCTCCCTCAAGGCCGGGGGCCGCGCGGACGTCGAGGTGCACACGGTTCTTGGCGACCTTGTCCTCGGGCACCTGCTGGAAGAACACGCGCGGACCGGCACCCTCGGGGTCCTCGATGGCGGACCGCGTGTTGCGCTGCTCCTCCGGTACGCCGATCCGCGCGAGGAAGTCGTCCCACGCGGCCAGCGGGTCGGCTCCCTCGGGCAGGTCGACCCCGGGCGGGCCGGGGTGCACGTAGCGGAGGACATCGCGCCAGAAGGACGACAGGGCCCGGGGGTCGTGGGCGTCGAAGGTGACCTGGAACCGGCGGCTCATGGGACTGCTCCGTTCGTAGCGGGGTGACGCGTCCATGAATCCACCCTGACACCCCATGCGGTCAGAAACGGTCCGCATCTCCGCGGGCGCCCAGAGCCGAACGGGTGCGGTTCGGCTCCCCGCGCCGGGCGACCCGGTGAGCCCGGGGCTCGCGGCGGAGACGTAGGGTCCGGGGATGACGAGCTGGGACGGGACGGGAGTACGCGCGCGGATCCGCGCGATGGCGGCGCAGGACCCGGAGTGCACGCGCTTCGGGTCGGACATGCACCGCTACGAGCTGACGCCCGCGCTGCCGGAGGGGGAGGTCGCCGCCTTCGAGGAGAAGCACGGCATCGCACTACCGGCGGAGTACCGCTCCTTCGTGACGGAGGTGGGAAACGGCCCCGCGGGCCCGGCCTACGGCGTGCTGCCGTTGACGGAGCCCCGGCCGGGGGTGGACGACGACTGGGCGGTGGACGACGAGTGGCGGGAGGACCGCCTCCCGGGCCGACTGGCCACACCGTTCCCCCTGCCAGACCCCCTCCCCGGTGCACTCGCCGCACCCGAGAAGCTGACGCCGGGCACGCTGACGCTGGCCGAAGAGGGCTGCGGCATGTACATCCGGCTGATCCTGACGGGCCCGCGAGCGGGCGAGGTCTGGCGCCTGGACCCGGACTGGGCCGGCTTCACGCCCGCGAGCCCGAACTTCCACGCGTGGTACACGGAATGGCTGCAACGCCCGTGGCCGAAGCGGTAGGCAACTCCGGCCGGTGGCAGCGCCCCAAAGCCCCGTCCGAATAACGCCAGCGACACGGCCACCCACCACGTAACCCTGACGGCATGAGCACCCACACGACGATCCACACCCCCCTCCCCATCTCCCCCTCGGCCCTGGCGGAACTGCGGGTCGCCGACGACGCCGGACGCGCCTGCGTGCCGTACACCGCGACCACCACCGACGCCGGCGACCCGCTCCGCTGCTGCCTGCGCCCCTCGGCGCCCGGGGAGCGGATCGCGCTCGTCTCGTACGCACCGCTGCGGCGCTGGGCCGCCGAGACGGGGGCGAACCCGGGCGCGTACGACGAACAGGGCCCGGTCTTCATCCACGCCGAGACCTGCGACGGCCCTGCGCCCTCGGCGCCGTACCCCTTCACCCGCCCCGGCGCCCTCCGCACCCTCCGCCGCTACGACACAACGGGCCGCATCACCGGAGGCCGCCTCCTGGAACTCCCGGAAACCCCCGACGATGCCCTGAACCAGGCCCTCACGGACGCCTTCACCGACCCCACGGTGGCCCTGGTACACGTCCGGGCGGTCGAGTACGGCTGCTTCCACTTCGAGGTCAGGCGCCCCTGACGACGAACGAGGACCCCACCAGGCGGCTGCACGGGCCCCGCCGTGGGTCCTAGATCCGCGAGTTGCGCATCGACTGCCACGCAGCGCCGGCCAGCGCCCGTGTCGCCCGCGGGAGAGACAGCCCCTCGTGCTCGCGGTACAGCTCCCAGTTGTACCGGACCAGCGACAACTTGTTGGAGGACAGCGATCCCGCCTGGTGGGCCCTGTACACCGCGAGCGGCTCGGGCAGACCCCGGGCGTCAGCGCCGTCGCGCATGATCGACAGCCACAGGGCGTAGTCCTGTCGCTTCCGCATCTCCGGCATCAGCCGCGTGCCGAGGACGGTGCGGTCGTACATGGCGGTCAGAGCGCCGATGTGGTCCCGGACCAGCATCGCGCGGTAGTCCACGTGTTCCCGCGCACGGACCACACGCCCGTTCGGGATGAAGTCGATGCTCTCGCCCTCGTAGTCGGCGTCCATCTTGAAGTACGAGGTGAACGTCAGAGGCGCACTACCCGCCGCGGCAAATTCGATCTGCCGCTCGGTCTTCTCCGGAAGCCACATGTCGTCACTGTCGAGAAAGGCGACGTAGTCCCCCCGGGCCCGCTCGAGAGCGAGGTTGCGTGCCCGGCCGGCGCCGCCCTGTTCCGGCGCCGATTCAGGCAGGACACGCTCGTCCTGCCGGGCCAACTCCATGAGCAGGTCCATCGAACCATCGGAAGACTTGTCGTCCGTGATCAGCAGCTCCAGGTCGCTGTGGGTCTGCGAGAGCACCGACCGAACCGCTGCGCCAAGAGTCGCTGCCGAGTTGTACACGGGCATCACGACGGACACCAGGGGCACAGCGCTTCTCCTTGCTCAGCCGAAGACGACGATCCATTCAAGCACTGCACGAAAGGGCCCCTGACCAGGCGGAAAACTGGTCAGGGGCCCTTCCCTCACGCGGGCCGGCAGACGAGTCGGGCTATACGCCGGGTTCTGTGCCCCGGGACCTCGCGGTCGTCGGGGCGACGGCCATCCATCTAGGACCGGCGTTGCCGCCGGCCTCCTGCGGTCTACCCGCGGACTCGGGCGAGCAGCCCTCGAACATCCGCGCAGGGACACCGGGGTGTCCCCTCTTGACCTTGCTCCGAGTGGGGTTTACCTAGCCGCCTGAGTCACCTCAGGCGCTGGTGGTCTCTTACACCACCGTTTCACCCTTACCGAGGACCTAGGTCCCCGGCGGTCTGTTTTCTGTGGCACTGTCCCGCGGGTCACCCCGGGTGGCCGTTAGCCACCACCCTGCTCTGTGGAGCCCGGACGTTCCTCGGGAAGATCCGAGGATCTCCACGCGGCCGCCCGCCCGGCTCGTCTGCCGTGCCGCCCATGCTACCCGCCGATTCGGAGCGAACCGGCCTCGGCGGGGAGCCGGCCTCGGAGGAGAGCTGCCCAGGAGAGACACGGTCCCCCGAGCGTCGCTTGACCTTGTCGCAGCGTCAGGGTTTCTACTGGGCGCATGCGTATCGGCGAGATCGCCGCCCTGGTCGGGGTCACCCCGCGGGCCGTGCGGCACTACCACCAGTCGGGGCTGCTGCCCGAGCCCGTGCGGCTGGCCAACGGGTATCGGGAGTACGGCGTCCGGGACGCCGTCCTGCTCGCCCGGATCCGGCGGCTCACCGAGCTGGGCCTCGGGCTCGACGAGGTGCGGGACGTGCTCGCGGACGACGAGGGGCGGGGGCTCGTGGAGGTGTTGGAGGAGCTGGCGGAGGATCTGGCGCGTCAGGAGGCGGTGATCCGGGTACGCCGGGAGCGCCTCGCCCCGCTCCTCGCCGAGGCACGCGCCGGGCGACTGCCCGCCGACGGGCCCGTGTCGCCGGAGCTCGCCGCACTCCTCGCGGGTCTCGGCGAGCTTCCCGAGTCCCCCATGGCGGCGAAGGACCGGGAGATCCTGGCGCTGCTCGACGTCGTCGTACCGGAGGAGGAGCGGGCCCGGCTGATGGGCCTGATGCGGGACACGGCGGAGCACGCGCCCGTGCTGTACCCGCTCCTCGACGCGCTCGCCGGGGCGGCGCCGGACGACCCCCGGGTCACGGAGGCCGCCCAGGCGCTCGCCGACTGCCTGCCCGACGAGCTGGGGGTCGAGATCCCCGGCCCTGGCGCCGGTTCCGCCGACGCCTCCCTCGCCGACACCTTCTTCGCGGACCTCGCCCCGGCCCAGTCGGCGGCCGTCCGCCTGGCGATCCGCCTGGTCAGAGAACGACGGGAGCAGAGCCGATGACGACGACTACGGGCATCGACGGCAGCCGCCCCGCGGGGGTGGACCGGACCCCCATCCGCCGCACCCGGCCCCTCCGCCTCCTCCGTCTCCTCGCCTACGTCGCCCTTCCCGCCGAGGTCGTCCTCGCCGTCCTGCTCGTCGGCGGCGTCCGGATACCCGGGCCCGTGTGGGCCGTCGCCGAACTCCTCGCCGTCGTGCTCCTGCTCGCCGAAGGTCTCGCCTATCTCCGGCTGCGGCGCCGCGGGCTCTCCCGGCGGGCCGCCGCGGCCGAGCTGGTGCCCCTCCCCGTGCTGCGGATCATCGGTCACGAGCTGCGGATCATGGCCAGTCTGCTGCGGTGGGCGGCCCGGCGGCCGCAGGGCGTGGACGGCGCGGACGCGGTGTTCCCGCACGCACGTGACCAGGCGGCGCTGATGTACGGCTTCGCGTTCGTGTGCCTGGTCGAGACGGTCGGCATGTCGTACCTGCTCGCCGACTGGCCCCTCGTCCACGCCGTCGTCCTCGTCCTGGACGTGTACACCGTGCTCTTCGTCCTCGGGCTGCACGCCGCCTCCGTGACCCGCCCGCACACCCTCACCGGGGACGTCCTGCGACTGCGGCAGGCCGCGCACGTCGACGTGCGCCTCCCCGTCGACCGGATCGCCGCCGTCCGCCACGAGCTGCGTTTCACACATGAGAAGACCGAGGGCGAGCTGAACCTCCCCGTCGGCTCCCAGACCTCCGTCACGATCGAGCTGACCGAGCCCATGGACGTACCCCGGCTGCTCGGCGGGCATCGGCCCGTACGCGTCTTCCGGGTGCACGCGGACGACCCGCGCGCCCTGCACAAGCAACTCACGCAGGCGCTCACACGGGTGCGAACAGCACCTTCGCCGTCCCCGGGTCCGCCTCCGTCAGCCTGACCCGCAGCCACTCCCCCAGCGGCAGCCGCGTCTCGCCGCCCGCGATCCGGGCGACGACCGCCGGGTCGTCCAGGTGGACGGTGCCGACGGACGGCTCACGCTCCTTCACGTCGATCACGTACGCGTCGAAGATCTCACCGACCCGCTCCCTCAGCAGGGCCGCCTCGACGATGTCGACGCTCTCGCGCTCGACGGCGTTGGCGCGGCGCGAGCCGGCGGCCATCTCGTCGGGGAGCGCGGGCAGGGCGGCCCGTACCCACTCGGGCGGTTCGTCGCCCGCGACCGCCGCCAGGCACAGCTCGCCCGCGTAACGGTCGACGAGCCGCCGCAGCGGCGCGGTGCAGTGGGTGTACTCGTCGGCGACGGCGGCGTGCACGGCGGGGGTGGGGACGTGGCCGTCGGTGAAGACGGTGTACCCGGCGCCGCGCAGCAGGGTGGTGCACTCCTGGAGGAAGGCGGCGTGGCGCGGGTTCGCGGGGTCGGCGGCGCGGACGACGTCCGCGTACGAGACGTGGTGGGGCCAGTCGACGCCGAGGGCCTGCGCGGAACGGCGCAGGCGGGCGACGGCGCCGTCGGGGGCGGTGGGGAGGGTGCGCAGGATGCCGGTGCCGGCTGCGGTCATGAGGTCGGCCGCGGCCATGCCGGTGAGGAGGGAGATCTGGGCGTTCCAGCCGTCGGCGGGGAGCGGTGCGCGGTAGGCGAGGGAGTAGGTGCGGTCGTGGGGATCGGCTGGAACGTCAGGGTGGTCGCGGCCGCGCTCGCCGCGCGGGTCCTGCTCGACGATCTCCTGCTCGGGGACGTTGAGGGAGATCCCGCCGCGTTCGGCTTCGAGGGCCTCGCGGAGCCGGCCGATCTCGCGGAGGAGGGCCAGCGGTTCCTCCGCCGTACCGGAGTCGATCTTCCGCTGCACGCCCGCGTAGTCGAGTTTGGCGCGGCTGCGGACGAGGGCGCGGCGGACGTCGGTGGCGACGCGGCGCCCTTCGGCGTCGAGGTCGATCCGCCAGAGCAGGGCGGGCCTGGGTTCGCCGGGGAGGAGGCTCGCGGCGCCCTCGGAGAGGACCGGGGGGTGGAGCGGGATCCTGCCGTCCGGGAAGTAGAGGGTGAGGACGCGCCGGTGGGCCTCGGCGTCGAGGGCGGAGCCCGGGGCGACGAAGGCGGCGACGTCGGCGATGGCGTAGTGGACGCGGTAGCCGCCGTCGGCCCTGCGGGCCAGGTGCATGGCCTGGTCGAGGTCGGTGGAGGTGGGCGGGTCGACGGTGAAGAACGGCAGGTCGGTGGCGTCGTGCGCGGGAAGCCGGGGGGCCTTCACGGCGGCCTCGGCCGCGGCGAGGACGGCGGGCGGGAAGTCCTCGGGGATCGCGAGCTCGGTACGGAGTGCGCGCAGGGCGGCCCGCAGCGGAGCCTCGGCTGCGCCGGTCACGTGAATGTGGCGGCGGGGCATGGACCGAGCCTAGGGCGGGGATCTGCGCGGGGCATGTCGGGGCGGTCGGGGATCGGGCGGGCGGCGGGGAACCCGTCCCGCGCTTTGTAGGCTGGGCTGCCGGGGCCGCACCCCCGTCCCGTACGTACGAAGGAGAACCACCGTGCTCGTGCTGTTGCCGCCCTCCGAGGGCAAGGCCTCCTCGGGGCGCGGGGCGCCGCTCAAGCCGGAGTCGCTGTCCCTGCCGGGGCTCGCCCAGGCGCGGGCGGCGGTCCTGGACGAGCTGGTCGAGCTGTGCGCGGCCGACGAGGAGAAGGCTCGGGAGGTCCTCGGTCTGAGCGAGGGCCTGCGGGGCGAGGTCGCGAAGAACGTGGAGCTGCGGACGGCGGGCGCCCGGCCGGCCGGCGAGATCTACACGGGTGTCCTGTACGACGCGCTGGGGCTGGCGACCCTGGACGCGGCGGCCGGGAAGCGGGCGGACCGGTCGCTGCTCGTGTTCTCCGGGCTGTGGGGCGCGGTGCGGGTGACGGACCGGATTCCGTCGTACCGCTGCTCGATGGGGGTCAAGCTGCCGGGGCTCGGCGCGCTCGGCGCGCACTGGCGCGGCGCGATGGCGTCCGTACTTCCCGAGGCGGCCGGGGACGGTCTGGTCCTGGACCTGCGGTCGTCGGCGTACGCGTCGGCGTGGAAGCCGAAGGGGGAGGTGGCGGCGCGGACGGCGACGGTACGGGTGCTGCACGCGCCGACCCGGAAGGTGGTCTCCCACTTCAACAAGGCGACGAAGGGGCGGATCGTACGGAGCCTCCTGGAGGCGGGCGCGGCTCCGCGGTCGCCGGATGAGCTGGTGGTGGCCCTGCGGGACCTCGGGTACGTGGTGGAGGAGGGCGGGAAGGCGGGGGCGCTCGACGTGCTGGTGGACGAGATTCACTGACCGTCGTTGCATGCTCTGCAACGTTCGTTGCGGAGGGTACGCACCCCCGGCAGGATGGCGCTCATGATGACCAGCGTCTTCGATCTGACCCCCGCCGCCCCCGCAGGCACCGGGCCCGTCCCCGTCATCCCCGTGGTCGTGATCGACGACGCCGCCGACGCCGTACCCCTGGCGCGCGCCCTCGTGGCCGGTGGGCTGCCGCTGATCGAGGTCACCCTGCGCACCCCGGCCGCGCTCGACGCCGTCCGTGCCATCGCGGCCGAGGTGCCGGACGCGGTCGTCGGCGCGGGGACGGTCGTCTCGCCGGCCGGGGTCGCGGACGCGGTCGGCGCCGGCGCCCGCTTCCTCGTCAGCCCCGGGTGGACGGAGCGGCTGCTCGGCGCGCTGCGGGAGTCGGGCGTACCGTTCCTGCCGGGGGTTTCGACGGCCTCGGAGGTCGTGGCGCTGCTCGAACAGGGCGTGGACGCCATGAAGTTCTTCCCGGCCGAGGCGGCGGGCGGCGTCCCGTACCTGAAGTCGCTCGCGGGCCCGCTCCCCCAGGCCCGTTTCTGCCCGACCGGCGGCGTCTCCCTCGCCTCCGCCCCCGCGTACCTGTCGCTGCCGAACGTCGGCTGCGTCGGCGGTACGTGGATGCTGCCGCCCGACGCCCTCGCCGCCGGCAACTGGGCGCGGGTGGAGACGCTGGCGCGCGAGGCGGCGGGGCTGGGGGCGAGGCTGGCGGCGGGGCCGGGGGCGTCCGTCAGCGAGACGCCGGCGCCGGTTCGGTGAACTCCACGCCCAGGTGGTCGGTCACCGGGCGGTAGCCGAGCCGCTGGTACAGGGCGTTGCTCGTGGGGTTGGCCAGGTCCGTGAAGAGCAGGACCTGGTCGGTACCCGCGTCCTGGGCGGCACGGCTGACGGCGGCGGTGACGCCCGCCGCGTGGCCCCTGCCGCGGTCGGCGGGCGGCGTGTAGACGAGGTGGACCCGGGCCTGGCCCTCGATCGTGCGGGAGACCGCGGCCATCGAGACCGGGCGGCCGTCCGGGGTCTCCCAGAGCCACAGCCGGCCCTCGGAGATCCGCTCGGTGACCGGGCCCGTGAAGTCCTGCTCGGGGTCCTCCCCGATGTCCCGGGCGAAGCCGCGCGCCCAGGCGGCGACGAGCGGTATGTCCACCCCGTCCGCGACGCGGGCCCGGCCCTCGGGGGCGGGGTCCGGCGGGGTCAGCTCGCCGAGCCGGAAGAGCCGCATCCGGACGGTGGGCGTCCAGGGGCGGCCCGAGGCCTCCGCGTACGCCTCGACCGCGGCCGTCTCGCCGCGCAGCTCCGTCGGCTCGGCGCCCGCCGGGAAGGCGAGGGCACGGGCCGCGTCGACGGTCATCGCCCCGAAGGAGGGCACGCGGGGCGGCGACTCCGCGAACACGCCCGTGACGCGTCCGTCGGGCTCGGCCCACCAGCCGAGCCGGTCCGCCTGGTCCATGAGGGTCAGTACGGCGGTGTTACGGGCGGGCTCGGCGGCGAGGTGGTCCGCCGCGGCGGTACGGAACGCGCGGGCGTCCTCGGTGAAGTGCCAGGTCATGACGGGATGGTGGTACGGGGGGACGGCACCGCGCCACCCCTTTGCCGACCCCGGTCCCGGCCCCGGTCCCGGCTGGGCTTTCAGGTCCTCAGGTGCGAGGTGTCGTTGAGGAGCCGTACGGAGGCGTTGCCGTCCGCGTAGTAGGCCACGGCGGAGATCGACGCGGCCGAGAGCTCCATCCGGAACAGCGACTCCGGCGGGGCGCCGAGCGCGAGCCGGACCAGGGTCTTGATCGGCGTGACGTGGGTGACGAGGAGGACGGTCCGGCCCGCGTGGGCGGCGGCCAGCCGGTCCCGGGTCGCGGCGACACGGCGGGCGACGGTCGCGAAGCTCTCGCCGCCGCCGGTCGGCGCGGCCTTCGGGGAGGCGAGCCAGGCGTCGAGGTCCTCCGGGTGGCGCTCCCGGACCTCGCCGAAGGTCAGCCCCTCCCAGGCGCCGAAGTCGGTCTCGCGCAGTCCCTGTTCGATCCGCACGTCCAGCCCGAGGCGGGCGGCGACGGCGGCGGCGGTCTGCCGGCAGCGGGTGAGCGGCGAGCTGACGATCTCCTGGATGGTGCCGCGCGCGGCGAGCGCGTCGGCGACGGCCTGCGCCTGCCGCAGCCCGGCCGCCGAGAGTTCGGGGTCGGTGCCCCCGCTCCCCGAGAACCGCTTCTCGGGCGTGAGCGCGGTCTCGCCGTGCCGCAGCAGCACGAACGTGGCGGGCGCCCCCATGTCGGGCCCGCCCGACCAGCCCTGGCGGGGGGCGGGCGCGACGGCCTGCGGCTGCGCCGGCAGGGCGGACGCGGGCCGCGCCACGGCGGCCTCGACCTCGAAGTCACCGGTCGCCTCGACGGCGGTGGGGGCGGTGGAGGCGGCGGGGATGGCTGCGGCGGAGGTGCCCTGTGCGGGCGCGGGAGTGGAGGCGTCCACTCCCCCCAGCCGTGCCCCCAGCGCCGCCCGAGCGCGGGCCGCGCCCGCCGTCGCGTCTCCGGGCGGGCCCGAGGGGGGCGGGGCGGCGGCGTTGCGGGCGGCGGAGGTGTCCAGGGCCGCCGTCGAGGCCGACGGCTCCCACTGGCGGCCCCGCTTGCCCGCGTCCATCGCCTCGTTCGCGAGCCGGTCCGCGTGCTTGTTGCGCTCGCGCGGGATCCACTCGTAGCGGACCCGGCCCGCCGGGAAGACCCGGCCGGCCTCGGCGGCGAGCGGCTTCATGTCCGGGTGCTTGATCTTCCAGCGGCCGGACATCTGCTCGACGACCAGCTTGGAGTCCATGCGGACGTGGACGACGGCGTCGGGGAACAGTTCCCTGGCCGCTTTGAGGCCCGCCACCAGGCCCTTGTACTCGGCGACGTTGTTCGTCGCCACGCCGATGTACTCGGCCGCCTCCGCGAGCGTCTCGCCCGTGGCGGGGTCCAGGACGACCGCCCCGTAGCCGGCGGGACCCGGGTTGCCCCGGGAGCCCCCGTCGGCCTCGACGATCAGCTCTCGCGAAGACGGAAGGGCGGACATTACAGGCCGGACTCCGAGGTGCGGACGAGGATGCGGCGGCAGTTCTCGCAGCGTACGACCGCGTCACGGGCCGCGGCGCGGACCTCGTTCAGCTCGGTGATGTTGAGCTCGATGTGGCAGCCCTCGCACTTGCGCTGGTACAGCCGGGCCGCGCCCACACCGCCCTGCTGCTCGCGCAGCTTCTCGTACAGCTTGAGGAGGTCGGCCGGGACGGAGCCCGCGATGAGCTCGCGCTCCTTCGCCACGGAGGCGGCCTCGGCGTCGAACTCGCTCTCGGCGGCGTCGCGCCGGGCGGTGGCGTCGTCGGTCTTGGACTGGACGGCGGAGACCCGCTCGGTCAGCTCGGTGAGGCGCTCCTGCACCGACTCGCGGCGCTCCATGACCTCCAGGACGATCTCCTCCAGGTCGCCCTGGCGCTTGGCGAGGGAGACGATCTCGCGCTGGAGGTTCTCCAGGTCCTTCGGGGAGGACACGGCGCCGGAGTCGAGGCGCTGCTGGTCGCGCGCGGCCCGCTGGCGGACCTGGTCGACGTCCTGCTCGGCCTTGGTCTGCTCACGGCCGCAGTCGCTCTCCTGGGTCTGCGCGGCGACGAGCAGGTCGCGCAGCTGGGTGAGGTCCTTGGTCAGCGACTCGATCTCGGCGTGCTCGGGCAGCGACTGCCGCTTGTGGGCGAGCTGCTGGAGGCGGACGTCCAGGGCCTGGACGTCGAGGAGGCGGATCTGGTCGGCGGGCGCGGCGTTCAGTTGGGGGCTCCAGGGGAGGTGTGGTGGGAGGACCAGGGGTCGGTGACCGTCTTCGAGACGTGGACGCGGAGGTCCCAGCCGTGGCGGTCGGAGATCTCGTCGAGCTGGGTGGCGGCCTGCTGGCACCAGGGCCATTCGGTGGCCCAGTGGGCGGCGTCGACGAGACCGAGCGGTGAGTGCTGGGTGGCCTCGGAGACGGGGTGGTGGCGCAGGTCGGCGGTGAGGAAGGCGTCCACGCCGGCGGCCCGTACGGCGTCGAAGAGGCTGTCGCCGGAGCCGCCGCTGACGGCGACGCGGCGGACGGTCATGGTGGGGTCGCCCGCCACCCGGATGCCCTGCGCGGTGGCGGGCAGCCGCTTCGCGGCGCGTGCGGCGAAGTCGGCGAGGGTCTCGGGGTGGTCGAGTTCGCAGATCCGGCCGAGGTTGTTCTCGGGTACGAGGGGGCCGGTGACCCGCAGGTCGAGGGCGCCCGCGAGGGCGTCGGAGACGCCGGGGTCCGCGGTGTCGGCGTTGGTGTGGGCGACGTGGAGGGCGATGTCGTGCTTGATGAGCCCGTGCACGACACGGCCCTTGAAGTGGCCGGCCGCGACCGTCGTCGTACCGCGCAGATAGAGCGGGTGGTGGGTGACGATCAGGTCGGCGCCGAGGGCGATCGCCTCGTCGGCGATCTCCTGGACGGGGTCGACGGCGAAGAGCACACGGGTGACCTGGGCGTCGGGGTCGCCGCAGACGGTGCCGACGGCGTCCCACGACTCGGCCCGCTCGGGTGGCCAGAGGGCGTCGAGCGCGGCGATGACTTCAGACAGACGGGGCACGAGGAAAGGCTACCTGTCCCGCGTGCCCCACTGTCCGGCCCGGTGGGCGCCGCGGCGCCCGGTCCCCGGCGCGGCTACTTCTTGACGAGGTCCGCGCGCAGGTCGTCGAGGACGCTGTTCGCGGCCGTCACGCCGAGGCCGAGGTACCAGGTCTCGTCCGGGACGTCCTTCGCCTGGCCGGCCTTGACCGCCTTGAGGTTCTTCCAGAGCGGGTTGGCCTGGGCGGTGTCCTTCTTGGTGGCCTTGGCGTCGCCGTACACGCCGGTGAAGATCCAGTCGCCGTCGGCCTCGTCGATCTTCTCCGGGCTGATCTCGGCCGCCAGGTCGTTGATCTGCTGGTTCTTGGGCCGGGGCAGGCCGGTGTCCTCGAGGATGGTGCCGATGAAGGACGCCTTGGCGTAGAGGCGGATCTTGCCGGGGAGGTAGCGGACCATGGAGATCGTCGGCTTGTTCGGGCCGATGTCCGTGCCGAGCTGCTTCGCCTTGGTCTCGTACGCGCCGAGCTTCTCCTTCGCCTCTGCGGTCTTGTCGAGCGCGGCGGCGTTGAGGAGGTAGTTCTCCTTCCAGATGAAGCCCGGACGGATGGAGAACACGGTCGGCGCGATCTTCGACAGTTCGTCGTACTTGTCGGCGGCGCGCAGCTGGCTGCCGAGGATCAGGTCGGGCTGGAGGTTGGCGATGGCCTCCAGGTTGAGGTTGTTGATGGTGCCGACGGACTTCGGGGCGCCGGCGTCCTTCTTGAGGTAGCCGGGGATGCCGTCGTCGCCCTCGGCGGGGGCGTAGCCGACGGGCTGGATGCCGAGGGAGACGACGTTGTCGAGCTCGCCGACGTCGAGGACGACGACCCGCTTGGGCGCGGCCTTCAGCTCGGTCTTGCCGAGGGCGTGGGTCAGGGTGCGGGGGAACTGGCCCGCCTTCGCGTCCGTGCCCATGGCCGCCGTCTTGGCCGCCGCGTCGCCGAAGTCCTTGCCGCCGGTGGCGACGTCCTTCTTCTTGCCCGTGTCCTCCTTCGAGGAGGCGTCGGATCCTCCGTCGCCTCCTCCGCAGGCCGCGAGCGAGAGCGAGGCGGCGAGGGCGACGACGGCGGCGGTGCCGCGACGGCGGAGGGACATGAGGAGGCTCCTGTACGGGTCCTGGCGGGGATACGGGCGCGCCTGTCCGGAGCCGCAGGCTCCGTTTAGGTTCGCCTTACCTTACTCACCACCGGCAACTCCAGCACACCCACCCCCCACCCCTCAGCGGAATCGCCACACGACCACCCTTATGTGTGAAGTGACCCTGCTCGTGTTGTTCGGCTGGAAGTGCGAAAACTAGCTTCGTGGCCGGAGGTGACGAGTCGATGACAGCGTGTGCCATCGAAACGACGGCCGAGGACGACGACGCCGGGAAGCAGGACGGCGGCGGCGGCGCCTGGCCGACGGGGTTCACGATCACGGCGAACGGCGCGTACGCGGCGAGGCTCGCGGGCGCCGGGGACGCCCTGTACGTGGAGCGGTGGACCCTCGACGGGCCGGAGCCGTACGCCGTGCCGCTCCCCCTCGGCCAGCCGGAGGAGCCGGGCACCCAGCTGGGGCCCCTCGCGGACGGCCGGGTCCTCGTCGCCCGCCGCGTGGACGGGCGGCGGAACACGTTCTCGCTGCTCTACCCCACCGGCCCGGCCACCGGCGAACTCCCGCTCGGCTCCGTGGAGGCCCCGGGCTCCGAGCGCCTGGTGCTGCTCCCGCCCTCGCCGGACGGCATCTGCGCGTACGCGATGTGCGTCGGCCCCGACACGACCACGCTGTGGCTGGTCGCGGGCGGCGCCTTCGGCCCGGAGCAGGTGGCGGAGGTCAAGGGCCGCTGCACGGGCGGGGTGTGGCTCGACCGTACGGGCCGGATGCTCGCGCTCGACCGGCAGCTCGGCGACGGTCCTGTGAAGGCCGTCGCCGTCGACCTGGAGCGGGGCGGGGAGACGACGCCGCTGCTCCAGATCACCGACGACAGCCACGACCGGCTGCTCCTCGCGGACCCGGACAGCGGGCTGCTCCTGATCCGCTCCGACGCGCCGTCGCCGGGGCACGAGCGGCTCGGCTGGGGAGTACTCGGAAGTCTGCTTCCGGTGCGGTTCCCGGAGTGCCTGCGGCTCGACGACGCGGCGGTGACGCCGTTCGCCGTGCAGCCGGGTCAGGTGCTGATGCCGGAGAGCTGCGCGGTGGCGCTGCGGATCGACGCGGCGGGCGGCAGCTGGGTCGGGACCTGGCAGCCCGCGGCGCGGCGGATGGGCCAGGTGGCCGCACCCATGGGCTGGCTGGCGGGAGCGGGGCTGTGGACGGCCGGGGGCGTACTGCGGCTGCCGTACGTGACGCCCGGGGCGCCCTGCGGGCTCGCGGACCTCCAGGCGCCGCCGGAGCCCGAGCCGGTGCCGGTCGCGGTCGCGGCGGCGGTCGTCGAGGAGCCCCGGGTGTGCCGTCCGGTGCCGCTTCAGCAGGCACCTCTCACCGACCGCAAACCCGCTGGTTAGACTCTCGGGCTGCACAGCAAGACCGATGTCAACGGGGTGAGTTCGACCATGTCGGAAAACAGCACGCACGGGCAGGAGCCGAACGGTTCCGGCAAGCACCGCGGTGAGGCCGCGCCGACGGAGGACTCCGCGTCCTCCCCGCACGGCCGCCACCGCCGCGAGCCCGACGCGCAGTGAGTAGGTAGTTCGGTGAGGCGAAGGGCCCCGGGGTCTCCCCCGGGGCCCTTCGTCTTCCCCACCGCGGACCGTCTCCCGACGGCCGGCCCTCGGCCTCCCCGCGCCGCCCTCAGCCCTTCTTCAGGGCCAGCACCTCCGCCGCCGCGAAGGTCTCCCCCGCCGGGCGGGAGGCGTAGTGCGGGGTGAGCAGGCCGTCGAGTTCCTCGTACGTGAACGCCTCCTTGGCCGTGTCGAACTTGGCCGACACCCGCGGCCGGTCCACGACCGCCACCATCCCGCCGTGTACGACGAGCAGCTGGCCGTTGACCCCGGAGGCGGCCGGGGAGGCGAGATAGCCGACGAGCGGCGCCACGTGGTCCGGGGACAGCGGATCGAGCCCGCCCTCGGCCGTGGGCTCCGCGCCCCTCTTGATTGCGGGAATGGCCGCGAACACGTCCTCCGTCATCCGCGTCCTGGCCCGCGGGCAGATCACGTTGGCCGTCACCCCGTACCGGGCGAGCGCGAGGGCCGTCGAGGTGGTCAGGCCCACGATGCCGCCCTTGGCCGCCGCGTAGTTGGGCTGACCGGCCGAACCGGCGAGGAAGGCCTCGGACGAGGTGTTGACGATCCGGCCGTAGACGCCGCTCTCCCCGGCCTTGGCCCGCCCCCGCCAGTGCACGGCGGCGAAGTGGGTGGTGTTGAAGTGGCCCTTGAGGTGGACCCGTACGACCGAGTCCCACTCGTCCTCGCTCATCGAGAAGACCATCCGGTCGCGCAGGATGCCCGCGTTGTTGACGAGGACGTCGAGTTTGCCGAACTCGGCGACGGCCAGGTCGACCAGGGCCCGTGCGGTCTCGAAGTCGGAGACGTCGCCGAGGTGCGCGACCGCGCGGCCGCCCGCCGCGCGGATCTCCGCCGCGACCTCGTCGGCGGGCGCGGCGGAGGCCGCGCCGGAGCCGTCGCGGCCGGGCTGCCCGTAGTCGTTGACGACGACGGCGGCGCCGAGCCGGGCGAGTTCCAGGGCCTCGGCGCGGCCGAGACCGCGCCCGGCGCCGGTGACGATCGCGCTCAGCCCCTCAAGAGGGAGTGACATGGGTCGGTTCCTCTCAGATCTCGGAGTTCGAGCCTCGGATCTCGGAAGTCTCAGATCTCGATGCAGGTGCGGAGGGCGGCGCCCGTACGCATCTGCTCCAGGGCCTCGTTGATGCCCGCGAGCGGCACCCGGTGGGTGATGAGCGACTCCAGGTCGATGCGGCCCGCCCGCCAGAGCGCGATGGCCCTCTCGTACGAGCGGAGCACGTCCCCGCCGCCGTACATGGACGGCAGGATCCGCTTCTCGTCGAAGAACAGCTCGAACATGCTGAGCTGGAGGTAGTCGTCGAGGGCGCCCGCGCCGACGACGCAGAGGGTGCCGCCGCGCCGGGTCGTCTCGTACGCGGTGCGGGCGGTGGCGGACTTGCCGACGACCTCGAAGACGTAGTCGAAGCCCTCCCCGCCGGTGATCCGCTGCTTGGCGTCGGCGAGGGCGTCCGGGGCGACGGCCTCGGTGGCACCGAAGCGGAGCGCGGCCTCGCGCCGCGACTCGACGGGGTCGACGGCGATGATCTGGGCGGCGCCCTGGAGCCTGGCGCCCTGGATCGCAGAGATGCCGACGCCTCCGCAGCCGATGACGGCGACCGACGAACCGGCCTCCACCTTGGCCGTGTTGATGGCGGCGCCGAGGCCGGTGGTGACGCCGCAGCCGATGAGGGCGGCGATCTCGAAGGGCACGTCGTCGGGGATCGGGACGGCGCAGCCGGCGTCGACGACGACCTCCTCGGTGAAGGTGCCGGTGCCGGCGAAGCCGAAGAGGTCGCCGCCGGGGCGCTTGAAGTTGGGCGTGCCGGCGTTCATGAAGCCGGCCAGGCACAGCTGCGTCTGGCCGCGCTTGCAGGCGGGGCAGCTGCCACAGGCGGGCAGCCAGCAGAGCAGGACGCGCTGGCCCTGGTCGAGTCCGGTGACGCCGTCGCCGACGTCGAGGATCTCGCCCGCGCCCTCGTGGCCGGGGATGAAGGGGGCGGGCTGCGGAAGGACGCCGCTCATCGCGGAGACGTCGGAGTGGCAGAGGCCGGTGGCCCTGACCCGGATCCGTACCTTGCCGGGGCCGAAGCCCACCGCCTCGACGTCGTCGAGGACTTCGAGTTTGTCCTGGCCGATCTCGTGCAGTACGGCTGCGCGCATGGTGCGGCTCCCCTCAGGAGTACGGCGGTACGGAAGTGTCAGGAGTGTTCGACGAGGGTGTCGGCGAGTACGGGGGCGTCGTCGCGCTCCACGGCCGTCACCGTCACCTGGACGCGGCCGTCCCCGGTCCACATCCGGATGCGCAGGGTCTCGCCGGGGAAGACGACCCCGGCGAAGCGGGTGCGGTACGCGTGGACCCGGGCGACGTCTCCGCCGAGCACCGTGTCCACCACCGCCTTGAGGGTCATGCCGTACGAGCAGAGGCCGTGCAGGATCGGCCTGTCGAAGCCGGCCAGCTTGGCGAACTCGGGGTCGGCGTGGAGCGGGTTCCAGTCCCCGGAGAGCCGGTAGAGCAGGGCCTGTTCCTCGCGGACCGGGCGTTCGGCGGTGACGTCGGGCGCGCGGTCGGGGAGGGCGAGGCGCTCGGAGGGCCCCCGGTCGCCGCCCCAGCCGCCCTCGCCGCGTACGAAGATCTGGGCGTCGCTGGTCCAGAGCGGGCCGTCCGCGTCGGCGGCCTCGGAGCGCAGGACGAGGACGGCGGCCTTGCCCTTGTCGTACACGGCGGCGACGCGGGAGGTGGAGACGGCGCGGCCGGCGACGGGTACGGGGCGGTGGAGCGTGATCGACTGGCCGCCGTGGAGGACGGCGGCGAGGTCGATGTCGATGCCGGGGGCGGAGAGCCCGCCGACGACCCCCATGCCGGCGCCGGCGACGGTGGCGAAGCTGGGCAGGACGTGGAGCCGGGACTCCAGGGTGTAGCGGAGCTCGTCGGGGTCGGTCGCCGGGGTGCCGGCGCCCAGGCCCAGGTGGTAGAGCTGGACGTCCTTGTGGTCCCAGGAGATCTCGGCGCTGCGGGGTTCGGCGGCGACGGCCTTGGCAGGGTCGATCGGCATCGGGCTGCTGCTCCTCGTGGAGTGGAAGACCTCGGCGCGGCCGTCCGCACCGTCGGCCGCACCGAGGCCGTGCGGGGACCGTCCCGTACGCGGCCGTTCTAGAACGCGTTCTAGGTCGGTGGTCCCCATGTATAGCCGAGCCGATCGCGGTTGTGAACCCTCCTGACGTTACGTCAGAAACGGCGTCGGCGTGTCCTGCGCGCGCGGTTCGCGGCCGCAGGCGGCACGCTTGTCCCGGGACCGCCCCGGGGCGGTCCGGGTCGCCGCGGAGCCCCGTGGCGGCCCCGGCCCGCACGACGGGGAGCCCACGGAATGATCAGGATCCTGCTCGCCGAGGACCAGCGGGCGGCACGGAGCGCGTTGGCGGTGCTGCTCGGGATGGAGCACGACTTCGAGGTCGTCGCGCAGGTCGGGCGGGGCGACGAGGTCGTGGACGCGGCGCTCGTCGCCCGGCCCGATGTGGCGTTGCTCGACGCCGGACTGCCCGGGCGGTCGGCGTTCGACGCCGCCGGGGATCTGCGCGACGAGGTGCCGGACTGCCGGGTGCTGGTCCTGGCGACCTCCGGGCGGCCGGGGTACCTGCGGCGGGCGAGGGAGGCGGGGGCCGCCGGGTTCCTGGTCAAGGACGGGCCGGTGGAGGAGCTGACCGAGGCGGTCCGGCAGGTGCTGCGCGGGGAGACGGTGATCGACCCGGTGCTCGCGGCGGCGGCGGACACCGGGGAGGAGGAGGGCTGACGGCCCGCGACCGTACGGAGCGGAGGCGGTGCGGGCCGACCGGCGGCGGGAGCCGCGTACCCCCTACAGCTCGCGTTCCGCGAGGGAGGCCGCGCGCTGGGCCTCGAAGTTCGCCGCGTACTGGGCGAAGACGGCCGTGTCCTCGTACTTGAGCAGCGTCTCGTCGTTGACCGTGAGCGCCATCCCCGTGTACGTGTGGCTGCCGGTGAAGACGATCTTCTTGTCGACGCCGTTGAGGTACGTGCCCTCGACCAGCAGGTACTTGGTGTGGGTGTCGGAGCCGCCACGGCTGTCGTTGTCGAGCTTGTGCAGGATGACCCGGCCCTTCCCCGACGTCGGCCTCGTCAGCCAGGAGGACACCTCGGACTGGGGCTTCCCGGTCGCCGCGTCCCAGTTCTCAAGGGAGCGGTACACGATCTCGACGTGGCAGCCCTTCTCCGCGAGCTCCCACAGCTGCTTCGCCACCTCGGTGCGGGTGATGTGGCCCTGGGCGATGCGGATCTTCGTACGGCCGTCGGTGGTGCCGAAGCCCGGGGAGTTGCCGCCGCAGGGGTTCGCGGTGCCGGCCGGGGCGACCGTCTTCAGGATGTTGACGACCACGTCAGTGCTGGACCGGGGGAAGAAGTAGACCTTGGCCTTGCCGGCCTGGGTGTCGTGGGCGTAGTCCGCGACCTGCGGCCGCTCCCCGACGGCCGCCGCCGCCTGGTCGTCGAAGTAGCGGGTGTACGCGGCGAACAGTTCCGTGTTGCCCACCACCGTCAGGGCGTCGTTCCACCAGGCGTCCGTGTCCTGCCCGGTGAGGTTGCCGGAGGACTGCACCACCACGTTGTCGACGGGGGTGTCGCCCTTGCCTTTGGTACGGGAGAACAGGAAGAACTTGTTGTGGTTGACGTTGGTGTACCAGCCGGTGGGGTTCGCGGCCGTGGTGCCCGGGTCCAGGGCGAGGCAGGCCTCCGACGTCTTGCAGGTACGCACCCAGGACGGCGCGCTGCCGGGCTTCGCCAGCTCCGTCGCGAGGTAGGTGGCGGCGCCGGAGGTGCTGTCGCCGTCGAGGACCACCTGGACGGAGACGCCCCGCCGGTGGGCGGCGACCAGCCGCTCGGCCATGTACTGGGAGTGGAACAGGTACAGGGAGATCCGGATGGACGACCCCGCCTCGGCGCCGTCGACGAGACCCGTGAGGTGGAAGAGGATGCGTCCCGTTGCGGCCTTGTCGGTGCTCGTCGGGTCGTTGAATATCGCGCCGGTGGTCACGGCCACGACCGGTTCCGCCGACGCCGAGGGCGCCACCGTCAGGGCGGCGCCGACGGTGAGCGCGGTGACGGCCGTCCTGAACCTGCTCTTGATCATCATGGGGGCATTGTCACCTACGCCCGGCGTCGGACCGGCTCCTTGGGCAGCCAGAGCAGCATCAGCGCGGCCGCCGCCACGAGGACGCAGGCCGAGACGCGGAAGGCCATCGCGTAGCCGGGGACGAGGTAGGAGAAGTCCGGCGTCGGAGTGTAGGAGGAGTAGGGGACCGCGGGGGCCGTCGCCGCGACGGCCGCCGCGACGGTCGTGAGCGTCGCCAGACCGAGCGCGCCGCCCATCGTGCGGGAGGTGTTGACGAGGCCAGAGACCAGGCCCGCGTCGCCCGGCGCGGCGCTGGAGGTGGCGAGGGTCGCGAGCGGGGTCGTCGCGAGGCCGATGCCGGCCATCATGAGGACGCCGGGGCCCAGGATCGTGCCGAGGAAGGTGCCGTCGGCGGTCAGCGTCGACTGCCAGGCGAAGCCTCCGGCGGCGAGGAGCGCGCCGATGACGGCGAGGTTCCTGGCGCCGACCACCGGCATCAGATGGGGGGCGAACTTGGACCCGAGGAGCACGCTGACGGAGCTGGGTATGAGGGCGAGACCGGCCTGGAGCGGGGTGTAGTCGAGGACGCTCTGCGCGTACACCGTCATGAAGAACCACATGGCGAACGAGCTCGAACCGCACAGCAGGATCGCCGCGTTGGCCGCCGACACGGCCCGGTTGCGGAAGATGCCCAGCGGCACCAGGGGTTCCCGGGTGCGGGACTCCACGACGACGAAGACGGCGAGCAGGGCGAGGCCGCCGAGCAGCGGCAGCAGAGTGGCGGGGGCGGTCCAGCCCGCCATCTCGGTCTGCACGATGCCGTACGCGAGGGTGGCGAGGCCCGCCGTGACGAGGACGGCGCCCGGGAGGTCGAGGCGGCGACCGGCGGCGGTGCGGCTCTCGCGCAGCCAGAGGGCGCCCGCGGCGAGGACCAGGATGCCGATGGGGACGTTGATGAGGAGGACCCAGCGCCAGGAGAGCAGGTCGACGAGGAGGCCGCCGACGAAGCCGCCCGCCGCGCCGCCGGCGGCGCCGACCGCCGTCCAGGTGCCGATGGCCCGGGTGCGTGCGGCGCCCGGCGGGACGGCGCCCGTGATCAGGGTGAGGGTGGCCGGTGCGAGGAGGGCCGCGCCGAGGCCCTGCGCGGCGCGGGCGCCGATCAGGTACTGGCCCTCGGGGGCTATGCCGCCGACGGCGGAGGCCGCGGTGAAGAGTCCGAGCCCGAGCAGGAACATCGCCTTGCGGCCGTAGAGGTCGGCGGCCCGCCCGCCGAGCAGCATGAAGCCGGCGAAGGCGATCGAGTAGGCGTTGAGGACCCATTGGAGTCCCAGCGTGGAGAGCCCGAGATCGGCCTCCAGTGACGGCAGGGCGACGTTCATGACGGAGACGTCGAGGACGACGAGGAACTGCCCCGCGCAGGCCGCGAGGACGACGAGACCGGGGCGGGCCGGGGCGGGTGGGGGAGGGAGGGGAGGGGTGGAGGGCGCGGGGGCCTTGCGGAGGGGGTCGTTCTGCGGCATGGATGTGATGGTCGCAGACCACCCCCGCCCCGTACATACACCGAGAGTCCTACGGCTGGGGCCCGAGCGGCTACGGCTCGCGCCCCAGCGACTAAGGCTCGGACCCAGCCGTTACGGCTCCCGCAGCCGCCCCAGCTCCCGCAGCCGCCCCGGCCGCTACGGCTTCCGCAGCAGCGTCACCACCGCCGCCCCTCCCAGGCCGATGTTGTGCGCGAGCCCGACCCGCGCCCCCGCCACCTGCCGCGCCCCCGCCTCGCCCCGCAGCTGCCACACCAGCTCGGCGGTCTGCGCGAGGCCCGTCGCGCCCAGGGGGTGGCCCTTGGAGATGAGGCCGCCCGAGGGGTTCACGACCCATCGTCCGCCGTACGTCGTCGCCCCCGACTCGACGAATTTGCCGGAGGCGCCCTCCTCGCACATGCCGAGCGCCTCGTACGTGAGGAGTTCGTTGATGGAGAAGCAGTCGTGGAGCTCGATGACGTCGACGTCCTCGATGCCGAGTCCGGAGCGCTCGTACGCCTGCCGGGCGGCGGCCCGGGACATGGGGCGGCCGACGGCGTCGATGCAGGAGCCGGAGGCGAAGGACTCCTCGGTGTCGGTGGTCATCGACTGCCCGGCGATCTCGACCGCCCGCCCCCGCAGCCCGTGTTCACCGACGAACCGTTCGGACACGACGAGGGCCGCCGCCGCGCCGTCGGAGGTGGGCGAGCACTGGAGCTTGGTGAGCGGCCGGTGGACGGTCTTGGCGGCGAGGATCTCGTCGACGGTGTAGATGCCCTGGAACTGGGCGTACGGGTTGTTCACCGAGTGCTGGTGGTTCTTGGCACCGACGGCCGCGAGCTGCACCTCGGTCGTCCCGTACCGCTCCATGTGCTCGCGGGCGGCGTTGCCGAAGATCTGGGCGGTGGGCGGGGAGGCCTCGAAGCCGTGGGCGGCGGCCATGATCCCGTAGTGCCGGGCGACGGGTGAGGTCGCGAAGTCACCGGCGCCGCCCGCTCCGCCGCCGAGCGAGCCCCGGCTCATCTTCTCGAAGCCGAGGGCGAGGACGCAGTCGGCGAGGCCGCCCTCGACGAACTGGCGGGCGACCATGAGGGCGGTCGCGCCGGTGGCGCAGTTGTTGTTGAGGTTGTGGACGGGGATGCCGGTGAGGCCGAGTTCGTACACGGCGCGCTGTCCGGCGGTGGAGGCCTGGAAGCAGTAGCCGACGGTGGCCTGCTCCACGCGCGCGTAGGGGACGCCCGCGTCGGTGAGGGCGGCGGTGCCGGCCTCGCGGGCCATGTCCCAGTACTGCCAGTCCCGGGTCTCGGGCTTCTCGAACCTGGTCATTCCGACGCCGACGACGTACGCCTTCATCACGTGCCCTCTCAGTCCCTCGGGAGGCCGAGCAGGCGCTCGGCGACGACATTGAGCTGTACCTGCGTGGTGCCGCCCGCGATGGTGAGGCAGCGGGACATGAGCAGGCCGTGGACGGCCCGTTCGCCGGGGCCCTCGCGCACGGCGCCTTCGGGGCCGAGGAGTTCGAGGCTGAGTTCGGCGAGTTTCTGCTGGTGGAGCGTCTGGACGAGCTTGCGGACGCTGGCGCCCGCGCCGGGTTCGAGGCCGGACACCTGGAGCAGGGTGGTGCGCAGGCCGATGCACGCGAGCGCGTGGGCCTCGGCGAGGAGGCCTCCGATCCGTGCGCGTACGGAGTCGTCGGCGCCGTCCGCCCGTTCGATGAGGGCTTCGAGGCCGCTGTCGAAGACGACCTGGTCGGCCATGTGGACGCGTTCGTTGCCGAGGGTGTTGCGGGCGACGCGCCAGCCGTCGTCCACCTCGCCGACGACGGCGTCGGCCGGGAGGATCGCGTCGTCGAACCAGACCTCGTTGAAGAGGGAGTCCCCGGTGATCTCCTTGAGCGGCCGTACGTCGATGCCGGGGGTGTTCCGCATGTCGACGAGGAAGTAGGTGAGCCCTTGGTGCTTGGGGGCGGCGGGGTCGGTACGGGCGAGCAGGATGCCGTGGTGGGCCCACTGGGCGGCGCTCGTCCACACCTTCTGGCCGTTGATCCGCCAGCGGCCGTCGTCGGTGCGTTCGGCGCGGGTGCGGAGGGACGCGAGGTCGGAGCCGGCTCCGGGTTCGGAGAAGAGCTGGCACCAGAGGCGTTCGCCGCGCAGGGTCGGGCCGAGGTGTTCGGCCTGCTGGGCGGGGGTGCCGTGGGCGAGGAGGGACGGTACGACCCAGGTGGCGATGCCGAGCCCGGAGACGGTGATCCCGGCCTCGTCCAGCTCCCGTTGGACGGCCAGTTGCTGGAGGGGTCCCGCGCCGAGTCCGTACGGCTCCGGGAGGTGCGGGGCCGCGTAGCCGGTGGGGGCGAGGGCGCGTCGGGCGGCGGCCGGGTCGAGTCCGACGGCGGCGGCGAGGGCCTCGCGGGCGGCAGCGCGGTACGGGTCGGCCTCGGGCGGCAGGTCGAGGCGGAGGCCGCGCCGGACGCCTGCGGCGGCGTGCCGGAGGGCGGCGAGGCGGTGGTGGTCGCCGGAGCCGAGGAGCTGGCGGGCGACGAGGGCGCGGCGGAGCAGCAGGTGGGCGTCGTGCTCCCAGGTGAAGCCGGTGCCGCCGAGGATCTGGATGCAGTCCTTGGCGCAGGTGTACGCGGTGTCGAGGGCGGTGGCGGCGGCGAGGGAGGCGGTGAGGGGCCGGGCGGGGTCGTGGGTGGAGCGGGCGGCGTCCCAGGTGAGGGCGCGGGCCTGTTCGAGCCGGACGAGCATGTCGGCGCAGAGGTGTTTGACGCCCTGGAACTGTCCGATGGGCCGTCCGAACTGTTCGCGGGTACGGGCGTGTTCGGCGGCGGTCTCGACGGCGCGGGCGGCGTTGCCGCAGGCGTCGGCGGCGAGGAGGACGGCGGCGAGCTCGTGGACGAGGCCGGTGCCGAGGGCGAGTTCGCGTGCGGTGGGGACGTGGAGGGCGCGGGCGGTGACCTCGGCGGTGGGCCGGGTGGGGTCGGCGCTGGTGTGGGCCCGTACGGCGAGACCGGCGGCGGCGTCGACGGCGAGCCAGACGGGGCCGTGGGGGGCGGTGGCCCGCAGGATGAGGAGATCGGCCTGGGCGCCGCCGAGGACGGGGGGCGCGGCGCCGTCGAGGAGGTACCCGCCGGGGGCGGGGGTGGCGGTGAGGCTGCCCGTACCGCCGGGGGCGGGGGTGGCGGTGAGGCTGCCCGTACCGCCGAGGACGGGGGTGGCGGTGAGGCTGCCCGTACCGCCGAGGGCGACGGCCGCGATGCGCTCCCCGCGTGCGAGGGTGGCGGCCAGGTCTCCCTGCCCGGCGCGATGGAGAAGCTCGGCGGCAAGGACGGAGGGCAGGTACGGCCCGGGCAACAGCGCCCGCGCGGCCTCTTCCACGACGACGACCAGGTCTCCGAGGTCGCCGCCCCCTCCCCCGTACTCCTCGGGGAGGTGCGGCCCCAGGAGCCCCTGCGCGGCGAAGGCGTCCCAGTACCCGGGCCGGCCGGTGGCGGGCTCGGGGGCGTCGAGCTCCTTGCGTACGTCCTCCGGCGGGACGGCGCGGGCGAGCAGCCCGCGGACGGCTCGCGCGAGCTCCCGCTGTTCGTGCGTGATGGCGATGCCCATGGCGCGCAGACTAGAACACGTTCCATTCTGACGGAAGGTCAGATACGGATCGAGTACGGCGGCCCGGCGTCCAGGCGCCGGTCACGTCGTCGAGCAGGAGCGCGAGCGGGTTCTGCGCGCGGGGCGTGACTCCGCCCGCCATGCGCAGGTCGTTCAGCGTTCCTCGTCGGGGTAACCCCACTCGATGACACCCTTCGCCGCCGGGGCGGCCTCGGCCACGGCGAACGCGAACGAGCTCTCGAACTCCGGCTGCCAGTGGCCGAAGCGGGTGATGCTGAGCGGGAACTGCGTCTCGCCCGACACGTAGTGGACACCGTCGTCGCAGGCCGTGCCGTAACTGATCTGGGCCTCGATGCCCTCGTCGCGCAGCAGCTCGCCGACCGATGCGGCGACCGCCTCGGCCTGTGCCGCGTCCGTGAGCTGCGAGACGGTGAAGTGGATATTGATGTTGACCGACATGGCCCGCAGGCTACCGCCCGCCACCGACAGGGCGAGCTTCGCCGACCTCAGCGGGCGGTGGCACCCAGGCAGTCGAGGGCCGCGCGGGCGAATCCCGGCGCGGTACGGACGGGCGACATGAGGATGTCAGTGGGCGCAGACTTTCCGCCCCGCGATGCGTTGGTCAGCTCGACACGTGCACTTGTCCTGACGCCCCACGGCGGGACTCGTGTGGGTGACGGCCTCGACTCCCGCCCGGCGTCGGGGCCGTCGTCGTTCGAGCCTCGGATCGGTCGGCCGTGGTTGGGCCCCGGCCGGTTCGGCGCGTCCGCCGTGCCGCCGGGTGGGGCCGACAGCGGGCGCCCGAACTGAGGCCCGCCTCGGCGTCAGTTCTGTGGAACCAGATTCCCCCGCTTCAGGACCAGCGTCTCGTCGCAGGCGGCGGCGACCTCCTTGGAGTGCGTCACGACGATCACGCACTTGCCGTCGTCGTGGGCCAGTTTCTGGAAGACCTCGATGATGCCGGCGGCGGTCTCATGGTCGAGGGCGCCGGTCGGCTCGTCGGCGAAGAGGATGTCGACCTCGCAAGCGAGCGCGCGGGCGATGGCCACGCGCTGCTGTTGGCCGCCGGAGAGCTGCAGTGTGCGGCGGGTGCGGTCGTCGGGTTCGATGCCGAGGAGGTCGAGCAGTTCGTTGGCGCGTTGCTTCCGGCGTCCGCCCTTGACGCCGGTGATCTCCATGGCGGAGGTCACGTTCTGGACGGCGTTCATGTAGGTGAGCAGGTTCAGGGACTGGAACACGGTGGCCACGTGCCGGTTGCGGTAGGTGCCGAGGCCGAGCTTGGCCACGTCGCGGCCCTTGAAGCGGACGCTGCCGGAGGTCGGAGTGTCGAGTCCGCTGGCCAGGGACAGCAGTGTCGTCTTGCCGGAGCCGGACGGGCCGACGATGGCGTACATGCGGCCGGCCTGGAAGGCGTAGGAGACGGACTTGAGGACGACGCGGCGTCGGTTGCCGGTGCTGTACGTGCGGCTCACGCCGGCGAGTTCGAGGATCGGCGCGCTTGGGGAGCCGGGTGCGTTGGTGTCGGTGGTGGCGGTGGTGGTCACGTCAGTCGCCCTTCGTGAGGATGTCGCGCGGGTTGAGGCGCAGGACGCGGGCGCCGGGGACGAGGGTGGCCAGGGCGGCGATGCCGAGCCCGGTGGCGCCGACCCTGGCGATGTCGGCCGGCCCGAGGTGCACGTCGAGCGAGTCGATGGGGTCGGCCTTGGGCTGGTCGTCACCCTGCCTGCTCATGCCGCTGGGGTCGCTGTAGTCGGGTTGGAGGCTGTCGTTCTCGGCTTCCCTATGGGCCGAGTCGACCTCGTCGGCGAGCAGTTTGTTGCCAATCGCCTCGGAGAGGAACTGGCTGCCCAGACCGGCGAATGCGATCGCGATGACGGCGCAGGCGACGACCTCGATGAGGTGCTGGCCGAGCAGCTTGGGCTTCTTCTCGCCGAGGGAGAGCAGGATGCCCAGCTCACCGCGGCGCTCGCGCAGGCTGGAGGCGACGATGAGGGCGAGGATGATCGTGCCGGCGACGGCGACGAGCCACACGGTGACCGTCGCGAAGCTCGCGGTCTTCGTGATGGGGCCGACGAGCGTCTTGTACTGCTTGTCGTTGACCGAGATCGGGAAGATCTGAAGATCGGCGCCTGCCTTCTCGGCGTCTTCCTTGAGCTGGTCGAGGTCATCGGGGTCGGTCAGAGTGAAGGTGGCCGACTTGAGGGTGCCGCCGCCGTCGGTGGTGTGGCCGCCGAGCAGGCTGGCGCCCTCGATGTTCGTGTAGACCTGGTTGGCCGGGTCCATCATCGCGGGCACGTACTGGCCCGTACCGGGCGTGCTGTTCGCGTAGATGCCGATGACCGTGAACTCATGCTCCGAGGTATCCACGCCCGGAGCCAGTGAGCCGATCTTGAGCCTGACCTTGTCGCCGACCTTGAGCTTGTTCTCCTTGGCCACACGCTCCTCGATGACGATCTCGTTCCTCTTGGTGTCCGGCTCGACGCCCTTCCCGGCGATCATCTTGGAGTCCCCGTTACGGAAGGCACTCACCTCGTCGAGCTTGCGCACCCCGTCCACCTTGAACAGGTCGGTGCCCATGGTGTCCTGGCCGGCGGGCGCCGGGACCGGCTGGTAGAGCTTGGTGTTCTTGGTGGGGAAGGCCGCCCCGTCGGCGGTGTAGTTGCAGTCGGCGACCACGGCCGACGTGCAGATCTTGTCGACCAGGTCGCGCTTCAGGTCGCCGGCGGATCCGATGGTGCCGGGGTTCTGCCCGCCGCCTTCGCTGCCGTTGTTCTTGCCGGACGCCAGCAATCCGTTCACGTCGAGCTGCATCGTGGCCACCGCGCCCACACTCTTCTTGGCGCTGTCGGCCGCGCGCGCCGCCGCCGACTGGATCAGGAAGCCGGACAGCACCAGGGTGCAGATGACGAAGAACAGGCCCACCAGCATCAGGGACTTGCCCGGAGCGCCGATGAGCCGCCACCACGCACGTTTGAAAAGGTTCATGGACGCCACGCTACGAAGCCGGAGCTTTGAGCTGCGTTTGCGAAAAGGCTGCTCCCGTGCGACCTCATACACGAATCAAAGACGGCATCTGGTAGATGTGACAGAAACCCCGGGAAACGGCCCGAATCCCTTCGGCTCCCACACCCCGGTTTTCAGGGAATTCTCAGGAATGGCGAAAGGGGCCGACGCCCGTGCGGGTTTTGGTGGTCGAGGACGAGCAGTACATGGCGCGCGTCCTGGAGCTCGGGCTGCGTCGTGAGGCCATCGCCGTCGACGTCGTCCACGACGGGGCGACGGCTCTGGAGCGGGTCACGGTGTACGACTACGACGCCGTGGTCCTGGACCGGGACCTGCCCGGGGTGCACGGGGACGAAGTGTGCCGCCGCATCGTCGAGATGGGCCTGGACTGCCGCGTGCTGATGCTCACCGCCGCCGGCCGGCTCGGCGACAAGGTGGAGGGCCTGGGCCTCGGCGCGGACGACTACCTCGCCAAGCCCTTCGACTTCCCCGAGCTGGTCGCCCGACTGCGCGCCCTGTACCGGCGCAGCCCCCTAGCGCATACCCCGATCCTGACGTTCGCCGACCTGACCTTCGACACGCACCGACGCCGGGTGGTACGCGGCAGCACAGAAATCAGACTCACACCGAAGGAAATGGCCGTCCTGGAACTGCTGATGCGCGCCGACGGCGGGGTCGTGAGCGCGGAGTATCTGCTCGACAAGGCGTGGGACGCGCACGCCGATCCGCTCACGAACGCCGTCCGGCTCGTGGTGCACACGCTGCGCAAGAAGCTCGGCGAACCCCAGCTCGTGCACACCGCGATCAGCGCGGGCTACTACCTGGGCACGCAGTGAGGCCGCGCCGCGGCCGCCAGCGCCGGCCACGCACGCTGAGCATCCACGCCCGGCTCTTCTTCGGCTTCGGCGCCGCGCTCACGGCCTGCTCGGCTCTGATGGTGGCGATCATCTACACAGGGATCCGCTATCTGCCGACCTACGACTTCACGACGCCGATCGTCGTGCCGCAGAGCGAGACGACCCCGCCGCACGTCGCACCGAAGCGCGAGCCGGACCTACAGGAGCCGCCCCTGAAGCGGGGCGAGACGGTCGACGCGTCCGGTCTGATCCGCGACAAGGAGGACGTGTGGACGACGGTCCTCGCACTGTCCATCGGCGGGGTGATCGTGGTCCTCGGCGTCGGCCTGGGCGCCGGCTGGCTCCTGTCGAGACGGCTGCTCGCACCCCTGCACACCGTCAATCAGGCGGCGGCCAAGGCCGGCGAGGGCGACCTGACCTATCGGATCAACGCCCAAGGACCCCATGACGAGCTGAAGCAGCTCGCCGACACCTTCGACACGATGCTGGGGCGCCTGGAGGAGGCGTTCGCGGCGCATCAGCGGTTCGCCGCGAACGCCTCGCACGAGCTGCTGACACCGCTCGCGACCACTCGGGCGATTCTCCAGATGACCGGCGGCGACACCTCGAAAGAGGAGTTCGCCGAACTGGTCCCGATGCTGCGCGAGACCAACGAGCGCAACATCCAGGTCGTGCAGGAACTGCTGCGGCTCGCGGCGGCGGAGCAGGAGATCCACGACACCGAGCCGGTGGACATGGCCGAGCTGACGGAACAGGTCGTCGCCGAGCAGCGGGCCGGCGCCGGTGACCTGACCATCACCCTCTCGATCGACACCCTCGAACCCTGCTACGTCATGGGCAGCCAGACACTGTTGCGGCAGCTCGTCGTGAACTTCCTCGACAACGCCCGTACGCACAACGTGCCCCACGGGAGGGTCGATGTGCGGGTGGACCGCGTCGACGACACGATCGTCCTGGAGGTCGTCAACACAGGTCCGAGGGTCGACCCGGAGGTGGTGGACCGCCTCTTCGAGCCCTTCTACCGGGCACGCCCCCGCGTGGCCAGCGACCGCAGCGGCCACGGTCTGGGCCTCGCGATCGTCCGGTCCATCGTGCGCGGCCACCACGGAGCCGTGGCGGCGCGAGCCCGGCCGGGGGCAGCCGGCGGCCTCGTCGTACGGGTCGACCTGCCGGCCTGGCAGGAGACATCGGTCGACTGAGCCCGCCCGTCCCTGGCGGAATCGGCGGCGTCCGCAAGGGCGAGGGCGGCCCCCTTCATGCGGTACGGGGCGGGGATCACCGCGTGCACCCTTCGAGCTGGGCGGGGACGCGGGAAGTCCGCAGTTCCTTGAGGTCGGGGATGTGGTTGTAGAGGGTGCCCACCGAGACGCCGAGCAGGGCCGCGATGGTCTCGATGCTGCTCTCCGGGTTGGGCAGCATGTCGCGGGCGGCGCGCAGCAGCTTGTCGTTGACGACCGAAGGCCGACCGCCGACGCGGCCTCGGGCCCGCGCGGCGGCCAGGCCCTCGTTCGTGCCCTGCACGATCCTCGGCCCCGCCGCCGGCGGACGCCTCGCACTCATCCGGCTCCGCGCGAACCAGGCATCCCTGCTCACCCGCGGCATCCTGCTGCGCTGGCAGTCCACCGCGTTCGGGCCGGCCGCCGCCGACAAGCTGACGACCTGGCTCACCCGGTGGGGCGTGGCGGAGACGGCCGAAGGGAAGACGGTGTGGTTCGAGTGCGACGCGTAGGGCGCCCGTAGGGCACGATGGGCCCTCGCACCCGCGTACCCGCCAGTAGGAGTCACCATGTCCGTGCCCGCGCCCGAGATCCTTGCCGCCTTCGAGGCCGCGAAGGGGTTCATGCCCGTCGGGGAGGGGCTCGCGCTGTACGAGGCGGCCGCCGGGGCCGCGAAGCTCGGGCTGCCGCTGCTCGAGGTCGGCACGTACTGCGGGCGCTCCACGATCCTGCTCGCGGACGTGGCCCGGCAGGCGGGGACGGTCGCCGTGACCGTGGACCACCACCGGGGCAGCGAGGAGCAGCAGCCGGGGTGGGAGTACCACGACGCGAGCGTGGTCGACCCCGAGGTGGGGGTCATGGACACCCTCCCCACCTTCCGGCGGACCCTGCGCAAGGCGGGCCTTGAGGAGCACGTGATCGCCGTCGTCGGGCGGTCGCCGCAGGTGGCGAAGGTGTGGGGCGGGCAGCTCGGGCTCGTGTTCATCGACGGCGGGCACACCGACGAGCACGCCACCAACGACTACGAGGGCTGGGCCCCCAAGGTCGCCCCCGGGGGCCTGCTCGTCATCCACGACGTCTTCCCGGATCCGGAGGACGGCGGCCAGGCGCCGTACCGGATCTACCTCCGTGCCCTGGAGTCGGGCGACTTCGACGAGGTCTCCGTCACCGACTCGCTGCGGGTGCTGCGCCGCCGCTGAGCACGCGGAGACCGGTACAGCCAGGTCAGTAGAGCGAGGTCACGTACAGGCAGTTGGTGTAGCTGTAGCCGGGCTCGATCTTCGTCCTGCTCGACTTGGTGTCACCGGCCGAGGACGCGCCGGTCGTGGCCCGCTTCTGGAGGAAGTGGTAGTCGCCGGCGGGCAGCAGCAGCGTCGTCTTCGGGTACTTCGACGCCGGCCCCGTGCACGCCTTGATCTTCGGCGAGTTGATCAGGATCGGGGTCCGGTACTTCGTGCAGGTCTTGCACGCGGCGATCGTGACCTTGCCGGTCGTCGGGCCCGTGTAGAGCAGCTCGACCTCGCCGGGTCCGTCGTTGCTCACCACCATCACCATCCGGGCGCCGCCGGGAACGTCGGCCGACGGCAGCTTCTTGCCGGCCTCGGGCTCCTCCTCGGCGATCTCGGCAGCGATGGCGATGGAGCGGGCGTGCGCGGCCTGCGGGCTGCCCGGGTACGTCGTGGCGTAGTCCGACATGGCCTTGGCCGCGGTGCTGAAGTCCTTGTCCCTGAAGTGGTCGGTCCCGCAGGCGAAGTCGCCCCTCTCGACCCCGGCCGCGGCCTCCTTCGACACGGCCTCGAAGGACGGGTCCTTCATGTTGTCGAGGGAGGAGCGCAGCGCGCGCAGCTCGGTGGTCGCGTCGCAGGGCTCCGCCCCGCCGAGCGCGCCGGTCCGGGCCTTGACGGCCGCCCGTACGGCCGGCTCGACGCGGGTGGCCTGCGCGGACTTCGGGAAGGTGTCGAGGAGCTCGTTGAGGCTCTCGCTTGCGGGCGGGTCCGCCGCCTGTACGCCGAGGGCCGCCGTGCCGCACTCGTAGAGCGACTCGGCGAGCGGCTCGTCGGTCTTGGCCGGGCGGGAGCCCAGGAGGCCCTTGTCGACGGTGCCGGCCAGCCCCCGCAGGTGCTTGAGCGGCGGGACGGCCGCGCAGTACTTCTTGTCCTTGTACGGGGCGGAGACCGTCTCGTAGTACGTGTCGAGGCGCGCGGGGACGAGCTTCCCCGCCCGCGAGCCGGCGTGCTGCGTACCGAGGTACTGGTAGGTGACGAGCGCCTCGCGGAAGGTCGGCTCGGCCTTGTCGAAGGGCAGTCCGTCGGCGGACTCGACCAGCTTGTCCGCCGCCGACAGCCGTTCGAGCAGGGCCTGCTCCTTCGCCTCGTCGCGGGCCGCGCCGTACGCGAGCGAACCGCCCGCGGGCACGGCGAGCAGCACGAGGGCGAGCGGCAGCGCGAGGCGGCGGAAGGCGGCGCCGATCCGGAGGTTCGCGCGCAGTCCGCGCCGGGCGCCGTCGGCGGCGACGGCGAGCAGGAAGACGCCGTAGCCGGCGAGGAGCCCGAGGGGCACGCCGTCGACGTCGGCGGGGAGCGCGATGACGAGGAGGGCGGCGGTGGCGATCCAGCAGAGGGCGGCGCCGATCCAGTTGCGCAGGAGGACGTAACCGAGACCCAGGCAGGAGAGGTTGAGCAGGCCGATCATGGCGGCCTGGGCGGGGTTGGCGTCGGCGGGCGGCGGCGTGGGCGGCTCGGCGCCGCCGTGTCCGGGGGGCGGGCCGTAGCCGGGAGGACCGTAACCCGGAGGGCCGTAGTGGGGAGGGCCCGGCGGGGGGCCGTAGCCGGGAGGGGTGGTGGGCGGCGGTACGGGGCCGGTTTCGGCTCCGGTTCCGCTTCCGGCTCCCGGTGCGGCTGTGGCTGTGGCTCCGGGCCAGTGGGGCGCGGGGTCGGCCGGGACGGGGGCCTCGCCGTGCGGAACGGAAGCCGCCGCGGGGGGCGGGGTGGGGTTGGTCGCGGCGGGCGGCGCGGCGGGCGGCTGGCCGAAGGCGAGCGTGTGCGGCCCGACGGGCGGGGTCCT
>NZ_JBEOVO010000035.1:0-65378 GCF_040295605.1 Streptomyces sp. NPDC002773
ATACCCCCGGGCCACACCCGCACCCGAGAGGTACAACTCACCCGCCACACCCACCGGAACCGGCCGCAACCCCCCGTCCAGCACGAACACACCCGCGTTGCGGAGGGGACGGCCGATCAGGGTGGCCGTACCGAGGGTGACGTCGTCGTGGGCGCCGTGGGTGGCGACCGCTCCGACCTCGGAGGCGCCGTAGAAGTTCACGAGGCGGGCGGAGGGCAGGCAGGCCCTGAACCGTTCCACGGTGGCGGCGGGAAGCTGCTCCCCGCTGCAGATCCAGACCGTGCAGCCGGCCATGCGCGGCAGTTCGCCGCTGTCGATGAAGGCGTTCAGGAGGCTGGGGACGACGGTGAGGCGGGCGATGCCGTGCCGCACGACGGCGTCCGCGAGATCGGGGACGCTGCGGGCGGTGTCGGCGTCGACCAGGACCGTCGACCCGCCGGACAGCAGCGGGGCGAGGAGTTCGGTGATGCCGTCGATGACGCTGACCGGCGACTTGGCGAGGATGGCGGCCGTGCGCTGCTCGGGGAACTCCTCGGCGAACCAGGTGAGCCGGTTGACGAGGGCCCGGTGCAGACCGGTGACGCCCTTCGGCCGGCCCGTGGAACCGGAGGTGTAGATGACGAAGGCGGGGTGATCCGGCCCGAGGGGGGCGGTCCGCTCCCGGTCGGTCACGTCGGCGTCGGCGTCGGCGTCGGCGTTGGCGTCGGTGTCGGTGGCAGTGCCAGGCAGGTCCTTCCGCTCAGCCGTCGTGCCGGGGTCGTCGAGCAGCAGCCGCGGCAGGTCCGTGTCCGGCAGGGTCCGGGCGGTCGGGCCGTCGGTGAGCAGCAGGGCCGGCCGGGCGTCGTCGAGCATGAGCGCAATTCGCTCCGCCGGGTAGGCGAGGTCGACGGGGAGGTAGGCGGCCCCGGACTTGAGTACCGCGAGGAGTCCGACGATCATCTCCTCGGTCCTCGGCAGCGCGAGCGCCACAAGCCGCTCGGGCCCGGCGCCGCGTGCGATCAGCTGCCGCGCGAGCCGGTTCGCCCGCGCGTTCAGCTCCCCGTACGTCAGCTCCGTACCGCCGAACACGACGGCGACCGCCTCCGGCGACCGTGCGGCCTGGGCCTCGAAGAGGGCGGGCAGGGTGGTGTTCGGGTTGCCGCCGGTGGTGCCGCTCCAGTCGTTCAGGATGCGGTCGCGTTCGGGCTGGGACAGGATCTCGATGCCGCTGACGGGGAGGTCGGGGTCGGCGGCGACCTGTTCCAGGAGGCGTACGAGCCGTGCGGCGACCGAGGTGGCCGTCGACTCGTCGAACACGTCGGCGCTGAACTCCAGGAATCCGTCCAGGCCGTCGGGAGTGCCGTCGTCGTCCTGCTGCTCGACGACGAAGAAGTTCAGGTCGAACTTGACCGAGTCGACGGACGGCGGTTCGAACTCGGCGCGTATGCCAGGGAGTTCGAGTCCTGCATGTTCGTTGTTCTGGAGTACGAGCATGACCTGGAAGAGGGGGTTGCGGCCCATGGACCGCACCGGGTCCAGGACCTCGACGAGCCGTTCGAACGGCACGTCCTGGTGGGCGAAGGCCGAAAGGGAGGTCTCGCGGGCGCGGTCGAGGAGGTCGCGGAAGGCCGGGTCTCCGGACACGTCGGTCCGCAGCACCAGGGTGTTCATGAAGCAGCCCACGAGCTCGTCCAGAGCGTCGTCGAGCCGGCCCGCCACGGGTGAGCCGATCGGCACGTCCTCCCCCGCACCCAACCGCGACAACAACGCGGCCAGACCGGCCTGGAGCACCATGAACACCGAGGCGCCCGACTCCCGCGCCAACCGCACCAGAGCACCGTGAGCCCCCGCGTCGAGCCGGAACGGAACCGTCCCGCCCCGATGCGACATCACCGCCGGCCGCGCACGGTCGAACGGCAACGCCAACTCCTCCGGCATACCCGCCAACCGCTCACGCCAGAAACCCACCTGACGTGCCGCCACACTCGAAGCGTCCGACTCGTCGCCCAGCAACTCCCGCTGCCACACCGCGAAGTCCGCGTACTGCACGGGCAACGCCGACCACTCCGGCGCGCCGCCCCCGCACCGCGCCGCGTACGCACGCGACACATCGCGGACGAGGGGGGCGACGGACCAGCCGTCCCAGGCGATGTGGTGGACGACGAGCTGGAGGAGCTGCTCGTCGGGGCCGGTGCGGTAGAGGTGGGCGCGTACGGGGATCTCGGCCGTCAGGTCGAAACCACGGGCCGCACGGGCCGCCGGCACCACCTCAGCGGCGTCCCCACCCACCAGGTCCACCACGTCCAGCCCCGGCCACACCTCGGCCGCGTCGAGGACCACCTGCCTCGGCTCCCCGTCCACCTCCGGGAACACCGTCCGCAGACTCTCGTGCCGCCCCACCACATCCGCCAGCGCCCCACCGAGGGCCGCCCCATCGAGCGGACCCGACAACCGCACCGCGAAGGAGACGTTGTAGGCGGCCGACTCGGGGTCGAGCCGGTTGAGGAACCACAGCCGTGTCTGGGTGAAGGAGAGCGGAAGGTGGCCGGCGGTGTCCTCGCGCGGAGTCCGGACGAGGGCGGGCCGGACCGTGTCGCCGTTGCCGAGGCGGGCGACGACTCCGGCCACGGTCCGCGCCTCGAAGAGGGTACGGATCGGCAGTTCGACGTCGAGCGCCGACCGGGCCCGGCTCACCATGCGGGTGGCGAGGAGGGAGTGGCCGCCCAGCTCGAAGAAGTCGTCGTCGATGCCTACGTCGGAGATCTGGAGCAGTTCGGCGAAGATGCCGCAGAGGATCTCCTCGACCGGGGTGCGGGGGCCGCGGCCGCGTCGGGTGCGGGTCTCCTCGGGGTCGGGCAGCGCCTTGCGGTCGAGCTTGCCCTGCGGGGTGAGCGGGAGTTCGTCGAGGCTCACGATCGCGGCGGGCACCATGTACTCGGGCAGGACGGCGGCGAGCGCGTCCCGCAGTGCGGCGGCGTCGGCGCCGCCGGGGGTCGCGGGGACCACGTAGGCGACGAGCCGGTCCTCCTGGCCGGGGGTGCTCCGTACGACGGCGGCGGCCTGGCGGACCTCCGGCCGGGCGGCGAGTTCGGTCTCGATCTCGCCGAGTTCGACGCGGAAGCCGCGCAGCTGCACCTGGTCGTCGGCGCGGCCGACGTAGTGGAGCTGTCCGTCGGGGCGCCAGTTCGCCAGGTCGCCCGTGCGGTACATGCGCGCTCCGGCGGGCCCGTACGGGTCGGCCACGAACCGTTTCGCGGTGAGGTCGGGCCGGTCCCGGTAGCCGCGGGCGAGGTTGCCGCCGACGTACAGCTCGCCGACGGCTCCGGCCGGGACCGGGCGGAGTGCCTCGTCGAGGACGTAGACGCGGTGGGCGGCGGTCGGGCGGCCGATCGGCGGGTGGCCGGCGGTGCCCAGCGGGTCGCTGACCGTGGAGGCGAGCACGGCCTCGGTGGGTCCGTAGCCGTTGAACATGCGGACCTGTCCGGCCCAGCGTTCCACGACGTGCGGCGGGCAGGCCTCGCCGGCGACGATCAGGGTGAGGTCGTCGGGGAGCCGGGAGCCCTCGGGGAGGGCGCCGACGACGACCGGCGGCAGTCCTGCCAGGTTGACCCGGTGCCGGTGGAGCAGGTCGACGAGGGGCCGACCGGGGACCCGGCAGTCCTCGTCGGCGACGACGAGGGTGCCGCCGGCGAGCAGGGAGAGGCTGAGTTCCCACACCGAGGCGTCGAAGCTGAACGAGGCGAACTTCAGGACGCGGGCCCGGTGGTCGACGCCGAACTTCTCGACGAGGCTGGCCACCATGGCGGCGAATCCGGCGTGGTCGACCAGGACGCCCTTGGGGCGGCCGGTGGAGCCGGACGTGTAGATGACGTACGCGGGGTGCCGGGGGTCCAGGGGCGCGGGCCGGTCGGAGTCCTCGGGTGCGTGGTCGGGCAGGGCGGCGAGGGCGGCTGCCGTGTCCTGTCCGTCGAGCAGGAGGACGTCGCAGTCGGCGGCGGGCAGCCGGCCGGCGAGCTCCGTGGTGGTCACGAGGGTGGCAGGACCGCTGTCGGAGAGCATGAACGCGATCCGGTCGGCGGGGTACTTGGGGTCGATGGGCAGGTAGGCGGCGCCCGCCTTGAGGACGGCGAGGATCGCCGCGGTCATCTCCACCGGGTCGGACACGGCGAGGGCGACGGTCCGCTCGGGTCCGGCGCCCCGGGCGAGGAGCAGCCGGGCGAGCCGGTTGGCGCGCCGGTCGAGTTCGCCGTACGTGACCTCGGTGTCCCCGGCGACGATGGCGACGGCCCGGGGGTTGTCGGCGACGCGGGACTGGAACAGGGCGGGGATGACGGGCCGGGGCGTGTCGTCGGCCTGGCCGCCCCACTCCGTGACGAGCCGCCGGTGCTCGGCGGTGTCGTCGAGGGTGAGGCGTCCGACGGGGGTGTCGGGGTGGTCGACCGCGGTGCGGACGACCTCGACCAGCTGCCGGAGCGTCTCCTCGACGGCGGTCCGTTCGTGCGCGGTGGGCCGGTACTGGAGGGTGAGTGTGAGCCGGGGGCCGGGGTGGACGAGGACGGCGAGGCCGCGCTCGGCCGCGAGGCGGGTGGTGCCGTCGCCGAGGCGCAGGGCGGGCACGAGCGCGTTGAGTGCGGTCAGGTCGGCGCGCGGCTGGTTCTGGAAGCTGAACACGGTGTCGAACAGGTCGCCGGCGCCCGCGAGCCGCTGCACCTCGCCGAGGCCGATGTGCTGGTGCTCCAGGAGGTCGGTCTGCTGGGCGTAGAGGCGGCGTACGAGGTCGGTGAACGGCTCCGCCGGGTCGAGGGTGACCCGCTGCGGAAGCATGTTGAGGAAGAGTCCGACCATGCCCTCGACGCCGGGGAGTTCCGGCGGGCGGGCGGAGGCGACGGTGCCGAAGACGAGGTCGCCGCGTCCGGTGCGGCGGCCGAGGACCACGGCCCAGCAGGCCTGGAGGACCGTGTTCAGGGTGACGTTGCGGCCGCGGGCCCAGGAGGTGAGGCGTGCGGTCAGGTCCTCGGGCAGTTCGTGGACGAGGGACTCGGGCGGCCGGGAGCCTTCGGCGTGCTCGCCGGTGGACAGCAGGGTGGGTTCGGTGACGCCCGCGAGCGCGGTCCGCCAGGCGGCCCGTGCGGCCTCGGTGTCCTGGGCGGCGAGCCAGGTGAAGTAGTCGCGGTAGGGCGGCGCGGGTGGCAGGACGTCGGCGTCGCCGCCCGCGGCGTACAGGGTGAAGAGTTCGCGGGCGAGGATCCCCATGGACCAGCCGTCCGCGAGGAGGTGGTGCAGGGTCCACAGCAGCCGGACGCGGTCGCCGGGCAGGCGGATCGCGGTGAACCGCAGCAGCGGCGCGGTCGTCAGGTCGAAGCCCCGCTCCCAGTCGGCCTCGGTGAGGCGGGCGCATTCGGCGTCCCGTTCGGCCTCCGACGCCGTCCCGGTGAGGTCGACGTCGGTCCAGGGGGCGCGGACGCGGCCGGCGACGGACTGCACGGGCTGCTCGTCGGGCGCCGCCTCGGGGAAGCTCACCCGGAGCCCGGGGTGCCGGTCGAGGAGGGCGTCGGCGGCGGCGCGGAAGGTGTCGGTGTCGAAGGGTCCCTCGATGTCGAGGACGGTCTGGAGGAGGTAGCTGTCCGTGCCGTTCCGCTCCAGTTCGGCCTGGATGAGCAGGCCCTGCTGGAGCGGGGAGAGCGGCAGGATCTCGGGGCGGGGCCCGTGCTCGGCTGCCTCCGCGGTATGCCGCGCGAGGGTTGTGAGGGCCCGGAACCAGGTGCGGGCGATGTCCTCCGCGTCGGCGTCCCCGAACAGTTCGCCGGCCCAGATCCAGTCCGCGACCAGGTGCGGTCCGTCGGCGCGGTCCTCGGTCACCGGGGTGACGGCGAGGACGTGCCGCAGCGGCATGCGGGGGTGGACGCCGGTGCCGATGACGGCGTCCTCGGTCACCAGGGACCAGTCGCCGCTCGGGGCGTCGGTCTGGAAGCGGCCGAGGTAGTTGAAGCCGATCTCGGGCACGCCGTGGCGGGCGAGGGCGGGGAGGGTCTGCGGGTTGAGGTGGCGCAGCAGGCCGAAGCCGAGGCCGTGGTCGGGGAGGCGGCGCAGCCTGCGCCCGACCTCCTGGAGTGCGGTGCCGGCGCTCTCGCCGCCGGCCCACAGGTCGTCCCAGTCCACGGTGGGGCCGGGGCCGACGAGGACGGGGTAGACGCTGGTGAACCAGCCGACGGTACGCGACAGGTCGACGTCGTCGGTGAACTGTTCGCGGCCGTGGCCCTCCATTTCGACGGTGGTGTCGGCCGGGACGTCCCCGTTGCGGCGGCGCCAGTCGGCGACCGCCATGCCGAGCGCGGTGAGCAGCAGGTCGTTGATCTCGCCGTCGTGGATGCCCCGGACGCCGGAGAGGACGGCGGCCGTCGTGCGGGTGTCCAGCTCCAGGCGCAGCCGGTGGGCGGTGCCGTAGACGTCGCGGAGCGGGTCGAGCGCGCGGTCGCCGAGCGGGGCGGCGCCGGGACTGAACTGTTCTTTCCACAGGGGGAATTCGGCGACCCGGTCGGCGGTCCTGGCGTGGGCGCCGAGCTTGCTCGTCCACTCGCGGTACGAGGTGGGGACCGGGTCCGGGCTGCCGCCCGCGACGGCGGCGGCGAGGTCGGAGACGAGGACGCGCCAGGAGACGCCGTCCACGCACAGGTGGTGGGTGAGCCAGACCAGGCGGCCGGAGCGGCCGGGGCCCCGGTCCACGAGGACGAGCTGGGTCACCTGGCCGGTGTCCGGGGAGAGCCGGGCGCGGGCGAGGTCGGTCTGCTCGCGGACGGCGTCGGCCAGGGCCCGGGGGTCGTCCGCGAGGTGGGAGGCGTCGACATGGCGTACGAGGTCGGCGGCGGTCACCGCGCCCGGCGGGAGCGCTTCGAGGGACCAGAGCCCCTCGACGGGGACGGTGAGCCGGGTGCGCAGGGCGGCGTGCCGGTCGAGGAGGGCGTCGACGGCGGTACGGAGGGTGTCGGCGCTCAGCCCGGCGGGGGTGCGCAGGACGACGAACTGGCTGTACTCGCGGGAGCGTTCGTCGAGGGCGGCGAGGTCCTCGCGCAACTGGTGGGCGATCGGGGCGAGTTCGATCTCGCCGGTGCCGTCGTGGAGGGGGGCGGCGGGGCGTGCGGGGCCGTCGGCGGGGGTGGCGGCGGCGACCGCGCGGGGGGTGCCGTGCTTGCGGATGAGGAGCGGGGTGACGGCGAGGCCGGCCTTGCGGGCGTGGCTGACCGCCTGGATGGCGGTGATGCTGTCGCCGCCGAGCTCGAAGAAGTTGTCGTCGGGGCCTGCGGGGACGCCGAGGACTTCGGTGTAGACGGCGCGGAGGATGACCTCGGCGGGGGCGGCCGAGCCGGGGGCTCCGGGGGCGGCCGGGGTGCCGGGGGCGGTCTGGTCGCCGGTGTCGTGCGCTGCGGTATCGCGGTCGGTCCTCGGCAGCGGCAGCGGCAGCGCCTTGCGGTCGACCTTGCCGTGCGCGGTCAGCGGGAGGGCGTCGAGGACGAGCAGGTGCTGCGGCACCATGTACTCCGGCAGGGTCGCCGCCAGGTGGGCGCGGAGCGAGCCGGTGCCGAGGGGGGCGCCCTCGCGGGGGACGCAGTGGGCGACGAGGTGCTTGCCGCCTGAGGCGTCGCCCACGACCGTGACGACGGCGTCGGCGACGTCCTCGTGGCGGCGCAGGGCGGTCTCGATCTCGCCGAGTTCGATGCGGTGGCCTCGGATCTTCACCTGGTGGTCCCTGCGTTCCAGGAAGACGAGTTCGCCGCCGTCGTCCCAGTGGACGCGGTCGCCCGTGCGGTACATGAGGGATCCTGCGGGGCCGTACGGGTCGGCGACGAAGGTGCTCGCCGTACGGCCCGGGTCGCCGAGGTAGCCGCGGCCGACGCCCGCGCCCGCAACGTACAGCTCGCCGGGCGTGCCGTGCGGCAGGGGCCGCAGGTCGTCGCCGAGGACGTACAGGCGGGTGTTGCGGACGGGGGCGCCGATGGGGACGGGCCGGTCGGAGGCGGGGGCGCGCCGGATGTGCGCGTGGGTGACGTCGTCGGAGCACTCGGTGGGTCCGTAGGCGTTGACGAGGGGCGTCCCCGGGTGGCGGGCGAGCCAGCGGCGGCAGAGGTCGGCGGGGAGGGCCTCGCCGGTGACCATGAGGTGGCGCAGGCCGGGCAGGTCCACGCCGGTGCCGGTGAGGTCCCAGGCGTCGAGGGCGGCGCGCAGCAGGGAGGGCACGACCTCCAGGACGGTGACGCCGTCGGCGGCGGCGAGCGGGAAGAGGAGGTCGGGGTCGGCCGCGGTGTCCCGGCCGACGACGCGCACCCGGCCGCCGACGACGAGCGGGGCGAGCATCTGCCAGACGGAGATGTCGAAGGTGACGGGGGCGTTCTGGACGAGCGTGTCCCGCTCGGTCAGCGCCAGGTCGTCGACCTTGGCGAGCAGGTGGTTGACCATGCCCGCGCGGTGCACCATGGCGCCCTTGGGCTGCCCGGTGGACCCGGAGGTGAAGATCACGTACGCCAGGTCCCGGGGCGCGCCGGCGAGCGGCGCGAGGCCGTCCAGGGGGTCCTCCGCGCCGTCGGGGGTGACGATCCGCACGGGGTGTCCTGCGGCCGCGGCGGCCTGCTCGGCGAGGGGGCGGTGCGGCGCGTCCGCGATCAGGTGGTCGATGCCGTGGTCGGCGAGGAGGGCGGCCGTGCGGGCGAGGGGCGCGTGCGGGTCGAGCGGTACGTAGGCGGCGCCGGCGGCGATGACGGCGAGTACCGAGGTCACGTAGCCGGCGCCGGGGGTGACGAGCACGCCGACGAGGCCCGTGCCGGGCAGGGTGCGGGACAGTGCGGAGGCGCGGGCGACGAGGGAGGCGTACGTGAGGCGGACGTCGTCGTCCTCGACGGCGACCGCGCCGGACCGCCGGGCGGCCTGCTCCCGGACGCGCTCGACGACGCAGGTGAAGTCGGCGGGCCGCTCGGGGCCCGAGGCGGTACGCAGCCAGGCGGGACGGCCGCGGCCTCCGGGCGAGGCGGCGCGGGGGCCTTCGGGCGACGGGGTGCCGCGGTCCCCGGGCGACGGGGTGCCGTGGCCTCCGGGCGACGACTCGCCCTGGCCTGCGCGCGGGAGAACGCCCTGGCCCCCGGGCGACGGCTCGCCCTGGCCTGCGGGGAACGGCTCGCCTTTGCCTCCGGGCGACGGCTCGCCCAGGCCTGCCCGCGAGGGAACGCCCTGGCCCGCGCGCGGCGGAACGCCCCGCCCTTCGGGCGACGAACCGCCCCGGCCTGCTCGCGCGGAGGCGCCGTGGGCTCCCTGCGCGGGGATGCCCGGCAGGTCGTCGGGGATGTCCAGGCTGCCCACGCGGTCCTCGTCCGCGGCCGTGGCGAACCGTCCGACGAAGGCGGCGAGCCTCGCGAGGTGGTGTGCGGTCTCGGCGTCGGTGTAGCGGTCGGGGTTGCCGTTGAGGTGGATCTCGATGCCGTCGCCGGGGGTCTCGACGAGCGTGACCATCACGTCGTCGACGAGGCCGGTGGACAGGTTGTGCACCTCGGCCGTGCACGGGCCGAGGCCGAGGCCGGTCTGCTGCGGCAGCAGGTTGACGAAGGGGCCGAAGGGACGGCGGTCGTCGCTGCGCAGCCCCATGCCGCGGCGGATCGCGCTGACCCGGTGCCGCTGGTGCCGCAGGACCTGGGCGAGCTCCCGGGAGGTGAGCCGGAGCAGTTCCGCCTTGGTGAGGGCGGGGCGTACCGGTACGCGCAGGGGCAGGTAGTTGGCCATCATGCCGGGCACGGCCCGCTGGCGGGCGTTCATCCGGGCGGTGGCCGGCAGGGTCAGCAGCACCTCTTCGGTGCCGGCGACCCGCTGGGTGTAGAGGGCGGTGGCGGCCATCGCCACGGTGGGCCAGGTGACGTCCGAGCGGCTCGCGCTGTCGCGGAGGGCCCGTACCGTCTCGTCGGGCAGGACGACGGAGTGGCGGAGGAATCCGCTGGGGAGCCCGGCGGCGGTGGGCCGGCGGGACAGCGTGACCGGCTCCGGCGGCTCGGGGAAGCGCCGCTGCCAGAACTCCGCGTCGCGGCGGGCCGGTCCGGACGCGCGGTACGCGGTCTCGGCGTCGACCAGGTCGCGCAGGGGCGGCAGGGCCGTACCGGGCGCGTGGCCGTCCGGGTCCGCGGCGTACAGCTCGGCGAGCCGGCGCCACAGGACCGTCTGGCTGAAGCCGTCGCACAGCAGGTGGTGCACGCACAGGTAGAAGAAGGCGCGGTCGGGGGCGACGGTGAGGACGGCGGTCCGCATCAGCGGGAAGTCGTCGATGCCCATGGGGACGGCGAGGTCCCGCCGCATCCACGCGCGGGCCGCCTCCGCGGGGTCGTCCGCGTGCCGCAGGTCGGCCTCGGTCAGCGGCGGCTCGGGGAGCGGTTCGATGCTCTGGCGCGGTTCGCCGTCGACGTCGGTGAAGCGGGCCCGCAGGCATTCGGCCTCTTCGGCGAGCCGGCGGAGCGCGGTGCGGAAGCGGCCGGTGTCGAGCGGGCCCCGGATGTCCAGGTATCCGGCCGAGTTGTACGCGCTGCTGCGTCCGGCGGCCCGCGCGTCGAGCCAGATCTCCACCTGGCCCGCGGTGAGCGCCGGTCCGGCGCCCGGAGTCGATGTCATCACAGGCTCCCAGTGGTGGTCGGGCCGACCCGGACGGGATCGGCGGGATGGTGCGGGGCGGGCGGGACGTGGGAGGGGCGGCGGCCGCGGGCCCTCGGGGCGGGCGGCGGCGGTGTGAAGGGGTCCTCGGTGAGGGTCTCCGGCCCGAACGCGTCGCCGACCCAGGCGTCGTCGTACACGGTGTCCAGATACCGCTCGCCGAGGTCGGGGGCGATGGCGACGGCGGTCAGGTCGGTGGCGCCGGGCCGGTTCTCGCGCAGCCAGCGGACGGCGCCGCTGAGCACGGTGCCGGTGGAGCCGCCGAGCAGGAAGCCTTCGCGGAGCAGCGCCCGGCAGGCGCGCACGGTGTCCTTCTCGGGGACGATGACGACGTCGTCGACGAGTGACGCGTCGAGGAGGGCGGGCCGCACGCTCGTGCCCACGCCGGGGATGAGCCGGGGGGCGGGCTCGCCGCCGAAGTTGACCGAGCCGGCCGCGTCGACGGCGACGATGGTCACCGCCGGGTTGTGCTCGCGGAAGAACCGGGCGCAGCCCATCAGGGTGCCGGTGGTGCCCGCGCCGACGAAGAGGAGGTCGAGGTCGGGGAAGGCCTTGGCGATCTGCGGGGCGGTCGACTGGTAGTGCGCGGTCCAGTTGCCCGTGTTGGCGTACTGGTTGAGCCAGTGGAAGTCGTCGTGCTCCTCGCACAGCCGGCGGACCAGGTCCAGGCGCGCGCCGAGAAGGCCCCGCTCCGGGTGCGGCCGGGAGACCACGCGTACGTCGGCGCCGAGCCGCTGCATCAGCCTGCGGGACGCCTGGGTGCACCGCGAGTCGGTGATGCAGACGAACCGGTAGCCCCGGCTGACGGCGACCAGGCTGAGGGCCACGCCCAGGTTCCCGGACGAGCTTTCGACGATGGTCATGCCGGGGCGGAGCGCCCCGGTGCGCTCGGCGGACTCCACCATCTCGTTCGCGGCGCGGAGTTTGACCGAGCCCGCGAAGTTGAAGCCCTCGCATTTCAGGTAGAGGGGATATCCGGTGACCCGCCGGACGTCGACGAAGAGGTCGTCGACGTCGAATTCCTGCGGCGTCGTGATGACTGGCATGCGTCTGCTCCCGCCCGCTGCGCGCGTGTTCAGGCCGTGGTGGTCTGCCGCTGTCCGTAGCGGTCCAGTTCGTGGAAGAAGTCGTCGACGACGTGGAGTTCACCGGCGTCTCGGACGAGGTCGTGGACGTACTTGCCGACGGCGAGGTCGAGCACGCCGAGGCCGAAGGGGGAGAACACCAGCGGCAGCGACGGATCGGGCCGTACGGACCCGGTGATCACGTCGTACAGGGTGCCGGTGATGAACTCGCGGTTTCCGGTGCGCTGTTCGGCGAGGTGGACCGAGGTGTCGGCCTTGAGGCAGTGCTCGATGTCGTCGACGATGTTGGCCGAGGCCAGGACGACCTCGGGTGCCAGGTCGCGCAGCGAGACGTTCAGGACGAGCGGGCGGTGGGCGAAGAGCCCGGGGTCGGTGACGTGCGGCGCGCCGGCGACGGTCGCGAAGACCACGAGGTCGGAGGAGCGCAGCAGGTCCTCCGAGGTCTCGTGGACGGTGACGGGGGCCCGCTCGCCGGTCTGCTCCAGGTAGACGCGGAACTCGCGGGCGTACTCGGGGCGCAGGTCGTGGACGCCCACGTGCTCGAACTCCCAGCCGGTGGCGGCCAGGAAGGTGTGGATGTAGCGGGCGATGAGGCCGGTGCCCACGATGCCGAGCCGCAGCGGCCGGGGGCGGCCCCGGGAGAGCCGGTCGGCGGCGAGCGCGGCGGACGCTGCGGTCCGGACGGCGCTGATGATGGAGCCTTCCATGCAGGCGAACGGGTAGCCCGTGGCGGGGTCGTTCAGGAGGAGGGCCGCGGAGGCGCGGGGCAGGCCGGAGGTGATGTTGCCGGGGAAGCTCGATATCCACTTGATGCCGTCGACGCCGATGTCACCGCCGCAGGAGGCGGGCAGCGCGATGATCCGCGCGTCGGGCCGGTCGGGGAAGCGCAGGAAGTACGAGGGCGGGTTGACGGTCCGGCCCGCTCCGTGGAGCCGGTAGGCGTCCTCCACGATCTCCACGACCTGTTTCTCGCGGCCGGAGAGGGCGCCCTGGACCTGCGCGCCCGGTATCACCGAGAAAGCCGGGGACGGCTTCACCATGACTGTGTCCACCTTTTCAGACGATGACGTGCTCGGCTCGGCCGAGGACGGTGAAAGTGCATGCTTGTGCCGGGCCCTGACGGCGGGCTGATCCACCGCTGACAGGACGGCGCTCTCAGCGCGTGGCGAGGGGTGGTGCGGCGCGGTCGATCTTTCCGCCGAGCAGCCCCTGGAAGAGGTTCAGCCGCTGCATGTGGGCGGTGCCTTCGAGGAATTCCATCGCCCGGGCGTCCCGGGTGAGTTTGTCGAGCAGCGGGTGGTCGAGGCGGGCGCCGGGCCCGAAGAAGGAGCAGGCCGCCAGGGTGGTGTCCTCGGCGAGCCGGGCGGTGCGCAGCTTGGCGGCGGAGGCCAGGTGGCCGTCCGTGCCGCGGGCGTCGACGGCGGCGGCGGCGTGGTGCACCAGGAGGCGTGCCGCGTCGACGCGCCGGCCGAGGTCGTCGAGCCGCTCGCGTTCGGCGGCGCGCAGGGTGCCGCGGTGGGCGGTGACGTACTCGAGGGCGGCCCGGGCGATGCCGACGGAGATGGCGGCGACGCCGGGTCGCAGCAGGTTGAAGGTCTGGACGAAGGCCCACACGCCGCGCCGGGTGGCGGGCAGGTGCCGGCCGAGGAAACGGTCCTCGGGGACGACGACGCGGTCCATGGCGATGGAGCTGATCCGGGCGCCGCGCAGTCCGATCATGTCGAGCGGTTCGGCGCGGAAACCAGGGTCCGCGGTGTCGACGAGGACGGCGGTGATGCCGAGCGGTCCCGGCCTGCTGCGGGCGAACACGACGCCGAGCTGGGCGCGGGACGCGTTGCCGACGTAGCGTTTCTCGCCGCTCAGCAGGGCGCCGCCGCCCTGGGCGGGGGTGAGGGTGCTGCGCATCGCGGCGGCGTCGGAGCCGCCGTCGGGTTCGGTCAGGGCGAAGCAGGTCCACAGCGGTTCACTGAGCATCCGGCCGTAGAACCAGCGTTTCTGGTCCTCGTCCGCGAAGAGGCCGACGGCGACCCCGGCGAGGAGCGGACCCGGCGCGGCGACGAGCGTGCCGACGTCGGCGCAGGCCAACTCCTCCATGACGATGGCCCGTTCGAGGGCGGAGTCGCCGTAGAAGCGGTATCCGTCGATCTTCTCCGGCTCGTGACCGTACGCTTCGGGTATGCCCATGGTGGCCAGGTGGCGCACGGCCGGCAGGTGGAAGTGGCGGCGGACGGCTTCCGGGTCGCGGTCGATCTCCAGGGCGAGCGGGCGCAGGTCCGCGCCCCATGCGCGCATGCGGCCGCGGAGCGCCGCGAGGCGTGCGTCCACGAAGGTCATGGCGTGCCCTCCCCGCCGGTGTGGGCCTCGGCGAGCAGCTCCGAGACGTGGACGGTCATGCCGGGGCTGTCCCTGAGGTAGCCCGAGGCCCCGAGCAGCCGTACCTGTTCGCGGTCGGCGGCGGTGATCCGGCGGTGCAGGTGGTGCAGCATGCCGGTGTCGAGAGCGCCCGGGGCGGCCCCGGTCAGTACGGCCCGGACCTCCAGGTGCTCGACGAGGACGTCGGCGACGGTGCCCTTGACCAGCTGCTGCTGGAGCAGGGTGGAGTCCCCGGTCCGCCGCTGCGCGAGACGGGCGACACAGGCGGCCCGCAGCCCTTCGGAGAGCCCGAGCCGCAGCCACACCAGGCCCAGGGCGTACGTGGCACCGGGCCCCCCCGTACCCAGGGTGTACGCGGCACCCGGGGCCCCGCCGGGCGCGCCCGGGAGGCTGTCGCCGTCCGGGCCCGGCCGGGTGGTCCGGGTCGTGAGTACGGCGCCGCCCGGGAGGGCGGTCTCGGTCGGCGGGGTCTCCCGTCGGCGGTCGCGGGGGTGGCGCAGGCCGTCGGTCCAGATCTCCTCGGCCTCCGCGTGGGTCCGGGCGTCGACCACGGCGTGCCCGGCGGGTCCGCACGGCAGCAGGCCGGGCAGGACGGCGGTGCCGAGCGCGGCGAGCGCGGGGGCGAGACCCTCGTGCCGGGCCGTGCCGTGGACGAGTTCGAGCAGCGCCGTACCGTCGGGCGCGAGCGTGGTCACGCGTCCGTCCTGAGCAGGCAGGCGCTGAGTTCGCCGGTCTCCGGATCGTGGTCGAGCAGCGCGAGACGGTCCTCGTGCGGGGCCCGGCCCGCCTCGGCGACCAGCTCGGTCAGGGCCGCGGAGGCCGGGAGCCCGGCCGGTGCCGGCAGCCGGCGGCCGGTGCGGCCGGGCAGCGCGGCCCCGGGGTCGAGGCCGGGGCCGAGGACGAGCGGGACGTCCGGGCCGCAGCCGAGGCCGTCGAGGAGCGCCGGGGCCAGGCCCGGCACGTCCTCGGCGCCGACGCCGGAGGTGCGGCGCACCGCGAGCTCTCCGGCCGCGCCGTCGACGGTGAACAGCAGGGCGACTCCCGCGTCACCGGCGAGGTCGCGGCCCGTCTCGTACGGCAGGGTCGCCTGGTCGAGGACGAACACGGCGGCCGAGCGGTATCCGTGCCGCCGGACGTACCGCCCGGCCAGCTCCAGGGCGACGAAGGGCGCCGCGGAGCCGCAGTCGGCGACCGTGAGCACCTGCGGGTCGCCGGGGACGAGCACGGAAAGGGCGGTGACCGCGGCGAGCCGGCAGTCCAGGTCGGGGGTGGCATGGGCGACGACGACGAGTTCGGCCTCCACGGGCCCGGCCGACAGTTCGGCGAGCAGCGCCGCGGCCATGACGGCGAAGGTGTTGCCGGTGCCGCGGGCGGCGACCTCGGGGCGGTGCTCGACCCCGTAGAGCGTGGTGAGGTCGGCGAAGTGCCGTGCGGAGAAGGCGTCGTCGATCCGTGCCGTGCCCTCGGGGAACGTACGGTGCGCGGCCGCCGCGAGCCGCAGCGGGAACACTCCGGTGTCCTCGGCGGCGCGGGGTGCCTGGGCGGGCTGCACGGTCATCCCCTGGCACCCGTTTCGGCGGCGATGAAGTCGGTGAGGGAGCGCACGCTCGCGAAGTGCGCCATCTCGAGGGAGTCCGTGTCGAACTCGATGTCCAGCGACTCCTCGAGACGCATCAGCATCTCGAAGACGCCCGTCGAGTCGAGGCCCAGCTCGTCGAAGAGCCGGGAGTCCTCGGTCAGTTCCGGCAGGTCGTAGTCGAGCACGTCGTGGAGGGCCGCGGAGATCTCGGAGACGATCCGGGCGCGGTCGGTGGTGGTCGGAGCGGTCATGGCGGGAGTCCTTCCGGCGGTGGTCGGGGTCAGTGGGTGGCGGTGGTGCGGGTCCGGAGTACGGCCGCCGGGAGCCGCTGCTTGCTCAGCAGGTCGTCCGGGCGGTCGGCCTCGCGGACGAGGTGGGCGTGTCCGTCGACGACGAGCACCTCGGCGGGGTAGCCGTGGCTGAGGAAGTTCACGGGCGAGGCGGTGGGGCCGTACGCGCCGGAGCGGTCCACGCCGAGCAGGTCGCCCGGGGCGAGCGGCGGCAGTTCGATCTTCTTGGCCAGGGTGTCGTTCGGGGTGCACAGCGGTCCGGTGACGTTCCACGTCTCCGTGCCGGTCTCGTCGCCCGCGGCGCCGCTGATCAGGCGCATGGGGAAGTTCCGCTTGACGAAGGAGCCGATGCCGACGGCCGCCATGTGGTGGTGGGTGCCGCCGTCGGTGACGGCGAAGCGCTCCCCGAGCGAGGTCTTCACGTACCGGACGCGGAGGACGTACGTGCCGGCCTCGGCGGTCAGGTAGCGGCCGAGTTCCATGACGAGCCGGGTGCGCGGGTGCCGGTCGGCGAAGGCGGCCACGACGGGGTTGAGGTCCGCGGCGAGCACCGGGAGGTCGAGGTCGTTCTCGCCGTCGAAGTAGGCGACGCCGAGGCCGCCGCCGATGTCGACGAGCTCCAGGTCGAAGCCGAGCGCGGCGGAGAGGCGTTCGGCCAGCTCGAAGATGCGCGTGGAGTTCTCGACGACGGACTGCTCGCTGAGGATGCGGGTGCCCATGTAGACCTGTACGCCCATCAGTCGGACGTGCGGGAAGCGCTGGGCGAGGCCGGTGTCGGCGAACAGCTGTGCCTCGTCGATGCCGAACTGGCGGGGCTTGCCGCCCATGGTGAGGCCGGAGCCCTTCACCGAGAAGGCGGGGTTGACGCGCAGGGCGACGGGCGCCCGCTCGCCGCGCTCCCGGGCCAGTTCGTCGATGACGGCGAGTTCCTGGAGCGACTCGCAGACGACGGCGGCCACGCCCTCGTCGAGGCAGGCGGCCAGTTCGGCGCGGCTCTTGCCCGGGCCGAGGAAGATGATGTCCTCGGGGGCGACGCCGGCCCGGCGGGCGGTGAGGAGCTCGGTCAGCGAGCAGACCTCGGCGCGGGCGCCGTGCGCGTGGAGCAGGGCGCAGACGGCGACGTTGGGGTTGGACTTGAGGGAGAAGAAGATTTCGAGGCGGGGGTCGAAGGCCTCGCGGAGCTCCCGCATGCGGCCTTCGAGCGCGTCCCCGTCGTACAGGTAGAAGGGGGTGCCGTAGGTCTCGGCGAGTTCGGCGACGGGGATTCCCTGGACCTCGTGTCGTGTGGTCATGCCGCGTTGTCCTTCCGTGCCGCGAGTCGCGCGGCGATCTCCGTGTCGAGGGTGCCGATGCGGGCGTCCGATTCCTCCACGAGGACCCCGTACAGGCGTCCGTCGACGGTCGGCGCGGCGGGGCTCTCGGCGGGGCCGCCGGGGAAGCTCTCGGCGAAGGCCGCGTTGACCGTGGCGTGGTTGTTGACGAGCAGGCCGGTCCCCCGGTCCGCGTCGAAGAGGAGCCCGTCGAGCAGGTCGCGGGTCTCCGCGAACGGCAGGGGCGCGGCGAGCCGGAGCGGGTAGTGGCGGGCGACGGCGATCCGGCCGTCCCGGACGAACCGCTCCTCCAGGCCGACCTGGTAGGTCGACATGTTGTGCCGGGCGTTGATCTCCACGACCGGGTAGAGGCCGCCGTCGGGGTCGACCATGGCGTCCACGCCGACCACGCCGAAGTAGCCGTCGGCGGCGAGGCGCTTGCCGAGTCGCTCGGCGGCGTCGCGGACCGCGTCCCGCTGGGCGGCGGTGAGCCGGGCGGGCATCCGGTGCCCCTTGTGCACCCCGCCCTCGGTGAGCTGTTCCTTGACGAAGTCGAAGCGTACGGAGCCGTCGCGGCCGACCGTGAACTGGTAGTTCAGGTCCGTCTCCTTGGCCACCCATTCCTCGACGACGAAGGCGACGGACCCGTTCCCCGAGCGGTCCGCCTGCTTGCGCACCATGCCGAGGATCCGGTCGGCCCTGCGCCGGCTCTCCAGTACGGCGATGCCCTTGCCGGAGACGCCGAACGCCTCCTTGACCACGTACCGGGTGCCGCTGTCGTCCGTGGCGGCGGCGAAGGCCGCGGCGAGTCCGTCGAGGGTGTCGCAGGCCCAGCCGCGGGGCTGGCGCAGCCCGAGCTCGTCGGCGACGCGGCGGCTGTACACCTTGCTGTTGACCGCCTTGCAGACGTCCGGGCCGGGTCCGGCGAGCGGCAGTCCTGCCGCCTCGGTGAAACGCCGCTCGTCCGTGGAGATGCCGTGCGCGGTGACCTGGCAGCCCTGCGCCGACAGCGCGGACAGGGCCGCCAGCAGCGCCGGGTCGTCGAGGGCGTCCTCGGTGACCGTGCGCTGCGGGTCCTGCCGGCCGGGCACGTGGATGCGGGGCAGGTCGACGCCGAGTCCGGCGAGGAAGGCGAGGTAGTCGTCGTCCGGCCGGGTCTTGAGGACGACGTGGTCGCCGGCGCCGCCGAGGAACAGGGCGAACTCGTCCATGTGGTTGACCACGGCTCCGGCCGTCGCCGCCGAGAGACGTGGCAGGGTGTGCTCGCCCTCCGCCCACTGCTGCTCCACCTCGAAGTTGCCGAGGAACAGCAGCGGGGTCTCGGGCGCCCCGGTCAGGGCTGTCGCGAGCCGCGCTCGGAAGCCCGGGAGTGTGCCGCTCATGTGCCGTCCTCTCGGTGTCAGTGCTGGAGGACCGTCGCCGCGAACGACTGGCCGAGGCCGGCGGAGGTCATCAGGTAGAGGCCTCCGGGCCGCAGCAGGCCGAGTTCGCGCGCGGACTGGTAGTTGACGAAGGGGTCGGCGCAGAAGCAGTGGCCGGTCTTCGCGATGTTGTCCAGGAAGATGCGGTCCTGGGAGATGCCGAGGTTCTTCGCGGCGACCGTCCACGAGACGCGGTTGACGTTGTGCGGGAGCACGAGGTCGAGGTCGCCGATGCCGATCCCGGCGGCGGCGAGCGCGCCGTGGATGACCTCGGACATGACGTCCTGGTAGATGCGCTTGGCCTCCCTGGCCCCCTCGGGGTCCAGGTCGATCACGCCGTCGTCCCGGCCGATGATGCGGGCCTGGTAGCCGAGGACCCGGTCGCGGGGGCCGTCCGCGCTGACGAGCAGGGCCGTCATGCCCTCGCCCATGATGGAGACGTCCTCGACCCACTGGGAGAACGGAGTGAACGTCTTGTCGCCGGCCAGGACCAGGGCGAGGGCGCCGGGGTCCGGGTCGGCGGCCAGCAGGGTGCCCGCCACGTCGAGGGCGAGCAGTCCGGTCGCGCAGCCGTGGTCGGCCACGGAGAACACGGTCGCGTGGCGCAGTCCGAGCGCCTCGCGCACCTGCTGGAGGGGGTTGACGGGGTAGGGCGCGGTGGTGCGCAGCCCCTTGGCGCGCACCACGTAGCGCACGCGGTCTTCCTGGCCTGCGAGGGCCTCCAGCTTCCCGGCGGCCGCGAGCAGCAGCTCGGCCTCGGACTGGTCGGGCGCCTGGCAGATCCGCTCCAGGCCGTAGAGCCTGGTGAACCTGCGTACCTGCTGGTCGGTGAGACCCAGCGGTTCACGCAGTTCTTCCACGGGTATGGCGGGTGGCAGATAACTCGACACCGCTTCGAGCGAGGTCATGCGCCGGGCCTCCTTGAGTGGTCGGAGCCACTCCAGACTCTTCAGAGGCGCTGACAGGGGGCTGACACGGCGCTGATCGCCACCGCCGCCGACGCCGCGAGGGCGTACGGACGGCGGGTGGGCGGCGGTCGTACGGAGGTGGGGACGGCGGCTGTACGCGGTGGGGGTCGCGGTCGTACGGAGGTGGGGCGGGCGGGCTCGGGCCCGCCCGGTGCTCAGCTGTTCCTGACGGTGATGTCGCCGTTGCTGGTGCGCACCCCGAGCTCGTACTTGCCGGCCGGGTCGCTGGGCACGTCGATGGTCTGGTCGCCGTTGTTGGAGTCGACGGTCACCTTGTAGCTGGCCCGCGGCACGGTGAGGGTGACGTCACCGTTGGAGGTCTGGGCGCGGACGTCGGCGGGGGTGTCCGGGGACAGGTTGATCTTGCCGTTGGAGGTCTGGGCCTGGATCCGGTCGCCCTTGATGCCGGTGCCGTTGATCTGGCCGTTGCTGGTCCGCACCTGGACGGTGCCGGTGACCCCGTTCATCTCGACGCGGCCCGAGCTGGTCGTCACCTCGACGGAACCGACCTGGGCGAGGCGGATCGCCCCGCTGGAGACCTCGCCGCTGACCGGGATGCCGGCCGGCACGTCGACGGTGTAGTTGACCGAGCAGCGGTTGCCGCAGCCGCCGAGGACGAGCACGCCGTTCTCGATCCGGTGGGTGGCTCCCTGGGGCCGCTCGCCCTGGAACTCGATCTTGCGGTGCAGCGCGAAGGCGCCGTCCTTGACCCCGTTGACCGTGACACCGCCCGATCCGTTGTCGAGGCGGACCGAGGTGATCTTGCCGGAGAGGTTGCTGTCGTCCTCGTACGTCTCCCCCTGCACCATTCCGCAGGAGGCGAGCGACACGACGGCGGTGCCGGACACGGCGAAGATCCCGAGGCCGCGGAGTAACTGGCGCATGAAGGTCCCTCAGTTCTGGAGAGTGGCCCGAACGGGCACGGGGGGGGGAGAGCCGGTCCGGGCCCCTGGTGGACCCGGCGCTCTGCGACGCTATCGCACGTGCAACGGAGCGACCATGGGGCAAACCCCCGGGTCCTGGAGCGGGTTGCCCGTACCCCCGGAGGGGTGGCCCGGGGCGGTGCGGGAGGCCGTCGGCGGGCCGGTCAGCGCGGTGTCAGCGGGGTGTCAGCGGCGGGGCCCAGCATCGTGCCATGACTGCGGCGACGACCCCGCCTCCGGGCAGAACGCTGGGCGTACTCGGCGGGATGGGGCCCGCGGCGACCGCGGAGTTCCTCCGTCTCCTGGCCGACGACGTGCCGGCCTCGCGGGACCAGGAACACCCCCGGATCGTCATGCTCTCCGACCCCTCCGTGCCCGACCGCACGGCGGCGATCCTCGGCGGCGACACCGAGGCGGCCCGGCGCATTCGCAAACATCTGTTCACCCTCGTCGAATGGGGGGCCGATCTGCTCGCGATCCCCTGCAACACCGCGCACGCGCTGCTCGACGACATCGCCTCCGAACTTCCCGCCCCCCTCGTGGACATCGTCGACGCGACCCTCGACGAGGCGGTACGGCTGAGCCCGGAGGGCGGCTGGCTCACGGCCACCACCGGAACCGTGGCCAGCGGCCTGTACCAGAAGCGGGCGGCGACGCGCGGTTACCCGCTGCACGTCCCCGGCGACGCGGAGCAGGAGCGCGTCCACACCGCCGCCGGGCTCGTGAAGGCCGGGCGGACCATCGAGGCCGCCGGCGCCTTCCAGGACGTCGTGGAATCCCTGTGGCGGCGGCGCTCCCTCCCGGTGCTCGCCGCCTGCACCGAACTCCCGCTCGCCCACCGGGCCTCGGCGCTGCCGCCGGAGTCCATGGTCTCCAGCCTGCGGGCGCTGTCCCGCGCCTGCGCCGCCGCACTGTACTGAGGAGGGCCCCATGCCGTGGACCCGTATCACCGCACCGCGGGCCTCGGCCCTGGTGCGGCTCTTCTGCTTTCCGCACGCCGGCGGCTCCCCGCTGTTCTTCCGGGGGTGGAGCGGCGCGCTCGCCGGCGCCGAGGTGTACACCGTGTGCTACCCGGGGCGCGCCGAGCGCCTCGACGAGGAGCCGTTCCGTGACCTGTGCGCGATGGCGCGCCTGATCGCCGAGGAGATCGCCGGTTCGGACGACGGCCGGCGGGTCGTGCTGTTCGGACACAGCATGGGCGCGCTCGTGGCGTACGAGACGGCGGCCGTGCTGGAGGAGCGCGGCTCCCCGGTGTACGGGCTCCTCGTCTCGGGTGCGCGGGCGCCGCACCTGCCGCGCTCCGACGCCCCGGAGGGCCCGGAGGGCGCCCTGCGGACCCTGACCGAACTGGGCGGCACCCCGCCGGAGTTGCTCGACGACCCGGACTTCCGCGCGCTGATCCTGCCCGCGCTCACCGCCGACTTCGCCATGCTCGGCGCGTACGCTCAGCCGGACCGGGCGCCGCTGTCCTGTCCCGTCACCGCGCTCGTCGGGGACGCCGATCCCCGGGTGACCCCGGCGCAGGCCGGGGCGTGGCAGGAGGCGAGCCGGGGCGCCTTCCGGCTGCGGACGGTGCCCGGCGACCACTTCTACCTGGCCGCCGAGCCCCCGTTCGACGTGCTCAGGGACGGCTGCCGGGCGTGAGCGTCGCCGGACGCTCGCGGTACCGCTCGGCGAGGAGGAAGGCCAGGTCGAGGGACTGGTCGTGGTTGAGCCGCGGATCGCAGGCGGTCTCGTAGCGCCGGTCGAGGTCCTCGGTGCGGACCTCGTTGCCGCCGCCCACGCACTCGGTGACGTCGTCACCGGTGAGTTCCACATGGACGCCGCCGGGGTGGGTGCCGAGGGCGTGGTGCACCTCCATGAAGCCGCGGACCTCGTCGAGGACGGCGTCGAAGCGGCGCGTCTTGTGCCCGCTCGGCGCCGTGAAGGTGTTGCCGTGCATCGGGTCGCTGACCCAGCACACCTGGGCCCCCTCCGCGGTCACCTTCTCCACGAGCGTGGGCAGCACGTCGCGGACGCGGTCGGCGCCGGCCCGGAGCACCAGGGTCAGCCGGCCCGGTTCGCGGGCGGGGTCGAGGCGGTCGATGAGGCCGAGGACGTCGTCGGGCGAGGCGGTGGGGCCGAGCTTGACCGCGATCGGGTTCGCGACGCGGGAGAAGTACTCGACGTGCGCGCCGTCCAGGTCCCGGGTCCGCTCACCGATCCACAGCAGGTGCCCGCTCGTGGCGTACGCGCGGCCGGACTCCGCCTCGACGCGGGTGAGGGCGGCCTCGTAGTCGAGGAGCAGCCCCTCGTGGCCGACGAAGAACTCCGCGCTCGTCAGCTCCCCGAGGCCGACCCCGCAAGCCTGCATGAAGGCGAGGGTGCGGTCGATCTCGTCGGCGATCCGCTCGTAGCGCCGGCCGGCCGCCGAGCCCGCCACGAACCCCTGGTTCCAGTCGTGCACCTGGCGCAGGTCGGCGAAGCCGCCGGTGGTGAGCGCCCGGACCAGGTTGAGGGTGGTCGCGGAGGCCTCGTACATCCGCCGCATCCGCCACGGGTCGGGCGTACGGTCCCGCTCGGTGAAGGCGGCGCCGTTGACCGCGTCGCCGCGGTACGACGGCAGGGCCACCCCGTCACGGAGCTCGACCGGGCTGGAGCGCGGCTTGGCGTACTGCCCCGCCATGCGGCCCACCTTCACCACCGGCAGGGCGGTGGCGTGGGTGAGGACGACGGCCATCTGGAGCAGGGTCCTGAGCTTGCCGCGCACGCCCTGGGCGGTCGCCTCGCCGAAGGTCTCCGCGCAGTCACCGCCCTGGAGGAGCACGGCCTCGCCCCTGGCCACCGCCGCCATCCGCTCGCGCAGCCGGTCGCACTCGGCGGCGAGGACCAGCGGCGGCGCCTGGGACAGCCACCGCGTCACGGAGCGCACCTCCCGCCCGTCCGGCCAGTCGGGCTGCTGGGCGGCGGCGCGCGTCCGCCAGGACCCGCCGGATTCATTCAAGTCGCTTTCCATGGTCCGAGCTCCCTTCCCGTGCACGGATCGAAAACTGCGGAAAGCACAGTCCATTACGGCGTCCGGGGTCAAGGAATTCGGAAGTGGTCCGTATCGGTGCGGCGCGATTGGTCTGGCACGCCGACGGCTCGCACGGTTCTCTTTTCATCGTCGGGATGAATCGACCGCTGCCCGGGACGATTTCGAGAATTCGACGGGAGTTCACCATGGCGAAGACGACGGGGACGACGGGGACGACGGGGAGTGAATCCATCGGGGTGCGGGTCGCGGCGGACGAACTGCCGTGGCACGACCCGCTCGACCTGTACACCGGCCTGCGCGAGGCGCTCGGGCCATCGGAGATCTTCCTCTTCGAGGACCTGAGCGGCGAGGGCCCGCGGCAGCGGCTCTCGGCCGCCGTCGGGGTGGGCCGGCTCGCGGAGATCCGCGGCTTCGCCGGCCACGTCGAGATCGACGGGGCGCCGGACGTGGTGCGCGCGCTCGTGGCGGCCGCCGAGGCAGCGGGACTCCACCCGGAGGCGGAGGGGCCGGGTGTGCGCCGGCTGCGGCTGACCCGCTCCGACCAGCTGTGGGACCTGGCGGCCCGCGCCCAGCGGCTCTTCGCCGTCGACACCGGACTGCCCGCCACCGACTACGCCTTCGGATTCCTGACGACGTTCGCGTACGAGTCCGCCTGGCACATGGAGGAGCTGCCGCCCCGCACCAAGGAGACGGACGGCCCCGATGTGACCCTGACGCTGTTCCGGGACACCGTCCGCTACGGACCCGACGGGGTGCGGCTGCTCACGGCCGACAGCGCGGCCTTCCCGCCGCGCCCCGCGCACCTGGACATCGCCCTGGAGGTCTGGGCCGCGGCCCAACGCCCCGAGAACGGCCCGCTGTCACCGGTCCCCGCGGCCCCGGAGCCCCTGGACGTGCGGGACAGCGTCAGCCGCTCGACGTTCCTCGACTGGGCCGGACGCTGCCTCGACCACATCGGGGTCGGTGACATCTACCAGATCCAGATCGGCCACCGCATCGACGTGACGACCGCCCTGGGCCCCGTCGACGTCTACCGCCGGCTGCGCGGCCGCAACCCCTCGCCGCACATGTACCTGCTGCCGCGCGCCGGCAGCACCCTGATCGGCGCGAGCCCCGAGCTGTTCCTGCGGATCGAGGACGGCAGGATCGTCATGCGCCCCATCGCGGGTACGGCTCCGCGCTGCCCGGACGACCACGAGGAGAACCAGCGGCGGATCAAGGAGCTGCGCGAGAGCGAGAAGGAACGGGCCGAGCACATCATGCTGGTCGACCTGTGCCGCAACGACATCGGGCGGGTCTGCCGGCCGAGCGTCCAGCCCGTCGACCGGCTGATGGCGGTGGAGACGTTCTCGCACGTCTTCCACCTGGTGTCCTCCGTCTCCGGCGAGCTCGAACCCGGCACGGACCCGTGGCAGGCCGTACGGGCGACGTTCCCGGCCGGCACCATGACCGGCGCCCCCAAGCTCCGCGCGATGGAGATCATCGACGGTCTGGAGCGGGAGCACCGGGGCGCGTACGCCGGCGCGGTGGGCCTGGTCGACGTGCGCGGCTGGAGCGAACTGGCCCTGTGCATCCGCACCATCGAGTACGACGGCGCCGTCTACTCCACGCAGAGCTCGGCCGGTCTGGTGGCGCAGTCCGACCCCGAGGCCGAGTGGCGCGAGACCCTGGCCAAGATGGGCGCCGCGTACTGGGCGCTGACCGGGGCCGAGCTCTCGGCGTAGGCGAACCCCGCAGCCATTCGTATCCATCCCATCCCCGATACCGCTCTGGAGACGACCGGTATGAAGGTCCTGCTGATCGACGCCTACGACAGCTTCGTCCACATCATCGACCAGTACCTGCGCACCCTCGGGGCGGACACCGAGGTCGTACGGTCCCGCACCCGCTCCCCCGACGAGCTCGCCGCCTCCCGCCCCGACGCGGTGGTCCTCGGCCCCGGCCCCGGACACCCCCGGGACTCCGGCCACGTCGACCTTGTCCACCGCTTCGCCGGCCGGGTGCCCCTGCTCGGCGTGTGCCTCGGCCATCAGGCCATCGCGTTGGCGTACGGCGGCCGGGTCGAGGTCGCCGACCAGATCATGCACGGCCGGATCAGCACGGTCCGGCATGACGGCGCGGGCATCTACCAGGGTCTCGGCCACACGCTTGAGGCCACGCGGTACCACTCGCTGGTCGTCTCCGAACCGCTGCCCGAGGAGCTGACCGTCACCGCGGTCGCCGCCGACCACGGCTATGTGATGGGGCTGCGGCACCGCTCCCTGGCCGTCGAGGGCGTGCAGTTCCACCCGGAAAGCATCATGACGACGGCCGGTCTCACCCTCCTGGAGAACTTCCTCCGCGGCGGCGGCTCCCCGGCGCCCGGGCAGGGCGCGGGGCTCACCGGCGCACGGCCGCGCTGATCCCCGGCGCGAACGCGCCGAACTCCCGTACGGCCGCGCCGATCTCCCGTACGGCCTCGGCCACGCCCGAGCGCGGCAGGTGCGTGTGCCCGACCACGAGCGCGGGCGCGCCCCGCAGCGGCCGTGCGTGGTAGGCCGCCGCGCCGCGCAGCAGCACCGACCGGCCGAGGGCGGCTCCCACGAGCGCCGCCTCGTCGGCGTACCGGGGCAGCCGGACGTACGCGTGGTGCCCCGCGGCCCGGCCGGTGACCTCCGCGCCCGGAAGATGGCGGCGCACCGCCTCGTCGAGCGCCTCGCGGCGGCCGCGGCAGTGGGCGTTGAGCCGGCGCAGGTGCCGGTCGAACGTCCCGCTGCGCAGCAGTTCCGCGAAGGCCAGCTGGGTCAGCGTCTCGGTGCCGAGGTCGTGGCGGGCCCGCCCCCGCAGCAGCGGCTCGACGAGTTCTCCGGGGACCGCGAGCCAGCCCAGTCTGAGGCCGGGTGCCAGTGTCTTGCTGGCGGTCCCGGCGTAGAGGACCCGGTCGGGGGCGAGGCGTTGGAGCGCGAGCGGCCGGGGGGTGCGCTCGTACCAGAGGCCGCCGTCGTAGTCGTCCTCGATGATCCAGCCGCCGACGGCCCCGGCCCACCGGATCAGCGCCTCGCGCCGCCGTGCGCTCAGGGTCACCCCGGTGGGGAACTGGTGGGCGGGCGTCACGAGGACGGCCCGGGCGCCGCTCGCGGCCAGGGCGTCGACGTCGAGGCCCTCGTCGTCGACGGGCACCGGCACCGGGGTGAGGCCGCTCTCCCGCAGGAACCGGCGCTGCCCCGGATGGCCGGGGTCCTCGATGGCGAGCCGGTCCACGCCGTGCCACGGCAGCACGGCGCAGAGCAGGCCGAGGGCGTGCCCGAAGCCGGCCACCACCATGATCGTGTCGGCGTCCGCGCGGACGCCGCGCGATCTGCCCAGGTAGTGGGCGAGTTCGGTGCGCAGGGCGGGCTCGCCGGCCGGCGGCGGGTAGTCGTGGTCGGCGGGCGTGGCCGCGTCGAGGACGCGCTGGTAGCAGGAGAGCCACTCGCGCCTCGGGAAGGCGGGCAGATTGCGTCCCCCCGCCCGCAGGTCCCAGCGGGTCGCCGGGCTGCGGCCCGCGTCGAGCAGCGCGGGTACGACGGCCTCCTCGCCCACGTGCGGGCCCACCCGGGTCCCCGCGCCCCGCGTCGCCTCCAGGTACCCCTCGGCGACGAGCTGCCCGTAGGCCTCCACGACCACGCTGCGTGACACGTCGAGGTCGTCGGCGAGGGCGCGGCTGGACGGCAGCCGGGTGCCGGGATGGAGAACTCCCTCGGATATCTCCTTCTTGATGAACCGCTGGATCTGCGCCGTCAGGGAAATCTCGGAATCCCTCGCGATGTCGACGGTCATGTGCAGTGCCACAGCACTTCCCTCCCTCTGGCGGATTCCCGCGGAAATTGGACCGTACGACTCGGCGGACAGTGGTCTGGAATGCCGGTCGGGCGGTCAGCAGACTGGTGTACGACACGTATTCGGATGTCGGGCTGAGGAGAATTCCATGAGCGCCGAACCGCTGACGCACAGCTGGCCGGATCTGCTGGACGCCCTGCTGAACGGCCGGAGTCTTACCGCGCGGGACACGGAATGGGCGATGGACGACGTCATGTCGGGCAGGGCGGGGCCGGTACGGCTCGCCGGGCTCATGGTGGCGCTGCGGGCCAAGGGCGAGACCGTCGAGGAGATCGAGGGGCTGGTACGGGCCCTGTACCGGCACGCGGTACGTCTGGAGGTCCCGGGCGCCACGCTCGACATCGTGGGCACGGGCGGTGACGGGTCGAACAGCGTCAACATCTCGACGATGTCCGCGGTCGTGGCCGCCGGCGCCGGTGCCCGTGTCGTCAAGCACGGCAACCGGTCGGCGTCCTCGGCCTGCGGCTCGGCCGACGTCCTGGAGGAGCTGGGCGTCGCGCTGCGGCTGGAGCCGGCCGAGATCGCGGAGGTCGCCGAGGACGTCGGCATCACCTTCTGCTTCGCACCGGAGTTCCACCCGGCGCTGCGGCACGCGGCCGGGCCGCGCCGGGAGCTGGGCATCCGTACGGTCTTCAACGCGCTGGGCCCGCTGGTGAATCCGGCCGCGCCGACCGCCTGCGCCGTGGGCGTGGCCGATCCCCGGCTGGCTCCGCTGCTCGCCGGGGTACTGGCCCGGCGGGGGGTGTCGGCGCTGGTGTTCCGGGGCGACGACGGCATGGACGAACTGACGGTCACCACGACCTCCACGGTCTGGTCGGTGCACGGCGGTGAGGTGCGCGAGGAGCGCTTCGACCCGCGGGCCCTCGGCATCCCCCGGGCGGACGCGGGCGCGCTGCGAGGCGGCGACCGGGCGCACAACGCGCGGGTGGCCCGCGAGGTCCTCGCCGGCGCCCGGGGGCCCGTACGGGACGCGGTACTGCTCTCGGCGGCCGCCGGTCTCGCCGCGCTCGAACCGTCCTCGCGGCCCTTCACCGAGCGGCTGTCCCCGGCCCTGTTCCGGGCGGCCGAGTCCATCGACTCGGGCGCGGCGACCGCCGTCCTCGACCGCTGGCGCACGATCACCACGAAGCGTGCGACGGGAGGCTGAACCCCCGTCAGGGCCGGGCCCACGGGGCCCGGCCCTGACGGTCCGGTCGAGGTCGAGGTCGTCACGATTCCGGCGGCCGGGCCGGGGGCGGCGAGGCGGGAAGGGGCCGGGCGGGAGCGGGACGTGCCCGCCCCTCCGGCGCCACGGGGACCCGGCCCGCCGACGCGGGAGCAGGACGTCCCCCGCCCGCAGACACGGGAGCGGACCGCGCCCCGCCCGCCGACGCCGCAGTGGACCGCGCCCCGCCCGCCCTCGTCAGCTTCCGTACCGCCTCGCGCGGGGCGCCGCCCGTCACCAGGCAGGTGCCGACCAGGACCGCGTCCGCGCCCTGACGGGCGTGGGCGGCGACGTCGGCCGGGCCGCGGACGCCCGACTCGGCGATGGCGACGACGTCCGCGGGGAGGTGGGGCGCGACACGGGCGAAGGCCGTCCGGTCCACCTCCAGGGTGCGCAGGTCACGGGCGTTGACGCCGATCACCCGCGCGCCCGCGGCCAGCGCCCGTTCCGCCTCGTCGGCGTCGTGGACCTCCACCAGCGGGGTGAGGCCGATCTCGCCGGCCTGGGCCACCAGGTCGGCGAGCAGCGGCTGGTCGAGCGCGGCGACGATCAGCAGCACGAGGTCCGCGCCGTGGGCCCGCGCCTCCCACAGCTGGTAGTCGCCCAGGACGAAGTCCTTGCGCAGGACCGGCACGCTCACGCGCGAGCGTACGGCGTCCAGGTCGGCGAGCGTCCCGCCGAACCGGCGCCGCTCGGTCAGCACGCTGACGGCACGGGCGCCGCCCGCCTCGTAGTCGGCGGCGAGGGACGCCGGGGAGGGGATGGCGGCGAGCGGCCCCTGGGACGGGCTGGCCCGCTTCACCTCGGCGATCACCCCGGTGCCGCCGTCGCCACGCAGCAGCGCCACGCAGTCCCTGACCGGCCCGGCCTGTGCCGCCCGGTCCCGCAACTCCCGTACGGGCACACGGCGTCGCCGCTCGTCCAGGTCGTCACGCACACCCGCGACGATGTCGTCGAGGACCGTCACGACAGCTCCTCCTCCGCCGAAGGCCCGGCGGAGAGACCCGCCGGCCCCGCGGCCGACGGCCCCCCGCGGCCCGGCCTCATCCGCAGCCCCCCGCGTGGCCGTCGTCGGTGGAGCGGGGGCCGAGTCCGACGGCGGCGGCGACCGGTTCCGGCAGGCGGGGGGCGGGGATCGTCCGTGTCCGGAGGTGGCCGACGAAGTCGGGGAGTCGGTCGAGGCCCCAGAACCGGCTGTAGCCGTGGACGAAGAACGGCACGCCGAACACACCGTCCGCCTCGATGTCCAGCAGCAGCCGCACGCCCTCGCGGCGCAGCTCCGGGTCGTCGGCGGCGCCCGCCGCCGCCTCGCCGTCGACGCCGGCGCCGTCGGCGATCGCGGCCACGACGGCCGGGTCGCAGATGTCGCGGCCCTCCTCCCAGCGCGCCCGGTAGGCCGCCGCCACGTACTCCGGACCGCGTCCCTCGCGCAGCGCGACGAGGTACGCCAGGTGCGGGACCTCCCACACCGGCGCCCGGTCGACCGGCCAGGTCAGACGCAACCCCCGGGCCTTGGCGAGGCGCCCGACGTCCTGGAGGACGTACAGGTGCTTGGCGCGGGACATGGGCGTGTACGGGAAGGCGCCGCCGGCCTCCGTGAGCATCCGCTCGCTGACCGGGTCCGGCTCGAAGAACGGCCGCCACTCGACGGCGGCGGCGACGTCGGGGTGTTCGTCGACCAGGCGGCGGTGGGCGAGCCACGAGTAGGGGCTGCGCAGCGAGAAGTAGAACCGCGGGGTCCTGTCGGCCGCCATGTCAGATCACCAGGCCGCCGTCGACCCCGAAGACCTGCCCGGTGATGTACGAGGCGCGGTCCGACGCCAGGAAGGACACCATGTCGGCGACCTCCTCGGGGCGGCCGAAGCGGCCGAGCGGGACGCGGGCCGCCAGCCGCTCGCCGGCGTCGTCGCCGAGCGCCGAGGTCATGTCGGTGTCGATGAAGCCGGGGGCCACGCTGTTGACGCGGATGCCCCGGGGCGCGACCTCCTTGGCCAGGGCCTTGGAGAAGCCGATGATGCCGGCCTTGGAGGCGGAGTAGTTGGTCTGGGTGGCGTTGCCGTACACCCCGGCCACCGAGGACATGGTGATGACGGACCCGGTCCGGCGCTTGAGCATGGCGAAGACGGCCGCGCGGCAGACGTGGTAGGTGCCGTCGAGGTTGACGCGCAGCACCTCCTGCCAGGACTGGCCGTTCATCATGATGAGCGGGTTGTCGCGGACGATGCCGGCCGAGGAGACGACGACGTGGACGGGGCCGAGCTCGCGCTCGGTCTCGCGGACGAAGTCCTCGGCCTCGAACTGCTCGGCCACGTCGACCTGGCGGGCCAGTACGGTCGCGCCGGCGGCCTCGGCCTCCTTGGCGACGGCCCGCGCCTCCTCCTCGCGCGAGCGGTAGCAGAAGGCGATGTCGTATCCGTCGGCGGCGAGGCGCTGGACCACGCTGCGGCCGATGCCCCGGGAACCTCCCGTGACCAGGGCGACGCGGTTGTCTGCGGACATCATGACCTCTCGTCGGTTGTCTGTGCGGTGGGTCCGGCCGCCGGGTCGAGGACGCCGGCCGGCCGCAGGGCGAGCGTCAGCTGCCCCACCTCCAGGACCGGCCGGTCCCCCACGACGGTGGTGCCGGTGGTGAGGACGGTGTCGCCGAGGTCCCGCACGACGCGGACCTCGTGGACGAGGAGCGCCCCGGGGGCGACGGGGGCCAGGGCGCGCACGTCGCGCACCCCGGCGAGGAGGGCGACGTTCCCCTTCAGGACGTCCGGGTTGGGCCGCTCCCAGCAGGCGAGGAGGACGGCGGCCTGGGCCCAGGACTCGAGCAGCAGGCCGAGCGGGAGGGACGTCTCGCCGTCCCGCCTGGAGTGGTCGGGCCCGGGGTGGAAACCGGGCCCGGCGGCGGCCGTCCGGTGGGCGACGAGCCGCCGCCCGGGCTCCACGTCCACCACCCGGTCCACGAGCAGCGCCGGCGGGCGGTGCGGGATGACCGCGGTGACACGGGCGGTCGCCGTCGCGGGTCCTCCCGCAAGCGTCGTCAGCGGCTCGCCCGCAGGCGTCGTCGCGGGCTCTTCCTGGGGCGTCTTCACGGAGTCTCCTGCGGGTCCCGGGTCTCCCGCGGGTAGTGGAGGGTGATCTCGGCGGCGGGGCGGTCGTCCGCGCTGACGGCGGCGACCGCGCGGACGCCGTCGGCGGTCCGTTCGATCCGCGCCTCGACGACCATCTCCTCGCCGGGCCGTACGGGGCTGAGGAACCGCGCCTTGCGGACGACGACCGGATGGTCGCGCGGTGCCCCGGCGCCGGCGGCCAGCTCGTACACGTACTGGACGAGGCTGAAGCCCGGTACCAGCGGGAAGCCGGGGTAGTGGCCCGCGAGGAACGGGTCGTCGGCGGGTACGGCGAACGAGGTCCGTACGGTCTCCTCGGCCGGCCCGGTCCTCTCGGGTCCCGCGGCCGTCCGCGGGCGGTCCTCCACCAGGCCGAGGGCCTCTTCAAGCGTCATGGGTCGTCTCCTCATCCGCTCAGCAGCGCGCAGCCGACCGTGCCGTCGCGGTCGATGCCGGTGACGAGCGCGAGCTGTCCGGCCGGCAGTCCGCCCCCGGCCGCGAGGGCGAGGACGGCCGCCGTCTGGAAGCCGGTCGCGGCGGCCGAGGTGTCGCCGAGCAGCGGCCGGCAGTGGATCCAGTCGGGCTCCCGGCCGGCCGGCAGTGCCTCCCGCACGGCGTCCTGTTCGCCGTCGGTGCCGAGCGGCACGACGAAGCGGACGTCCCGCGGGTCGGCGCCGGCCTCGTCGAGCAGGGCGCGTACGCACCGGGTCAGGGCGTCACCGGCCTCGTCGGGCCGGTGGTAGGCCCGGAAGCGGGTGCCCCGCAGCCGGGCGAGCGGGGTGCGGCCCGCCTCCCGCGCGGCTTCGGCGGATTCGAGCAGCCAGGCCGCGCCGCCCTCGCCGAGCGGGGTGCGCGCGCCGCCGTCGGCGGCGTGCCACTCCAGCCAGGCCCGCTGCTGCGAGTACTCCTCCGCGACCCCGCACAGCACCCGCTCGCAGTGTCCGCCCCGGTACAGCCGGCGGGCGTAGCCGAGGACGAGGAGGCCGGTCAGCCAGCCGCCCGCGATGGTGGTGTTCGGGCCCTTGATGCCGTGCCAGATGGCGCTCTGGCCGGCCGCCCTGTTCATCACCGTGTTGGGGAAGCGCGCCGGGTCGACGAGGTAGGGCCGGTCCCCCGTGAGCGAGTCGCGGGTGAAGTCCATGATGCTCTGGACGCTGCCGGATCCGGTGCCGAGGACGAGGGCGACGCTCTCCGGGCGCTCGACGAGGGCGGGTCCGCACGCGTCGAGGAGTCTGCCGAAGGTGGAGACGGCGAGGGCGGTGACCCGGTCCATGGTGCGGGTCCCCTTCTTGCCGAGGGCGCCCGCCGCGGTGAAGTCCGGGACGAGCGCGCCCTGCCGGTAGGGCCCGGGGAAGGCCTCGGGGTCCAGGTCGGCGAGCGCGCTCGCCTCCGACCGGATCCCCTCGGCGTACGCGGTCGCCTCCATGCCGTACGGCGAGACCGACGACCAGGCGGTGAAGACGAGTTCGTCCACCGGGCCGGTCCGGTCGGTGGCCCCGGCCGGGCGGCTCGCGACGGCCGCCGCGGTCATGCCGTCCCCCGGCCGACCGCCTTGCCCGCCTTGCCGTTGAGCGCGTTGATCAGACGGTCGTCGAAGTCGACGAGGCTCCAGTCGGCGCGGTTCTCGATGACGGCCCAGCCGTGGGTGATGCGGCCGGTGGTGGTGGGGACGAGGACGCCGTCGCGGAGGACGTAGGTGTCCATGCGGGCGGTGTAGGTGTAGCGCTTGAAGACGTTCTCGACGGTGAAGACGGTGTAGAGCGTCTCCTCCATGCGGGCCTCGTCGAGGACGGTGATCCGCGAGTGCGGGACGACGGGGATCCAGTCCTGCTCGTCGAGGAGGGTCTTGATCGAGACCCCGCGGTCCTCCAGGAAGAGGTCGACGACCTCCTCCATCTGCCGCAGGTACCCGGACATCTGCACGCGCTCGGTGAAGTGGCAGTAGAAGTACGGCATCCGCCAGGCCCAGCCGAAGGCGTTGCGGCCGGCGGTCAGCTGCTCAAGGGGGTCCGTGCCCGGCTGCACCGGGATCGCCTCCGCGCCGGCGCCGAGCCGGTCGACGACGAATCCGGCGAGCTCGGCCGGGGCCTCCTCGGCCTCGTGGCCGCGCGGGTCGAACCGCAGCTGGACGGCGACCTTCGAGACGACGGCCTTCACGGGCTCGCCGTCGCGCTCGGTCGTCATCTCGACAATCAGGCGCAGCCCGTCGCCCTTGCCGGGGGCGGGCCGGACGACGGCGGTGGCGACGCTGTCGATGTGGAAGGCGGTGAGGATCTTGGTGTCGAGGTCGGTGATGTCGACGCCGAGGCCGTACCGCTCGTACAGCTCGCCGGCGGGGAAGCCGCGCTGCCGCAGGTGGTCGTAGACGGCTTCCTCGACCATGTAGTTGACGTGCTTGAAGCCGATCCAGGTGCAGATGTTGGACCCCTCGTAGCGGGGCCGGATCTCCAGGCGGGTGCTGCCGTCCGTGGTGGCGGCCGTGCTGCTGCTCATGTCATCTCCAGTCGGGGAACGGGGGCTGCGGCGGAGTGCCGTGCCGGACGGGGTCCTACGGCGAGGACGTCGTGCAGGAAACCGTGCACGAGACGGGTGACGAGGTCCGGGTCCTCCACCATCGGGAAGTGCCGGCAGCCGTCGAGGCGCTCGAAGCGGGCGCCGGGCACGGCCGCGGCGAGGGCGCTGCCGTCCTCCGGCCGCGCCGCGCTGTCCTTCTCGCCGGACAGCACGAGCAGGGGCGAGCGGACGGCGGCGAGGTCGAGGAAGGGGGTGCGCAGGTACGACTCGAAGAACCGCATCCAGCCGTACGGGCCGATCTGGTCGCGCAGCCGCAGCGCCATCCAGTCCCGGTGGGTCTTGGCGTACCGCTGGGTCTCGCCGACCTCCAGCGCCTCCTCGAAGACGCGGTGGAAGTCGTTGAGGTAGTACGAGATCACCGACCAGTCGAAGTCCCGGGGACTGGACCGGTAGAAGGGGCTGATCAGGACGGTGGGCCGGGGTGCGACGAGACCGGCGGCCCCGGCCTCGGTGAGCAGGTTGGCCGCGTACGAGTGGGCCACGACGGCGTCGTAGGGCTCCTGGAGCAGTTCGACGAGGCACTGGGCGGGCTGGGGCAGGGAGCCCCAGCCCTCGCTGTCGGCCATGGCCCGCCAGGGCAGTTCCACGTCCCACAGCTCCAGGCGTCCGTCGGCGCGGGCCGCGAACGGGTCCCAGACCGAGGGCCGGCCGCCGAGACCGTGCAGCAGGAGCACCCGCAGCGGGTCGCCGTGCGTGGCGGGCCGGCGCAGCCGCGGGGTCACGGCTGTCATGCGGCCGTTTCCGGCTCGTACGGGCCGGCGGCGGCCGACTCGGACGGGTCGACGGACCCCGGCTCGGACCGGTCGGCGGCGGCCGGTTCGTATCTGCCGAGGATCACCACGGCGTTGTTGCCGGCGAAGGCGAGTGCGTTGTTCTGCACGATGCGTACGTCGGCGGGGCGTGCCTCGTTGGGTACCGGGTCCACGCCGCACTCGGGGTCCGTCCGCCGGTGGTTGATGGTCGGCGGGATGAACCCCTCGGTGATGGCGAGGGCGCAGGCGGCCGAGGCGAGGGCGCTGGCGGCCCCCATGGTGTGGCCGAGCATGGACTTGATGGACACCGTGGGCGGGGGGTCGGCGAACACCTGGCGGATGGCTCCCGCCTCGGTGACGTCGTTGGCCTTCGTCCCGGTGCCGTGCGCCGAGATGAAGTCGATGTCCTCGGGCTTGACCCCGGCGTTGCGGTGGGCCAGCTCGATGCAGGCGGCGAGGCTGTCCTGGTCCGGGGCGACCGGGTGGTGGGCGTCGCAGTTCAGACCGTAGCCGAGGATCTCGGCGTAGATCCGGGCACCGCGGGCGAGGGCCGATTCCAGGCTCTCCAGGAACAGGATGCCGGCTCCCTCCCCGGTGAGGATGCCCTTCCGGTCGGCGTCGAACGGCCGGCACACGTCGGGTGCGATGGTGCCGAGCCGGTAGAAGCCGGTGAAGGTCTTGCGGCACACGGCGTCGGCCCCGCCCGACAGGGCGACGTCGACCTCGCCCGCCCGGATCGCGTCGAAGCCGGAGCCGATGGCGTAGTTGCCCGCGGCGCAGGCGGTGGGGATGGTGACCGCCTCCACGTCACGCAGCTCCAGCTCGCGGACGATGCTGCTGGACAGCATCCCCGCGGCGGACCGGCGTGCCACGACCGGGTCCAGGTGCTCGGGCCCGACGGAGAGTTGGCTCTCCATCAGGCCGTCGAGGTCGTGCGACTCCCCGTCGGTGGTGCCGACGGAGACGAGCACCCGGCGGGCGCGCAGCTCCTCCAGACCCATGCCGGCGTCGGACACGGCCATCCTGGCCGCGGCCACCGAGAACTGGCCGGCCCGGCCCAGCTCTCCGGGATCGACGCGCTCGATCCACTCCGCGGGGTCGAAGCCCTCGATCTCACAGCCGTTGGCGTACGCGTATCCGGTCGTGTCGAAGGCGGTGATCGGCTTGACCCCGCTGCGTCCGGTGCGCAGCCCGGTCAGGAACTCGGTGGCCGAGGTGCCGATACTGGTCACCGTCCCCAGGCCGGTGACGACGACCCGGTGCGGCCGGCGCTCACTGCTCATCGCTGTCCCCTCTGTCGGCTCTGTCGGGATCCGTGGCGGGGCGGCTACGCGGAGAGGTTCTCCTGGACGACGGCGACGACGCCGTCCAGGTTCACCATCCGGGTGAGCTCGGTCTGGTCGATCTCGATGTGGAACGTGCGCTCCAGGGAGGAGAGGATCTCGATCGCGCCGAGCGAGTCGGCGTTGTGGTCCTCCTTGAAGAGGCTCGTGTCGGTGACCTCGGCCGGTTCGATCTCGAGGATCTCGCAGACGATCTCCTTGATCTCGGCACGCTGTTCGGTGGTGATCGCGACCGTGCTGGTCATTTTTTTCGCCTCCACGTGTTGACGCAGCTTGTGATGAGGAGTTTTCTCGGCTGCGCTGACACGGAACTGACAAGCAACTGACTCCGGTCGGGCGGGTGTTCCGGCACCGCCGTGGGCTGCGTTGTTCGGCGTCCGCTGAAACACCTGGCCCTGGGCGGGCGAGCGCGTCAAGGTGGTCGATCGACACCTCCGCGCCCGCCCGCACCGCTGGAGAAGGCTTGAACCCCCGCCTCTTGCCCCGCCTCTTGCCCCGCCGGATCACCGTCGTCGTCACGCCCACGCCGGCCCTGGACGCCGCGGCCTCACGTGCCGCTCTGCTGACCGCCGCGACCCGCGTCTGCGGGGTCGCGCCGGGCTCGCTGCGGCTGCGGCACGATCACCTCGGCCGCCCCCTGCTGTCCGGTCTCGGCGAGGGGCTGTGGGTGAGCCTCAGCCACGGTCGCGGCCTCGCCGCCCTTGCCCTGTCGGACGTGGGGCCCGTCGGCGTCGACGTCGAGGTCCCCCGCCGGGTGGCCGCCGAGCAGCTCGCCGCCCGGTGGTTCCCCGCAGCGGAGGCCGCGTGGGTACGCGCACGGCCCGAGGCGGAGCGGGACCTGGCGTTCTTCTGGCTGTGGACGCACAAGGAGGCGATGGGCAAGGCCTACGGGACCGGTCTCGACTCGGGCGGGCTCGAACGGCCCGGTCCGCTGCCGCCCCGGTGGCCGCCGGCTCCGGGCCGCCGGCTGCGACCGCTCCCGGCCCCGGGCGCCCCGCCGCACGCCGGCACGGAGCCGCCTGTACGGCACTCGGTCACGGCGCCGCATGCCTGGCACTCCGTCACCGCGCCGTTCGCCGGGCCCGGCGGGGTCCTCGCCGTGGCGGCGCTCGGCCCGCGGGCCCGGGGTGCGGCCGTGGACGTACGGCTGTGCCCGGCGCCGCTCCGGCGGCCGGAGCACCTCACGAGTCGAAGGGAAGCGACGACATGAACGGCGGGCTCATCGCCATCCTCATCACGTTCATCGTGGTGCTCGGTCTCAGCACGAGCACGGTCGCCTACTTCGTCCTGCAGAGACATCGCGCGGACGGGGTCGCCATGGCCCAGTACCGGCTGCTCGCGGAGGAGGCCGTGGCACGGCAGGAGTCGCTGCACCGGACGCTCAGGGAAATCACCGACCGGCTGTGCGCCGTCGAGTTCATGCTGCGGAGCGTCGACGAGGGATGAGCACGCGTACCAGCGACCACGACCGCACGACGACCATCCGCACCAGGACCAGCACCAGCACCAGCACCAGCACCAAGGAGATCCAGCCATGAACAGCACGCCGCCGCGTGGTGCCGACGAGGTCGTCGTACTCAGCAGGGTGCGTCGGGCGTACGGCGCCGAACGCACCGGCGTGGTCGCGCTCGACGACGTGTCGATCGGCTTCCGGCGCGGCACCTTCACCGCCGTGATGGGACCGTCCGGCTCGGGCAAGACCACCCTGCTCCAGTGCGCGGCGGGCCTCGACCGCCCGACGTCCGGGTCGGTCACCCTCGACGGTGTCGAGCTGACCGGCATGAGCGAGCGGAACCTGACCAGGCTCCGCCGCGAACGCATCGGCTTCGTCTTCCAGTCGTACAACCTGCTGCCCGCGCTGACCGTCGAGGACAACGTCACCCTGCCGTTACGGCTCGCGAGCCGCCGACCCGAACCCGGCAGCGTGGCGCGGGTGCTGGAGCAGGTGGGCCTGGGCGACCGCGGCAAACGCCGGCCCGACGAGCTCTCCGGCGGCCAGCGGCAGCGGGTCGCCATCGCCCGCGCGCTGATCACCGAACCCGCCGTCATCTTCGGCGACGAGCCCACCGGCGCGCTCGACACCCACACCGCCCTCGAGGTGCTGCGGCTGCTGCGCTCCGCGGTGCGTGACGGAGGGCGGACGGCCATCGTCGTGACCCACGACCCGGGGGCCGCCTCGCACGCCGACCGGGTCGTCTTCCTGGCCGACGGCCGGGTCGTGGACGAGTTGTACGGCGCCTCCGTCGACACGATCGCCGAGCGCATGATCCATCTCGGCGCGTGGGGCGAGCGTCCCGGCGTCCACGTCCCCGGAGGATCGGTCTGATGTTCGGTCTGGCCCTGCGCACCCTGCGCTTCCGCAAGAGCGGCTTCGTCGCCTCCTTCGTGGCGCTGTTCCTCGGAGCCGTGATCGTCGCCGCGTGCGGCGGTCTGATGGAGACCGGCATCCGCGCCTCCGCGTCGGTCCGGCAGGCGGACGACGGCCACGCCGTCGTCATGTTCTCCCCGATCGAGCAGGAGGCGACCCGGCTGGTCTCGCTCTCCGCCGTGTTCGGCGGGATCGCCGTCATGGTCGTCGTGTTCGTCGTCGGTTCCACGCTCGCCGTGCTCGTGCAGCAGCGCATGCGGGAGATGGCCCTGCTGCGGGCGGTCGGTTCGCTGCCCGGCCAGATCCGGCTCCTGGTGGTGTCCGAGACGCTGGTGGTCGGGGCCCTCGCGACCGTGCTCGCCCTGGCGCCCGGTCACGCCGCGGGACGGCTGATGCTGGAGCGGTTCGCCGAGGGCGGGATGGTCTCCCCCGCGATCCCCTACCGCGCCGGCTGGATCCCCCTGGGCATCGCCGCCGGGGCGGCCCTGCTCGCGGCCGTGGCCGCCGCGTGGATCGCCTCGCGCCGGGCCGCGCTGATCAAGCCCGCCGCCGCCCTCGCCGAGGCGGGGCTCCAGCGCCGCTGGATGAGCGCGCCGCGACTGGTGTTCGCGCTGCTCTGCCTCGCCGGCGGCACCGCCCTGGCCCTGGTCACGGCGCTGGTGATGCCGGGGTCGGTCGCCGCGAGCACGGCGGGTCCGACCGCGATGCTCTGGGCGTCCGGCACGGCCCTCGTGGCTCCGGGGCTCACGCGGGTGCTGATCGCGGTGCTGCGGCCGCCGCTGCGCCTGCTGCCGGGACCGGTCTGCCGCCTCGCCTCCGACAACGTCCGGGCCCGGGCGGTCAGGACGGCCGGGGCGGTCACTCCGGTGATGCTGGCCACGGGGCTCGCCACGGGGCTGCTCTATCTCCAGACGACGCAGGACGCGTCGGCCCGCGACGCCGCCGCCGCACGGGACGCCCGCGGGTCGGGCACGGTCGCGAGCGCGCCGGTGTCCGTCACCCCGGCCCGTACGGACACGAGCGGGCAGGTCACCGTCACCCTCGCCCGTACGGACCCGGGCAGCCCTGTCGCCGTCGCCCCCGCCCGTACGGACCCGAGCGCGCAGGTCTCCGTCACCCCGGCCCGGGCGGAGGATCGGCCCTCCCGGGCCACGGTCGTGACGGCGTCCTCCGGAGGCGCGTCGGCCGATGCCTGGATCAACTTCCTGCTGGCCGGCACCATCATCGGGTACGCGATGATCTCCCTGGTCAACACCCTGGTGGTGGCGGCGTCCGAGCGTCGTGAGGAGTTCGCGCTCCAGCGTCTCGTGGGGGCCACCACGGGCCAGGTGATGCGGATGATGACGGTCGAGGCGCTGCTGGTGGCCGTGATGGGGACCGTCCTCGGCTCCCTGGTGGCCGCCGCGACGCTGGTCCCCTTCCGGCTCGCTCTCGACGGTTCGTGGCTGCCCGGCGGCCCGTGGTGGATCTACCTCGCGATCGTCGGCTCGGTCACCGCGCTGACCGTGGCGGCCACCCTGGTGCCGGTCCGCCTCGCCCTGCGCGTCCCGCCCGCCGGGGCGCCGGCCGCGCCCTGACCGGCGCTCACGGGGCGGCCGGGTCGAAGGGGCCCAGCTCGGCGAAGTCCCCCGGGTGGTCGACGATCCACGGCCAGTACTGGGGGATGGTCCGCGCGTAGTCGCGGTAGTAGCGGCGGACCGTCCCGAGGAGGCCCCGCCGCATCGACTCGGCGAGCGCGTCGCCCCGCCACACGAGCAGCAGTTCGGTGCGCTCGGTGTCCCGTATCGGCACGAGGGCGACCTCCCTGGTCGCGCCGGTGGGGGTGGTCAGGGCCGCCGCGTCGGCGTCGCGGACCCAGTTCATCGCCTCGTGGTGGCCGTCGACGTGGTGCAGCACCTCCGGGTCGTCCCCGGCGACCCTGGCGAACAGCTGCTTCTCGATGGGGTGGAACCAGTGCTCGCGTGCGTACCGGACCCACCGCAGGCCCCCCAGGTCCCGCACGTCGACGACGCTCCGGCCGGCCAGCGCGTGCCTCGGGGGTACGGCGAGCCAGACCGGTTCCCGTACGACGACCGCGCCGGCCAGGGGGAGTTCGAGGCATTCCGCCGCGGCGGTCCCGGGCGTGCCGGTCACCAGGGCCGCGTCGAGCGCGCCGCCGCGCACCGCCGCCACGGCGGCGGCCGGGTCGAGCGTCTCGGTCCGCACCTCGGCGACGGGCAGCGCCTCCTGGAGCACGGCGCGCAGGGACGGGGGCGTCCATTCCGTGTTCCCGAAGCGGAAGACGTCCGAGGTGTACGCGGCGGCCTCGGCGATCACGAGATCGGCCTGCCGGGTCAGGTCGGCCAGCATGGGGATGAGCCGCTCACCGAGCGGGGTGGGAGTCACCCCGGAACGGGTCCTGACGAACAGTTCGCCGCCGACGGCCTTCTCGATGCGGCGCAGCTGCGCGGTGAGGCTCGACTGCGGGAGGCTCAGCTCGACCGCGGCCTTCGAGATGCTCCCCGCGCGGTCGATGGCCGTCACGACTCTGGCGTGGCGTAACTCGACGTTCACCTGTCCCCCGTGTGTGGCCGGCCCCTGCGGACGTTCCCCCCGGCTGGCGACCACGGGGAGATCGCCACGCTAACAGGGGGGACTGACACCGTCCATGTCGGCGGCGCGGGGCCGCGGGGTGCCCCGGAGGGGCGGCGGGAGGGAGGGGATCAGGCCAGTGCGGGGGCCGAGCGCGCCAGGACACGGCGCGGCTCGCCGAGCGTCTCGTCCTGCCGGAGGATCGCCTCGTAGGCGTGGTGGAGGGCGCGGCCGGGTTCGAGTCCGAGGTCGCCGGCGAGGCGGCGGCGCGCCCCGTGGAAGACCTCGAGCGCCTCGGCCTGGCGGCCGTCGCGGTAGAGCGCCAGCATCAGCAGTTCGCTCAGCCGCTCCCGGCCGGAGTGCTCGTCGGCGAGCTGGCGCAGTTCGGAGACGGGCACGCGGGCCGCGTCGACGGAGAGCTTGGCCGCGGTGAGGTCCTCGTAGGCCGTGATGCGGCGTTCCTCCAGATGGGCCGCCTGGATCCGGCAGCGCACGCCTTCGCAGGTGTCGATGAGGGCGGGGCCGCGCCACAGGTCGAGGGCGGCCTCCAGGGTGTCGATGGCGCGGGCGGGGTCCGCTCCGGCCAGTCGGGCGCCGGCGGCGGCGAGTTCCAGGAAGCGCTGGGCGTCCACGGAGTCGGCCGGTGTGTCGAGGAGGTATCCGTTGCCCGCGGTCCGCAGGAGTTCGGCTCCGTCCCGGCCCGTGACCGCCTGGAGCAGTTTGCGGAGTCTGCGGACGTTGGCCTGGAGTGCGTTGCGCGCGTTGGCCATGGGCTGGTCCGCCCAGAGTTCGTCCACCAACTGGTCGGCGGTGACCGGTACTCCCGGGGACAGCGCGAGCATCGTGACGACGACGCTCGCCCGCTGCGAGGTCATCGTGTACCGCTTCCCCTCGTGCGAGAGGAAAAGCGGGCCGAGAACATTGATTTCCACCGTGGGAACCCCCATGTCGTCACGCGGACATGGCACATCATGCGCGAGTTCGACCGGCGTCGGGAAATACCACCTCGCTCGTCGGGACATCGCTCACCAGTATGACCGGAGACCCGCTGCCACCTGCGGGTTTCACCTGAAAGAAAAAACCTACAGGTGTTTCCCGAAGCTTTCCCCCGACCCTTCCCGGAGCGTTCCCACCGCCTCCTCGAAGTGTTCCCGGCAGTGTGCCGGGAATACCTGACACGTGACTGACATCTCGTCAATTACATGGCGTGTACGGCCGGTCCGACTGGTCTCAACTGCGATATTCGGCGGGCACTGAAAGACCTCGTACTCGATTGGTTCCCGTCCTAGAGTCCTTCTTCGGTGGCGCCATCCCCAACTTCCCACCGAAGGAGTCGTCGTGCTCAACCGAGTTGTGATCGTGGGCGGCGGAACAGCCGGCTGGATGACCGCCTCGTACTTCAAGGCCGCGTTCGGAGACCGAATCGACATCACCCTCGTCGAATCGGGAACCGTCGGAGCGGTCGGTGTCGGCGAGGCCACGTTCAGCGACATCCGTCACTTCTTCGAGTTCCTCGGACTCAAGGAGAAGGACTGGATGCCGGCCTGCAACGCCACGTACAAGCTGGCCGTACGCTTCGAGGACTGGCGCGAGCCGGGACACTACTTCTACCACCCGTTCGAGCAGATGCGGTCCGTCAACGGCTTCCCGTTGACCGACTGGTGGCTCAAGAACGGGCCGACCGACCGCTTCGACAAGGACTGCTTCGTCATGGCGTCGGTCATCGACGCCGGACTGAGCCCCCGGCACCAGGACGGCACCCTCATCGACCAGCCCTTCGTCGAGGGCGGGAACGAGATGCAGGGCCTGACGATGTCCGAGCACCAGGGCAAGACGCAGTTCCCCTACGCCTACCAGTTCGAGGCCGCACTCCTGGCCAAGTACCTGACCCGCTACTCCGTGGAGCGGGGCGTGCGGCACATCGTCGACGACGTGACCAAGGTCGAGCTCGACGAGCGGGGCTGGATCTCCTCCGTGCGGACCGCGGAGCACGGCGACATCACCGGTGACATCTACGTCGACTGCACCGGCTTCCGCGGCGTGCTGCTCAACCAGGCCCTGGAGGAGCCGTTCATCTCCTACCAGGACACGCTGCCCAACGACAGCGCGGTCGCCCTCCAGGTGCCCATGGACATGGAGCGGCGCGGCATCCGGCCGTGCACGACGGCGACGGCCCAGGACGCCGGCTGGATCTGGACCATTCCGCTGACCGGCCGGGTCGGCACCGGGTACGTGTACGCCAAGGACTACCTGTCCCCCGAGGACGCCGAGCGCACCCTGCGGGAGTTCGTGGGACCGGCCGCGGCGGACGTCGAGGCGAACCACATCCGCATGCGGATCGGCCGCAGCAGGAACTCGTGGGTGAAGAACTGCGTGGCCATCGGCCTGTCCAGCGGGTTCGTGGAGCCGCTGGAGTCGACCGGCATCTTCTTCATCCACCACGCCATCGAGCAGCTCGCCAAGAACTTCCCCGGCGAGGACTGGAACCCGGCCCACCGCGACCTCTACAACAACGCCATCTCCCACGTCATGGACGGGGTACGGGAGTTCCTGGTGCTGCACTACGTGGCGGCCAAGCGCACGGACACCCAGTACTGGCGTGACGCCAAGACCCGCGCGATACCGGACTCGCTGGCCGAGCGGATCGAGAAGTGGAAGGTCCAGCTGCCCGACAGCGAGTCGATCTACCCGCACTACCATGGCCTGCCGGCGTACTCGTACATGTGCATCCTGCTCGGCATGGGCGGCATCGACCTCGCGCCCTCGCCCGCGCTCTCCCTGTCCGACGGCGCCGCCGCGCGCCGGGAGTTCGAGCTGATCAGGGAGAAGACCGAGCGTCTGACCAAGGTGCTGCCGAAGGCCTACGACTACTTCACCCAGCTGGGCTGACGGGGCCCGGGCGGGAAAGGACTCTCTGTCATGGACGTCCTCAACCTGTGGCCACGGCTTCCGCACGCCGTCGCGGTCCTGGGCGTGGTGGCGGTGATCGCCTACGCGGGCAGGTGGGCCGCGCGGCTGCTGCGGCAGCCGGTGGTCGTCGGGGAGGTGACCCTGGGCCTGCTCGCCGGTCCCGCCGCGCTCGCGCTGATGGGCCGGCCGGCCTTCGACACCCTGCTGCCCGGCCCCGTGCTTCACCTCGTCGCCCTCGTCGCCGAGGCGGGGCTCGTGTTCTACCTGGTCGGCCTGGCCCATGAACTGCGGGCCGGGCCGGCCGGGCCGGACCGGCGCGGCGCGACGGCACTGACGCTGGGCGCCCTGCTCGCGCCGCTGTTCACGGGTCTGCTCCTGGTCGGCTGGGTCCAGCTCACGGACGACGCGGCCGCCCGCGGGAACGCGCCGCTGCCGGCGTTCGCCCTGATGGTCTCGGTGGCGATGTCCGTGACGGCGGTCCCCGTGCTCGCCAGGATCCTCAACGAGCGGGGGATGTCCCGGTCGACGGCGGGCCGGGTGGCGATGACCTCCGCGATCGTCATCGACGCGATCGCGTGGCTCCTGTTCACCGCCTCGGTCGCCCTCGCCTCCGGCGACACCGCGGGGCTCCTGCGCTGTCTCGGCGCGATCGCGCTGGGTCTCGTGTGCGCGGCCGTACTGGGGTGGGCGCTGCGCACCGGGGCCGCGCGCCGCGGCGCCGGGCGCTTCCCCGTCCTCGCCGCGGTCCTCCTCGGCGCGGCCGCCCTAACGGTGGCGCTCACCATGAAGGACCTCGGCATGACCGCGATCCTGGGCGCCGCCATGGTCGGCTTCGCGGTCCCCGGAGCCGTGCCCGGGGCCGCACCCGGAACCGTCCGACCCGCCGGAGCCGCCTCTCGTGGCGGGTCCGGGGGCGGGCGCGGGTCCGGTGGCGGGTCCGAGCCCTGGGCGCGGGTGGTCACGGCCGTGTCGCGGACCGGGCGCGCGCTCGTCCCCACCTTCTTCGTGGTGTCGGGGATCGCCCTGCTCGACGACGTCTCCCCCTCCGCGTCCTGGACGCTGATCGCCTGGACCATCGCGCTGGCCTGTCTCGGCAAGGGCGTCGGCTCCTACGTCGGCGCCCGCCTCGACGGCCGGCCGCCCCGTCTGGCCGGCCGCATCGCCATCCTCATGAACACCCGTGGCCTGACCGAACTCGTCGTCGTCCAGGCCGGCTACTCGGCGGGCATCCTGTCCGCCGCGATGATGCTGGCCCTGACGGTGATGGCGCTGGTGACCACGGCCATGACGGGCCCGCTGCTCGACCTCCTCGACCGCGGGGAGCGCGCGCCACGTGCCGAGCCGCTTCCCCTCACGACGACAGAAAGCAGCAGACGATGACCGATCCCGCCGTCCGGACCCCGCCCGCCCCGCAGGCCACCGCCGGCGGATTCCGGACCATGATGAGCGGCTTTCCCACCGGCGTGTGCATCGTCACCTCCGCGGATCTCGACGGCACGCCGCGCGGAATGACCTGCTCCTCGCTGTGCAGCGTCTCCCTGGACCCGCCGACCCTGCTGGTGTGCCTGCGCGCCGGCAGTCCCACCCTCCGGGCGGTCCTCGACACCGGCCGGTTCACCGTGAACCTGCTGCACGAGGGGGCGCGGGAGGCCGCCGAGCTGTTCGCGTCGGGGGACCCGGAGCGCTTCGCGCTGGTCCCCTGGGAGCGGTCCCCGGAGGCGGCCGGGCCGCATCTGGTCCGGGACGCCCACACGATCGCCGACTGCGAGGTGACCCTGACTCAGCGGACCGGCGACCACGTCACCGTCTTCGGCGAGGCCCGCGCCATCCGGCAGGAGCAGGAACGTCCGCCGCTCCTCTACGGTCTGCGGCAGTTCCGCTCCTGGTCCGCCGCCTGACCCCGGCTTCCCCGGACCGCCGCCTGACACCTGCCGTACGACGAACCCGCCCGGCGCTCACCCGGCCCGGCGGGTTCGCGCGTACGGCGGAGTGGTCGGTCCCCGACTCAGACGGCGGGCACGGCGGGCACGGCGGGCAGCACGGCGCCGCGGGTGAGCGGCTCGCGCCGGACGCCCCGCGGGCCGCTCGCAGGACGGGCCGGCCGGCCGTCGAGCAGGGCGAGGCCGAGCGGGGACACCGAGTGCAGCATCGAGTTGCGGACCCTGCGGCTGGTGATGAGGCCGGTGCGCCGCAGTACGGCGGCGTGCTGGCTGGCTCCGGCCGGCGAGATGCCGAGCCGGTCCGCCAGTTCGGTGGTGGTGCAGGCGGCACGCAGCACCCGGAGGGCCGCCGCCCGGGTCTGGCCGACCAGCGCGCCGAGCGCCTCGGTGGTCTCGTCGGGCTCCGCCCACAGCACCTCGGCCTCGTGGGCCCGCGGCGGGGCGGCGACCACGAGGGTCGGCCGGCCGCTGCCGTCCTGGGGCCAGATGAGCTGTCCCGGCCGGTGGTTGAGGAAGACGGAAGGGGCGAGCACCAGGCCCCGGCCGCCGAGCACGACATCGCCTTCGGGGCCGCCGGGGATCTCGAGGACGGGTGACGTCCAGGTGATCCGGGGGTGGGCCGTGGAGAGCAGCTGTTCCACCCCGCCGGCCATCACGGCCCGGCCGCGCGCCTCGCAGTCGGCCTCCAGGTACTCCAGGACCTTGTCCCAGTAGGGGGCGACGGCGGCGCGCCAGATGTCGGGCAGGTCGGGCCCGGGCGCAGTCCCGGCGGAACCGCGGAGCCGGGGTGGCGTCGCCGGGCCCGGGGTCGCCGTTGCGCCTGCGGGCGTCGCGCGGACGCCGTCCTCACCGCCGTACTCCAGGGCGCGCCGGACCAGTTCGTCGGCCTCGGCGCCGGGCCCCTGCCCGGGCCGGGGCGGGGGCAGCCGTTTGCTCACCTGTCTGCGCCAGCCCGCGTACGGAGCGCCGACGCCGCGGCCGAGGAGGACCGCCGCGAACGCCGTCTCGACGAGCGGTCCGGCGCTGGTCCTCAGCCGGGTGCGTGCCAGGTCCGCGCTGGAGAAGTGGATACGTTGCACGGTGAGGGCCCCCGAATCTCCGCGACGTGTAGGTGGTCGGTGCGCGCGGACGACGGGCCGTTCCCCAAGACCGTCCCCACGTCCGGACCGGGCACGTCGGTTCATGCTCGGTGCAGCCGCTGACGCGTCACTGACCGCCCTCTGACGCGAGGGCGTACTCGCCCCGCAGCGAGGCGTCGCCCTGTACGGCGGCCAGGACCCCGGCCACGTTCAGCCGTACGTCGAAGGGGACGAGCTCGAAATAGCGCAACGCCTTGCCGTCCTCGGAGAGTTCGAGGGTGCCGACCACGATGCCGGCCTTTTCCAGCCGCTCCAGGTGCATGTAGAGCAGGGGCCGTGAGATCACCAGGCACCGGGCGAGCTCGCTGACGTACCGGCGGTCCTTGGCCAGCTCGGCGACGATCCGGAGGCGCTGCGGGTGTCCGACGGCAGAGAGAACAACTAGGAGTTCCTCACCGGTCATGCCCCATCTCCCACCGTTCGGAACGTTTCGGACGGGTCTTCCCGCCCCGGCCACTGTAAGCGATTCCCACGTCAGGAGGTATCTCTGAATCTCACGGCTCGGGGATGAAGGATTCATATGCCGGAGGCTGGTGAATTCATGTGGTCAAGCCACGGATCGGCCATCCGTAAGGCCTACTTGGGGCGTTCACGGCCCCCCGCGAGCGATACGGAATTCCGCAATCCATTCGGAACCCGCATTTCCGATTGTAGGGCGCGTGTGAACCATGGAACACGTGTGCCGCCATGAGAAGTTCACACCCGCACAGTGATTCCCACACTGTTCCGTTCCGGCTCCTCCGGTGCAGAATTACCCCGGAAATTGGTCGACAAAGACTTGGAGAGTGGAAGACATGACGATCGCCGTTGCCACACCCACCCGCTTCGGCGAGCCGACCACCGCAGGCGCACATCGGCCCGCCGTGCGCCGTCTCGTGATCGAGGACCTCGACGCCATGCCCGACCACCAGGGCGCCGCACTGCTGAGCATCTGCATCGTCGCGGCTCCCGCCGTCGGCGGCGACGCTCCCCTTCCGGCCGCCTAGACACCGAAGACGGGGCCGACATGGTCGACGAGGAAGGCGGCGGCACCTCCGCCGCCCGGACACGGCTCGGCTTCCGGAGTCATCTGCGGGCCACCGTCGTTCCCGGCGAGGCCGTGTACCTCGTCTCGCACCGCGGGGTCACCGCGCTCCACGGTGACCCCGCGGAGGTGCTGGCACCGCTGCTCGACGGAACCCGCAGCCCGGCCGACGTCCTGCGGGAGGCCTCGGCCTCACTCACCACGGACGAGGCGGTCCAGGCACTGCGGGCCCTGGAGTCCTCCGGCCTCCTGACCCTGCGCCCCGCCCCCGCGGAGCCCGTACCGGCAAACCCCCCGGCCGACCCCCACCGGCCGGATCCCGCCGCCGAGGCGTACTGGGACCTGGCCGGGCTCGACGGCGCCCGGGTCTGCGCCGCACTGGCGCGGAGCGCCGTGCACGTCGTCGCGGTCGGCGGCGTCGACGCCGATGAGGTGCGCGAGGCCTGCCGGGCCTCCGGGCTCGGCCTCGCGCGCTCCGGCGCGGACGCCGACCTCACGCTCGTGGTCTGCGACGACTACCTGTCCCCGCACCTGCACGAGATCGACGCCGCCCACCGCGCGGCCCGCCGGCCCTGGCTCCTCGCCGGTGTGGGCTCCACCGCCGGCTGGGTCGGCCCGCTGATCCGGCCGTACGAAGGGCCCTGCTGGCACTGTCTCGCCCACCGGCTGCGAGGGCACCGCCGCTCCGAGGAGCCGCTGCGGCGCGCCCTCGGTCTGGCGGGCCCGCCGCCCCGTCCGCAGGCGACGCTCCCGGCGGGCCGGGCCCTCACCGTGCACCTGGCGGTCATGGAGGCCGCGAAATGGCTCGCGGGCCTGCGCCACGAGGCCCAGGACTCCGTGTACGTCCATGACACGCTCCGGTCGCACGGCTCGGCCCACCCCGTCGTCCGGCTGCCGCAGTGCGCGGTGTGCGGCGACCCGGGCCTCGTGGCCTCGCGTGCGTCCCGCCCGTTCGTCCCGCGGTCCCGCCCCAAGACGGCGGAGGACCTCAACGGCCACCGGGCGCTCACCCCCGAACGGATGCTGGAGCGCTACGGGCCCCTGGTCGACCCCGTCACCGGGATCGTCAAGGAGATCCGCAGCGCCCCGGGCAGCCCCGACTTCGTGCACGCCTACCTGTCCGGCCAGAACCTGGCCATGCGCAGCCCGACCCTCACCGGCCTGCGCGCCGGGCTGCGTGCCCTCAGCGGCGGCAAGGGACTCACGGAGACGGAGGCCAGGGTCAGCGCGCTCGGCGAGGCGGTGGAGCGCTACAGCGGGACCCGGCAGGGCGACGAACCGGTGGTGCGCGACACCTACCGCGGGCTCGGCCCCGCCGCAGTCCACCCCAACGCAAGCCAGCTCTACCACGAGCGGCAGCTGCGCGACCGGAACGGCTGGAACGCCCGCGGCTCCAGCCTCCAGTACGTTCCGCCGCCCTTCGACGAGACCCGGCCCACCGACTGGACGCCCGTGTGGTCGCTCACCGAGGGGACCCAGCGGCTGCTGCCCACGTCGATGCTGTACTTCAGCGAGGAGCCGTCACCGGACGGCCTGTGCGCCGACTCCAACGGCAACGCCGCCGGCAGCAGCCCCGAGGACGCCCTCGTCCAGGGCTTCCTGGAGCTGGTCGAGCGCGACGCGGTGGCACTGTGGTGGTACAACCGCACCCGGCAACCGGCGCTCGACCTCGACGCGTTCGCGGAGCCGTACCTCGCCCGGCTGATCGACGGCTACGGCGCCCTGCGCCGGGAGGTGTGGGCCCTGGACCTCACCACGGACCTCGGCATCCCGGTGGTCGCGGCCCTGTCCCGGCGCACCGACAAGCCGGGCGAGGACGTCCTCTTCGGCTTCGGCGCCCACTTCGACCCCCGGGTCGCCCTGCGCCGGGCACTCACCGAGATGGGCCAACTGCTGCCCCTGGTCGCCGAGGTGACACCTGAGGGCACCGGCTACCGGATCGACGACCCCGACGCGCTCGACTGGTGGCGGCACGCCACCCGGGCCGGCCGGCCGTACCTGGCACCCGGCCCCGGTCTGCCGCCGCGCGGCCCGGACTCCTGGACGTACCGGCCCACCACCGACCTCCGCGACGACGTCGCGACGATCACGGAGACCGTACGGGAGCGGGGCCTTGAGCTCCTCGTCCTCGACCAGACGCGGCCCGATCTCGAGCTGCCCGTGGTCAAGGTCGTCGTCCCCGGGCTCCGGCACTTCTGGGCCAGGTTCGCCCCCGGCCGCCTCTTCGACACCCCCGTCGCCCTCGGCAGGCTCACCACCCCCACTCCCTACGAGGAGTTGAACCCCGTTCCGCTGTTCGTCTAGCCGCTCTTTGTCGCTCCGGTGTTCGCGTGGAACACATACACTCGCTCCGCATACCCGCACCACGGGAGCATCAGAGGACACGGACAGGGCAACAACGGGCGGACGAACGAATGCCACGTCACGACGAGCACCACGCACACCAGGACGGGTTACCGGCGGCGGGCGACACCATGGCGTCACCGCCCGACGTCCATGACCTGCCCGCCCCCCGGCTGGCCCGCACCGTGCTCACGGTCGCCCTCCTCGGCTATCTGAGTGTGACGGCGCTGAACCTCGCGGGCGAGCGGCTCGGACTCCCCCAGCTGATCGCGTCCGTCGTCTGCCTGCTCCTCATCTTCCTTCTCCAGCTGCGCCATTCGCTGCCGGGCGCGCGCCGGGCCCCGGTGCGGCAGTGGGCGGCGACCCTGTCGGCGCAGGCCCTCCTCACGTATCTCCCGATCGCGGTGTTCCATTCCCAGTGGGGGGCGATGGCGGGCTTCCTCGCCGGTTCCCTGCTGCTGCTCCTGCCCGGCCGGTGGGCCTGGCCCGCGTACGGCCTCGTGGGGCTCACCATGCTCGTACCGCCGACCCTGGACGGGCTGTCCCTCCAGGAGACCGTCTACCTCTGCCTCTCCACGCTGCTGACCGGACTCGTCGTCTTCGGCCTGTCCCGCATGACCGAACTCGTCCAGGCCCTGCACGAGACGCGGGGCCAGCTCGCCGGCATGGCCGTCACCAAGGAACGGCTCCGCTTCGCCCGGGACCTGCACGACCTCCTCGGCTACAGCCTCTCCGCGATCACGCTGAAGAGCGAGCTCATCCACCGTCTCATCCCCACCCACCCGGAACGCGCGATGGACGAGGTGAGCGAAGTCCTCACCATCTCCCGGCAGTCGCTCGCCGACGTCCGGTCCGTCTCCAGCGGGCTGCGCCGCATGTCCCTCGAACAGGAGCTGGGAGCGGCCCGGTCCCTGCTCCAGGCCGCCGACGTCGACGTGCGCACCGACCTCCGGCTGAGCGGCCTCGACCAGCAGGTGGACTCCGTGCTCGCCGCCGTGCTCCGCGAAGCAGTAACGAATCTGCTGCGCCACTCCCGCGTCGGCACCTGCACCCTCGAGGCCGTCGAGGAGGACGGCTGGGTCCGGCTCACCGTGGTGAACGACGGTGTGGATCCCGACTACCGGGACGCTTCACCGGACAGCGGCAGCGGCCTCGGCAACCTCAGGGCACGGCTCCGTACGGTCTCCGGCAAGCTCACGGTCACCCGCGGCGCGGGAACCTTCAGCCTGACGGCCGAGGCGCCGGCCCGCTTCCGCCCGCGCCTCGCCGCCCCCGACGAAGGCCCGTGCCCCCGCAGCGACCCGGCCATCTGACGCACCCCCCACCCTGTCCCGCGAGCCGCCGACGGCCGAGACCCGGCCGGAAAGGACATTCATCATGCCGATCCGCATCCTGCTGGCCGAGGACATGAACATGGTGCGCGGAGCACTCGTGGCCCTGCTGGACCTGGAGGACGACCTGGAGGTGGTCTGCGAACTCGAACGCGGCGACCAGATCGTGCCCTGCGCCCTCGAGCACCGCCCGGACGTCGCCATCATCGACATCGACTTGCCGGGCACCGACGGACTCACGGCCGCCGCCGCTCTGCGCGAGCAGCTCCCGGAGTGCCGGACCCTCATCCTCACCAGTCTGGGCCGCCCCGGGGCACTCCGCCGCGCCCTCGCCGCCCAGGTCGCCGGCTTCCTGCTCAAGGACGCCCCGCCGCACGAACTGGCCGAGGCGGTACGGAGCGTGGCCGCCGGCCGCCGGGTGATCAACTCCCAGCTGGCGCTCTCCGCGTGGAGCAGTTCGCAGAGCCCGCTGACCGCACGGGAGACGGAGGTGCTGCGGCTCGCCGCCGAGGGCCTCGAGCCCATCGAGATCGCGGGCGGACTCGGACTCTCGCTCGGCACGGTCCGCAACTACCTGACGTCCGTGGTGACCAAGCTGAACGCGCGCAACCGCGTGGACGCCATCAAGATCGCACAGGACGCGGACTGGCTGCTCTGACGGCCTAGGGGGCGTCGCGCCCGCCACTCCCACTCCCCCGTACGAGCATGCCCGCCGCCGCCAGGTACTCCAGGATCTCCCTCGTCACCGTCCGCGGCAGGGGCAGGGCGCGCGCCACCGCCTCGGGCGTGACGGCGACGGCCAGCATGGCGACCACCCACATCGGCTCGGGCCGGTGCAGCAGCACCCGGTGCCGCGCGCCGCCCCGCTCCAGGCGGAAGCCCTTGGCCTCCAGGAGCAGGGTCGCGCCCCGGTGCAGCCGGACCGGTTCCGTCTCCCCCAGCCGGGGCAGCACGAACACCGCGGGCCTGGTGAGCGGGAGCACCGAGAGGAGCGGGCCGCGCAGGTCCGCGAGTCCCAGCGTGCGCACGGTCAGATGGGACAGCCGCCGCAGAGCGGGGAGGAGGACCAGGTACAGGCCGGCGCCGAGCGGCGGGCTGCCGGGCGCGGACTCGATGTTGCTCAGCAGGACGGGCCCGAGCTCCATCCGGTAGAGGGCCTCGCGCAGCACCGGATGCGCGTCACCGATGCGCTCGTCGCCCCAGGGTCCGACGAGCAGCAGGCCACCGTCGTCCTCCCGCTCGATGGCGACGTCTTCTCGCAGGGACCACAGGTGCACGGTCCCGGGTTCGCCCATACTCCGCACGAGTTTTCCTCGACTTGACACCACGTTCGCATCGAGTATCCGGCCCGGAGGCGGAGGCACGGTAGCCAAGCATTCACGTATCTGTCGTGAATTTCTCATACGCGCCGTCCGATGCGCGGACGGCGCCGGAAGGGGGGCAAGTCCACAAGATGTGCCCGTTCGGGGTGGAACAGGTCGTCCCTTCCCCATATCCCCAGGCTACTTCTGAGTCACCTCCGTGATCGGGTAGCGTCCGGAGCTGTTTAGTCCGCTTCGATGCTCCCGTCCCGTCTAGAGGACCCATGCCTGCCAGTGAAGTCCCCTCCCGTCGTGCCCGTCGGGGCCGCCGATCCGCCGGCGCGGCCACCCTGCGGCCCGCCCGGCTCCGGCCGTCCCGAATACCGGGAGACGGAGCTCTGGTCCCTTGAGGCTCCGGATCAGACGCTCAGGCAGCACGCCCGTTCCCGCCTCCCCGGAGGACCTGGACCCCGGACCCGCCGAGTACCACCCCCTTGAGCCGGAGGCCGCGGAGCCGCCCCTCTCGGCGTACGAGATCGAGCTCGTCCGTGCCTCCGCGACGGTGGTCGAGCCGGTGGTCGCGGACATGACGGTCTACTTCTACGCGATCCTCTTCGCCCGCTACCCCCAGGTGCGGCCGTTGTTCCCGCCGGGGATGGACGCCCAGCGCGGACGCCTGCTGCGCGCGCTGCTGCGGATCGTCGACCTGGTCGACGACCCCGAGAACCTGGTCCGCTTCTGCGGACACCTCGGTCGTGACCACCGCAAGTTCGGCGCGCTGCGCGACCACTTCCCCGCCGTCGGCGAATGCCTCCTCGCCTCCCTCGCCCGCTACGCCGGATCCGCCTGGACCCAGGAGATGGCCGCCGCGTGGACCAAGGCGTACGGAGTGGTCGCCGACGTCATGATCGGCGCGGCCGAGCAGGACGCGCAGTCGCGCCCCGCCGTCTGGCCCGCCACGATCGTGCACCGCGTCCCCTGCGGGCCCGGCATCGCCGCGGTCACCGTGCGACCCCACATGCCCTACGAGCATGCAGCCGGCCAGTACGTCAGTGTCGAGACCCCCTGGTACCCGAAGCAGTGGCGCTCCTACTCCCCCGCCAACGCGCCCCGCGAGGACGGCACCCTCACCTTCCACGTACGGGCCGTGCCCGGTGGCACGGTCAGCAACGCCCTGGTGCACCACGCGGCCCCGGGCGACGTGGTCCGGCTGGGCGCGCCCATGGGCGACATGGTGCTCGACGTGGCCGTCCACAACGACCTGCTCCTGGTGGCGGGCGGCACCGGTCTCGCCCCCATCCGCGCGCTCATCGAGGAGGTCGCCCGGCGCGGCGGCCGGCACCAGGTGAACCTCTTCATCGGCGCCCGCACCGGCGCCGAGCTGTACGGGGTGGACGACATGCTGCGCATGGCCCAGCGGCATCACTGGCTGACGGTCAGGGGCGCGGTCTCCGACGAGTACATCCCCGGGATCCGGGGGTCCCTGCCGCAGGTGCTCGCCGAGTACGGGCCGTGGTACCAGCACGACGTCTTCCTCAGCGGTCCGACCCCGATGGTCACGTCCGCCACGCAGACGCTCACGCTCACCGGCACGTCGCCGGAGCGCATCCACCACGACCCGTTCGACACCTCGGCCCTGGCCGCCACCTGAGCCCCGCCTGCCCTCCCACCCTCCCCCTCCCTCCCTCCCTCCCTGCCAGGAGAAAACCCCGTGTCTTCGCACCCGACGCCCTTCGGTTCAGCAGGCGAGCACCTTCTGCAGCAGCAGCTGGGCACCGCCGACCGCGCCCACCGGTTCTACGACCAGCAGGTGCGGCCCTGCCTCACGCCTCACATGCGGGAGTTCATCGGCCGCCAGTCCATGGTCTTCCTCGCGACCTCGGACTCACGGGGCGAGTGCGATGCCAGCTTCCGTGCGGGCCCGCCGGGATTCGTCCACGTCATCGACGAACACACCCTGGCCTACCCGGAGTTCCGGGGGAACGGCGTACTCGCCAGCGCCGGCAACATGAGCGAGAACCCTCATCTCGGCATGCTCTTCGTGGACTTCACCCACGACCGCATCGGCCTGCACGTGAACGGCGTGGCCCGCCTGTACACCGACACGACCCTGCGCTCGCTCCACCCCGAACTGCCCTCCGACGCCGCCCCGGGGCGCGGCCCCGAGCTGTGGGTGCACCTGAGCGTCGAGGAGGCGTACATCCACTGCTCGAAGTACATCCCCCACCTCACCCAGTCCCCCCACCCGGCCCCACACGACCCCGCCCGCCCGAAGGACGCGCAGTACTTCACCGGTCCCGTCGTACGGTCATGAGCCCTGCCCCACCTCCCCACCCCCACCACCCTCGCCCCCTGACACTGCCCCGGCGGCGCCAGCCCCGTGATCACAGGGGCTGGTCGGGCCAGTCCAGGAGTCTGGCGCCGACGACGGCGGTCTGGAGCGTGTAGCGCTGGACGGGATCGCCGGGGTCGGCGCCGGTCAGGCGGTGGATGCGGTCGAGGCGGTACGTCATGGCCCGCACGCTGAGGTTGAGGCGGCGGGCCGCCCGGGCGGTGACGCAGCCGGTGTCGAAGTACTCCGTGAGGGTGTTCAGGAGGGGCTTCGCGCCTCCTCGTGCCTGTTGCAACGGGCCGAGGACGGTGCGGACCAGGTCGGCCATGGCCTGCCGGTCGCGGGTGAGGACCGGGTAGACGAGGAGGTCGGCGGCGTGCAGGACCGGCTCGTCGATGTTCATGCGAGCGGCGAGGTCCAGGGCGTTGAGGGCTTCCTCGTAGGAGTGGACGACGCCGCCCGCGCCCGGGTGCGCGCGCCCGATCGCCACCTGGCCGCCGTCCGTGGCGGCGTACGCCTGTTTGGCGAAGTGGGCGAGCACGTCGGGTTCGTCCGCCGGGGCGACGCAGATCAGCCGCCCGTCCTTGGTGGTGAGCAGGATGCGGCGGTTGCCGAAGCGGGCGGTGAGCGAGGACTCGACGGTACGGGTGACCTCGTAGCCGTCACCGTACGGTTCCCGTCCCTGTGCGACGGCCACGGCGTGGGCGTGGGACAGGAGCAGCCCGAATCGTTCGGCGCGCTCGGCCAGCCTGCCGAGGTCGCTCCGGCCGTACAGGAGGTCGTCGATGAACTCCCGCCGCGCGGCTTCTTCCTGACGCATCGCCAGGTGCTGCGCCCGCTCGTGTCCCTCGGCGAAGGCGTCGACGGCCTGCTCCACGGCGGACAGGAGGTGGTCGGCGGCTGCCCTCGGCAGCCCGGGGCGTACCCGCTGTGCGGCGGAGAGGTGGGCTCGGACGAGGTCCCGCAGCCCGATGCCGGCTTCAGCGGCCCGCACTCCGAGAGCGCGGAGGGCAGCGCGCTCCTCCGGGGTGAGCCTGCGGCGGGTCTCGCACACACCCGTCAGAATCTCGGCGTACCCCTCCAGGTACCCCTCGACCGGTTCCCTCTCCGCCACGGTCCCTCCCCGCTTCCTGACGCGTCTGCGACGAGTTCCTGACGCGCGGGCCAAGACTGGCACGCCGTCCTGCGGGGTTCGCAACCGGCATCAAGAAGGCGTCAAAGACTGCCTGGTTACGGCAATGCCAAAGCCGCGATCCTCCAGCAGGATGGCTCCACGGGAAGGCACGGGCGTGGTCCTGATGCCGGGAGACGGAAACCGTGATGTCAGGGGGGAGAGGGCCGTGGAAGAGTTCCTGAGCGCCGCCTTCGGGTTCCCCTCGTTGTCCTTCAGTGCGGCCCTGGTCGCCGTGGCGGTGTTCTGGCTGCTGGTGCTGCTCGGAGCGGTGGAACGGAGGAGCTTCGACGGCGACGTGGACGCGGTGGGGCTGCGTCTCGGCCGGCTGCCCGTCTCGGTGGCGGCCTCCGTGTTCGTCGTGGCCGGCTGGGTCCTGAGCGTCAGCGGATCCGTACTCCTCGGCCTTTCCGATGTGCCCCGCCCGTTGTCCGCTCTGCTCTCGCTCGCCCTGCTGGTGCTTCCTCCCATCGCCTCGTGGTGGGCCACACGGCGCCTCGTGGCGCCGCTTGCGAAGTTGTTCCCCGACGAACCCGGGCCGTTCCGGCAGGACGTCACCGGTCTGGCGGGGCCGCCCGAACGGGACCGAGCCGCCGCCTTCGGGCACCACCGCGCCGCTGCGCGCACGCGGCGACGCAGGTAGCCGTCGTTCCGGGAGTGCGCGCCGTCCGGTGCTGCCGCCAGGTCGACGGCCCCCGCTCGCCCTTCCCCAACGCCGCCCGAACGTGCGGCTCCCGCTTCCTCCATCGACACGGGGTTCTCTCATGGATGCCATCACCACGGGCATCGGCGTGCTCGTCGCCGTTGTCCTGCTCATCGTTCTCACGCTGCTCTTCGTGGTCAGTCGGCTGTTCCGCAAGGTGGAGCAGGGTAAGGCGCTGATCGTCTCCAAGATGCGGAAGGTCGACGTCACCTTCACCGGGCAGGTCGTCCTGCCCGTGCTGCACAAGGCCGAGATCATGGACATCTCGGTGAAGACCATCGAGATCTCCCGGACGGGCCGCGACGGTCTGATCTGCCGGGACAACATCCGCGCCGACATCCGGATCTCGTTCTTCGTCCGGGTCAACAAGACGGTCGAGGACGTCATCAAGGTCGCCCAGGCCATCGGGACCGCCCGGGCCAGCGACAAAGAGACATTGCAGGAGCTGTTCAACGCCAAGTTCTCCGAGGCGCTCAAGACGGTCGGCAAGCAGCTCGACTTCACCGACCTGTACACCAAGCGTGAGGAGCTGCGGTTCCGGATCATCGAGATCATCGGCATCGACCTCAACGGCTACAGCCTGGAGGACGCGGCCATCGACTACCTGGAGCAGACCCCGCTCACCCAGCTCGACCCCGGCAACATCCTGGACGCCCAGGGCATCCGGAAGATCACCGAACTGACAGCTGTCGAGAACGTCCGCACCAACGAGTTCCGCCAGCACGAGCAGAAGGAGATCACCCGGCAGAACGTCGACGCCCGTGAGGCGATCCTGGAGCTGGAGCGGCGCCAGGCCGACGCGGAGATCAAGCAGAAGCGCGAGATCGACACCGTACGGGCCCGTGAGGAGGCCGAGACGGCGCGGGTGGTGGAGGAGGAGCGGCTGCGGGCGCAGAGCGCCTTCCTGAAGACGGAGGAGCAGCTCGGGATCCAGCGGGAGAACCAGGCCCGCGAGGTGGCGGTGGCGCAGAAGAACCGCGAGCGGGTCATCGCCGTGGAGAACGAGCGGATCGAGAAGGACCGCCTCCTGGAGGTCATCGCCCGCGACCGGGAGACCGAACTGACCCGCATCTCCGCCCAGAAGGAGGTCGAGTCGGAGCGCAGGGACATCGCCGAGGTGATCCGGGAGCGGGTGGCGGTGGACCGTACGGTCGCCGAGCAGGAGGAGTCCATCAAGCGGCTGCGTACGGTCGAGGAAGCCGAGCGGACCCGGCAGGCCGTCGTCATCGCGGCCGAGGCGGAGGCGCAGGAGAAGCTGGTCAAGGACATCAAGGCGGCCGAGGCGGCCGAGCAGGCGGCGGTGCACCGGGCCGCCGAGGAACTCACCCTGGCCGAGGCCCGCAACAAGGCCGCCGACATGGACGCCCGTGCCAAGATCCGCCTCGCCGAGGGCGTACAGGCCGAGGCCGCCGCCGAGGGACTCGCTGCCGCGCAGGTACGGGAGAAGGAGGCCGACGCGATCGAGAAGACCGGCCGTGCCGAGGCGGAGGCCACGGAGGCACGACTGCGTGCCGAGGCGGTCGGTACACGAGAGAAGGCGCTGGCCGAGGCGACCGCGATCGGCGAGAAGCTGAAGGCCGAGGCAGCCGGTCTGACGGAGAAGGCGGCGGCGATGGCCGCGCTCGACGAGGCCTCCCGCACCCATGAGGAGTACCGGCTGCGCCTGGAGGCGGAGAAGGAGATCCGGCTCGCCGGCCTCGACGTGCAGCGGCAGGTCGCCGAGGCGCAGGCCACCGTCCTCGCCACAGGCCTGGAGAGCGCCGACATCAACATCGTCGGCGGGGAGTCCGCCTTCTTCGACCGCCTGGTGCAGTCGATCGCGCTCGGGAAGTCCGTCGACGGCTTCATGGACCACTCCCGGACCGCGCAGGCGCTGGCCGGCCCGTGGCTGAACGGCGAGGGTTCCTTCACCGAGGACCTGACCAAGGTGCTCGGCTCGCTGTCCACGGGTGATGTTCAGAACCTCAGCGTCTCGGCGCTGCTCGCGAAGGTCATGAAGTCCGGTGTGCTCGACGCGCACGCCCCCGGACCGGCCGCCGCGACTTCGGCCGACCCTGCCGCGCTGAACGGCGCGGCCACGAGCTGACCGCCCCGGGGGGAGCGGTCATAGCGGGTCCGGTGCCGGCATACGGGGGTTGTCGGCGCCGGGCCCGCATCCATCACGGGACAAGGAGCGGATCGACATGAGCACCGGAATCGACCAGGACACGTACGCGGTGCTGCGCGACCGTCTCTCGGCGCAGGCGACGGAACTGGCCAGGCGCGCCGACGCGCTCAACACCTCCCGTACCGCCGCCTTCGGTGCCGGCGGGCTCGATCTCACCGGCACCGCACGCATCCGCACCGAGCGCGCCGGCGTACTGCTGGACGTCGCCGCCGTCGGGGACGACGTCCTCCTGTTCGGCTGCCACCCGGCCTCCGCGGGGAGCGCCGAGCCGTCGGTCGCCGACGTCTTCACCCTGCACGACCGCGACCTGAAGCCGCTGTCCGAGGACGCGGTGCCCGGACTCCTCGACGACCCCGGCTTCGTACGGGAGTTCTCGGCGCTGCACCGGTACTTCCGAGGCGCGCGCCTGCTGCGGCTGAGGCGCGTGGAGGGCCGGCTCCTCGCCGTCTTCCGGACCGGGGAGAAGGCCGACGACCTCCGCGTCCTGCGCTGGTCGATCGAGCCGTCCGGCGAGACACGCTTCCTGGACGCCCAGGGAGAACGCGACCATGTCGTCCCTCCCTCGCACGACGTGGACTGGGTGGAGACGACCCGCGACGACCACGTACAAGGGCGGCACCCGCACATCTCGCTCGACGGCCGTCTCTTCGTCACCACGGTCGGCGGGACGCTGACGGTCAAGACGGAGAACGACGCCGAGACGGCCGAGGGTGTGTACGCCGAGCCGGTCGTCGAGCCGCTCCAGGCGCTGGCGGACGCCGAGGTCGCGTACGCGGTCGTGGGCGCCCTGATCCTGGTGCGCGTCCGCCCGTACAAGGAGGAGGCCGTCCGCCACCTCGTCTTCAACGCTCTGACCGGGAGCGTGGTCAGGCTCGACGGCATCGGTCAGGCGTGTCTGCGGCTGCCCGGGGACGAGGGGGTCGTGTTCCCCGGTGGCTACTGCCTGGCCTCCGGTGCGGTGAAGACCTTCGACACCGATACCTCGGGTCTTGTCTTCGACCGGCTGATCCGTTCGCCCAACGGAGAGGACATCCTCTTCGCCTTCCACACGCGGCCGGAGCGCCGCGGCCTTCTCCTCCCGTACAACCTGATCCGCAAGGAGATCACCCATCCCGTCTCCTGCCGCGGATACGCGCTGCTCGACGACGGGACGATGGTCGTCCTGAGGGACGGGTCCGGCGAGCCCGGCCGGGTTCACCCGGTCCAGATCTGGCGGACCCCGTACCTCTCCGACACGCACGTGACCCGTTCGGTGGACGGCCCGCTCGCCCGCATCGGCAACGCGGATCTCGTCCGCGGGATCGCCGACTGCCTGTCGATCGCACGTCAGGCCACCGAGCTGACCCCCGCCGGCGAGGTCTACGAGGCACTCGTCGCCGCCTGTGTGCGCGCGGGCGACGTCCACCACTGGCTGGGAGACCCGGAGACCGGCGACCTGCGCACCCCGCTGACCGAACTCCGGGCCACCGCCGCGCAGGTCCTCGACGAGTTCGAGACCGTGACCACACTCACCCGGCAGGCGGCAGAGGCTTTCGCCGAGTCCGCCCAGCAGGTCGGCCGACTGGTACGGCGCGTCCGGGGCGAGGCGCCCGCCACGGCGGAGGAGTGGATCTCCCGGATCACCGAGCTCCGCCGGGCACAGGGCCACCTGGTGACCCTGAAGGACATGCGGTACGCCGACACGGCCGCCATCGACGCCCTCGCCGGGGACGTCGAGGCCGACATCGCCACGGTCGCCCAGCGGGCCGTCGCCTTCCTCCAGCGCGAGGACGCCTTCACCGCCCACCACACCGAGGCGGAACGGCTCGCGACAGAGGCCGGCGCCGTCACCACCGTGGCGGGCACGGGCCCGGTCGCCGACCGGATCGACACGCACACCGCCGGCCTGCGGACCCTCAGCGAGATCATCGCCGGCCTCGACATCGGCGACGCCACCGTCCGCACCTCGATCCTGGAACGGATCGCCGACGTCCTGGGCGCGCTGAACCGCGTCCGGGCCCTCCTCGCCGCCCGTCGCGCCGAACTCCTCGACCAGGAGGGCCGGGCGGAGTTCGCCGCTGAGTTCGCCCTGCTCGGCCAGGCCGTCACCGGCGCGCTGGCCGCCGCCGACACCCCGGACCACTGCGACGACCAGCTCGGCCGGCTGCTGCTCCAGTTGGAGAACCTGGAGTCCCGCTTCGCCGAGCACGACGGTTTCCTCGGCGAGATCGCCGACAGACGCGCCGAGATGTACGACGCCTTCACCGCGCGCAGGCAGTCCCTCCAGGACGCCCGTGCCCGCCGCGCCGAGCACCTCGCGGCATCGGCCGAGCGCGTCCTGGAAGCGATCGCCCGGCGAGCCGTGGCCCTGGCCGACCTGGACGAGGTGAACACGTACTTCGCCTCCGACCCCATGGTCGCCAAGGTCCGGCGCACCGGCGCCGAGCTGAGGGAACTCGGCGACGAGACACGGGCGGAGGAACTGGAGGGCCGCCTCGGCGCTGCCCGGCAGGAAGCCGGACGGGCGCTGCGGGACCGTACCGAGCTGTTCGCCGACGGCGGCGCCACGATCCGGCTCGGCCGACACCGCTTCGCCGTCAACCGGCAGGCCCCCGAACTCACCCTCGTACCGCACGGGGACACCCTCGCCCTCACCCTGACCGGAACCGACTACCGCGTGCCGGTCACCGACCCGGAGTTCGCCGACACCCGTCCCTTCTGGGACCGGACCCTGCCCTCAGAGTCGCCGGAGGTCTACCGGGCCGAATATCTGGCCGCACGCCTCCTGGCCGAGCACGGCCCCGGCAGCCTGGCGGGCGAGGACCTGGCCGCGCTCGCGCGGCGGGCCGCCGAGACCGCGTACGACGAGGGGTACGAGCGCGGCGTCCACGACCACGACGCGGTGGTGATCCTGGAGGCCGTCCTCCGGCTGCACGAACGGATCGGGCTGCTCAGGTACCCGGCTCCGGCACGCGCGGCCGCCCAGATCTTCTGGGCCCACGTCGCCACCGCCGACGCCCGCGAGCAGTGGACCCGCCGGGCGGACGCCCTGACCCAGGCCCGTGACCTCTTCGGCGCGGAGTCCGCCCTCGACGGCCTGCGGGACGAGCTGGCCGAGGAGATCGGCGACCTGGTGGCCGCCGCGTACCTGGTCGAGGAACTCACTACCGCGCCGGCGGGCTTCGCCGTCTCGGACGCCGCGCGAACCCTGCTCGACACGTTCCGCCGCGCCGTCGGCACCAGCGCCTACGACGACGCCCTCGCCTCCCTCACGGAGCCGCGCGCGCGGCGCCAGCTCGTCGAGGCCTGGCTCACCTCCTACACGTCGGCGTCCGGGGAACGGTTCGACGAAGGCGTGCTCGCCGAGGCCGTCGCGGTCGAGCTCTGCCCGGACCTCGACCGCTACGAGATCGCCACCCCCACCTCGGAGACGGTCACCGGGCTGCTGGGCAGCCACCCCCGCGTGGAGGGACGCGCGCTGGCGCTGCGCCTCGACGAGTTCCTGGCCAGGACGCGGGATTTCGCCGCCACCGACGTGCCCGCCTTCCGTGCGTACCAGGAGCGCAGGGCTCGGCTTGTCGCCACCGAACGCGACCTCCTCCGCCTTGCCGAGTACCGGCCCCGGGTCATGTCGTCCTTCGTCCGCAACCGGCTCGTCGACGAGGTCTACCTCCCCCTGATCGGCGACAACCTCGCCAAACAGCTCGGCGCGGCCGGAGACGCCAGGCGGAGCGACTCCCAGGGCCTGCTGCTGCTCCTCTCCCCGCCCGGCTACGGCAAGACCACACTGATCGAGTACGTCGCCGAACGCCTCGGCCTGCTCCTCGTCAAGGTCGACGGGCCTGCTGTCGGGCAGCGGACGGTCTCCCTCGACCCCGCCGAGGCCCCCGATGCCACCGCCCGCCGGGAACTGGAGAAGATCGCCTTCGCCCTGGCGGCGGGCAGCAACGTCCTGCTGTACGTGGACGACATCCAGCACTGCTCGCCGGAGTTCCTGCAGAAGTTCATCCCGCTCTGCGACGCCACCCGGACCCTGAACGGGCACGACCTGCGCGGCAAGCGCTTCGCCGTCTGCATGGCGGGAAACCCCTACACCGAGTCAGGGCAGGCCTTCCGCGTCCCCGACATGCTCGCCAACCGGGCCGACGTGTGGAACCTCGGCGACGTGCTGACCGGCAAGGAGGGTGCCTTCGCTTTCAGCTTCGTCGAGAACGCCCTCACCTCCCACCCCGTCCTCGCCCCGCTCGCCGGCCGCGAGCGCTCCGACCTGGAGCTCCTGACCCGGCTGGCGGCCGGCGACCCGACGGCCCGACGCGACCGGCTCGTCCACCCCTACGTCCCCGCCGAACTCGACCGGGTCCTCGCCGTCCTCCGCCACCTCCTCGCCGCCCGCGAAACGGTCCTCGCCGTCAACGAGGCGTACATCGCCTCGGCCGCCACCGCCGACGCGGCACGGACCGAACCGCCGTTCCGGCTCCAGGGCTCGTACCGCACGATGAACAAGATCGCGGCCCGCATCTCGCCCGCCATGAACGACACCGAACTCGCCGCCGTCGTCGACGACCACTACACCGCCGAGGCCCAGACCCTCACCACCGAAGCCGAGGCCAACCTCCTCAAGCTCGCCGGGCTCCGCGGCAACCTCACCCCGGCACAGGCCGCCCGGTGGGCCGAGGTGACCGGCGCGTACACACGCACCCTGGCGATCGGCGGTTCCGGGGACGACCCCCTCGCCCGAGCGGTCGCCGCCCTGGGCCTGCTCGCCGACCGCATCACCGCCGTCGAGACCGCGATCACCCGCGCGACCGACCCCCGCCACCCCCTCGCGCGCCCCACCGGGCGGCACGCGATGCACCGCGCTGACGCCCCCGCTCCCGAACACCGCCAGAACTGACACAGGAAGAGGAGAAACCACTGCCCGAGCGTGCCACTCCGCAAGGAGGGGTAGAAACGACAAAAGGTGCACTTTTTCAGTCCTCCACGGAGTCGCATCCGCAGGGAGAGCGCCATGGATCCATGGCTGGTCTGGTTGATCGCCGCAGGGGTGCTGGCGGTGGCGGAGATCTTCACCCTCACCGCCGCGCTCGGGATCCTCGGCGTCGCCGCGGCCGTCACGGCGGGAGCCGCCGCCCTGGGGCTCTCGACACCCTTGCAGCTCGTGGTGTTCACCGCTCTGGCCGCGACCAGCCTGTTGTTCGTGCGCCCCGTCGCCGCGCGCCATCTGCGGGGGCCGCAGACCGAGCGCTTCGGCACGGACGCGCTGGTGGGCCGCCCCGCCCATGTCGTGTCGGAAGTGACAGGCCTGGGCGGCAGGGTCCGCATCGGTGGCGAGGAGTGGACGGCCCGCGCCTACGACGAGACGCTGGTGATACCTCCGGGGGCGACCGTCGATGTCATGGAGATCGACGGCGCCACCGCCGTCGTCTACCCCCGGGAGTGAGTCATGGACGTGCCGGGACTGCTCATAGCCGGTCTGATCCTCGCGGCGCTCGCGGTGTTCACCGTGGTGCGGGCGGTACGCATCGTGCCGCAGGCGCGGGCCCGCAACGTCGAACGCCTAGGGCCTGTTGCGAAAGCGGCTGAGGAAGCAGTTCCGCACGCCTCCGTCGCTACTCTGGGTACGACCGCGATGCAGGGGGCAACGGTGGGACG
>NZ_JBEOVO010000036.1:0-62578 GCF_040295605.1 Streptomyces sp. NPDC002773
ACGATCACCACCCCGGGCGGCAAGACCCAGGCCTCGGTCGTCTACGGCACCACCGACGACGTGGTCCTCCAGGCCACCGACGGCAACGGCGGTACCGCTGCCGCAGGACGCGACACGCCGCGCCGAGGTCCGCTTCTACGACTACGCGCGGGACGAGCTCATCACCCGGACCGTCAACCTCGACACCGGCAAGGTCGAGCATTCCGCCGCGCAGCGCGGCGTCCAGCCCTCCGCCCATCCCGAGGAGCTGCGCGAGGCCCTGGAACTGATCCTCGCGAGCCCGCTCGGCAAGGGCGTCGCGGAGGACTACAAGGACGCCACCGGCAAGGAGCTCACCTCCACCGCGCAGCTGTGGTTCAACGGCGACGTCTACCGCACCTACCGCGAGGCGAACGTCCCCGCGCAGCTCGCCCGTTGCGGGGAGCACCGGTGCGTCCGGCTCGTCACCAAGGTCCTCAACGGGGCCTGGATCGACACCCGGAACCTGATCGTCGACCTCTCCGCGAGGACCGTCACCCGCGTCGGCTGACCACCGCCGCGACCGGTCCTCCCGCCCGATTCCGTACGAGGGAGTACGTTCCCATGTCCACCTCGCGAAACCCGCGCACGCGCAGGCGTGCCGCCGTCCTGACCGCGGCCGCCCTGCTCGGCACCGCCACGGCCGCCGCAGGCCCCGTCGCCGGGGCCACCGCCGCCCCCTCCGCCCCGAACCCTCCGGCCCCGACCCGTCCTGCTCCGGTGGTCCCGGCCGACTGCTCCACCGCGTACCGCATCACCCAGAAGCTCGACGGCGGCGCGACCTGGCGCATGTGCTGGCGCTACGACACCGACGCCGGACTCACGCTCGACAAGATCACCTACCAGCCGCCCGGCGCCGCCGCCCCCGTCAAGGTCCTCACCAGCGCCCGGCTCGCCCAGATCCACGTGCCCTACGACGACGGCGCCGCCGAGTACGACGACCTCACCGGCGCGGGCTTCGGCTGGGGCCTGCAGAACCTCAAGCCGGCCGAGTGCCCCGGCGGCACTATCACCACCGTCAAGGTGCCCGAGGTCGGACAGGTCAAGGGCCTGTGCACCACCACGCGGGCGCGTGGCCACGCGTACCGCATGGCCGCCGACACCGGCTCCGGGGTCTGGCAGGCCCAGGCCAAGGACCTGCTCGTCTACACCGTCAACAAGGTCGGCTGGTACGAGTACATCTCCGAGTGGCGGTTCTCCGCCGACGGCACCATCGGCGCCAACGTCGGAGCCACCGGCAGCCTCTCGCCCGTCGACTACAACGCCACCGACGGCCGCGGCTGGCCCATCGGCAAGGGCGCCCGCGCCTACGCCACCAGCCACGCCCACAACGTGTTCTGGAAGCTCGACTTCGGTCTCGACGGCTCCACCAAGGACCGGATCGAGCAGTTCGACTCCACCGTCACCCCGCCCGTGGGCGGCGGCGGACCGACCGTGAAGACCAAGCGGACCGTCGTCACCAAGGAACTCGCCGGCGACGCGAAGAACATGCGCTGGTGGCGGGTGGTCAGCGGCACCGGCAAGAACGCCGACGGCCACGCCCGCTCGTACGAGATCGCGCCCGGCCACACCGACACCCACGCGGGGCGCGGCTTCACCAAGCACGACGTGTACTTCACGCAGGCGCGTGCCTGCGAGCAGTTCGCGAGCAACAACATCGGCAACTGCGCGCCGGGCGCGGGCGACAGTGTCGACAAGTGGGTCAACGGCGAGACGCTGACCAAGCCGTCCGTGTGGGTCAACATCGGGTTCCACCACATCGCCCGGGACGAGGACCAGCAGCCGATGCCGGTCCACTGGCAGGGCTTCCAGCTCGCACCCAGGGACGTAACCGCTATGAATCCGCTCACTCCGGCCGATCTCGCCTCCCAGAACGGGCAGCCCGATCTGGGGAGTTGAGCAAGCAGCCTGACGATCCTGCTGCACCGCCTCCCGCTCGCGGAGTACCCTTCCTTGATCGTTGTCGGACCGGTCGACACGGGCGTCCAGGAGCAGAAGGCGGTGCGCGGGTGAGCTCGGGAGGTCTTGAGCTGCCCCCAGGTGACGCGGGTCACGAGGGGGGCCCGGCCGACCCCGCGGAGGCGCCGCCCGGCGCGGTCGCGCCGCCGGGAGCAGTGCCGCCCGGCACGGTCACCGTCGCCCGGCCGGTGGAGATCGGGGCGGAGCTCGACTGGGGCGCCGAGGCGTGGAGCGAGGTACGCACCCGCGCCCAGCGCGCCGGACGGGCGTACATCTGGCTGAATCTCGTCGAACAGCGGCTCCGGGCCGTGGTCGCCGCCGTCCTGCGGCCCGTGTACGAGCCGGTGCACGGCGAGGAGTGGGTGGTGGCCGCGGCGGGCCCGGCCGGCCAGGAGTGGGTGCAGCGGGCCGTCGCCGTGCGCGAGGTGTCGCGGCGCAAGGGCTACCTCCTCGACCCGGCCGACGACAACGTGCTGAGCTTCCTCACGCTCCCGCAGCTTCGGGAGCTGATGGTCCAGCACTGGCCCTGCTTCGAGCCCTACTTCGACGACCGGCGCGAGGTCGAACTCGCCCTCGACGAGCTGGAGGTCACGCGCAACGTGGTCTCCCGCAACCGGGCCCTCTCGCTGACCGTGCTCGCCCAGTCCGAGCGGGCCTCCGCCCGCATCCTGGAGATCCTCGGCAGCGGCGCCGGGGTGCCGTCCGCCGACCGGCTGCCCGTGGACGCGGTCGAGGACCTCGTCGGGGACCGGTACGCGGACGTGGTCTCCGTCCACCCCGACCGGGTGCGGCTCCAGCGGCAGCTGCCGGCCGAGGACCTCTTCGGCGGGGCCCGCCGCCTCGACGCGACCGGCATAGGCCTCAATCTGCTCGTGCAGAACTTCTCCGGCCGCCGCATGGTCCGGCTCGCCGAGTCCGGCTGCCGGACCCGGCTCCTCTTCCTCAACCCCGCGAGCAGCGCGGTCAAGCGGCGCGAGCGGGAACTCGGCCTCAAGAAGGGCGAGCTGAGCCGCTCCGTCGAGATGAACATCCTGCACATGCGCCGGGTCCGCTCCAAGCTCCGCGACCCGGGCGCCTTCCAGATCCACGTCTTCGACGAGACCCCCCGCTTCACCGCCTACCTGGTGGACGGCGACGGCCCGGACGGCGTCGGCGTCGTGCAGTCCTACCTCCGCCGGGCCCGGGGCATGGAGGCGCCGGTCCTCGTCCTGCGCGGCGGCGGGCGGAACGTGGTGCGCCACGGCCAGGGATTCCGTGACGGCGATCACGGACTTTTCGAGACATACCGGGAGGAGTTCGAGTCGGTCTGGCTCGACTCACGGCCCGTCTCCTGACGCCCCGCAGGGGGACCCGGGGGCGATGTCAGTGGTGCGTGCGAGGGTGGTCAGCACCACGGGGGAGATCACAAAAGGAGGACCCGATGGCTTGGCATGGGGAACCGATGGTCGGCTTCGACCTGGAGACGACCGGCACCGATCCGCTGGAGGCCCGTATCGTCACGGCCTCGATCGTCGGCTACTACGGCGGACGGGTCAGCCGGCAGCGCGACTGGCTCGCCGACCCCGGCATCCGCATCCCCGAACAGGCCTCCGCGATCCACGGCATCAGCAGCGAGCGGGCCGCGGCCGAGGGCCGTCCGGTGCGCGAGGTCGCCCACGAGATCGCGGAGACCCTGACCGGGTACTGGAACCAGGGCGTGCCGATCGTCGCGTACAACGCCTCCTTCGACCTGACGCTCCTCTCCGCGGAGCTGCGCCGCCACGGGCTGCCCTCACTGAGCGAGCGCCGCGGCGGCGCCGGCATCGGGCCCGTCATCGACCCGTACACCATCGACCGGGCCGTCGACCGCTACCGGCGCGGCAAGCGGACCCTGGAAGCCGTCTGCGGGGAGTACGGCGTGGTGCTCGAAGCCGCCCACCAGGCCGCCGCCGACGCGCTCGCCGCCGTCCGGGTCGCCGTCGCGATAGCCGAGCGGCACCCCGAGGTCGCCGCGCTGAGCCCGACCGAACTGCATGAGCGGCAGATCGGCTGGTACCGCCTCTGGGCCGAGAACTTCCAGGACTTCCTGCGCCGCAAGGGCGACACGGAGGCGGTCGTCGACCCCACATGGCCCCTGCGCGAGGCGGTCACGGCGGTCTCGTACTAGGGCGTGCCCGGCGGATCAGGGCCGGACACGCCCTGGCGCCTCGACGTCAGAACGGGTACCAGCGCACCTCCGGGTCGCCGTCCCGCAGCGAGGCCACCCGCCGCTCGAACTCGGCACGGGCCGCAGGGTTCGTCGGGGCGTGTTGTGCCACCCACGCGCAGCTCGCCGTCTCCCGGGCCCCCCGCAGCACCGCGCAGCCCTCCCACTCCCGGACGTCCCAGCCGTACGCCTCCGTGAACGCCTCGTACGCCGCCGGATCGAGGCCGTACCGGTCCCGGGAGAGAGCGAGTACCACGAGGTCGTGCTCGCGCAGGTCGGAGGAGAAGGTCTCCAGGTCCATCAGGATCGGGCCCTCGGGGCCGACGAGCACGTTCCGGGGGAGGGCGTCACCATGGATCGGACCCGGCGTCAGACGCGGGGTCAGGGCCGCGGCCGCCGGCGCGAAGGCGTCGCGCCGCTCGCGCAGGAAGGCCGCGTCCGCCGGGTCGATCGCGTCCCCCGCAAGACGCAGCCACCGCTCCACCCCGCCGAGCAGATCGCGGCGCGGCAGCGTGAAGCCCACCGGCTCCGGCAGGGCGTGGACGGCGCGCAGCAGCGGCGCCAGATCACGGGGCTCCGCGGGCCGCACCGCCTCGGGCAGCCGGTGCCAGAGCGTCACCGGGTGCCCGTCGACCAGGAGCGGCTTCTCCTCGGCGGCCCGCGCCGCCGGGATCCCCGCCCCGGCGAGCCAGCCGGCGAGCGCCACCTCCCGCTCGGCCCGCTCGAACACCTCCGCGTCCCGACCCACCTTCACGGCGAGAGCGCCCACGGCGAAGACCGCGTTCTCACCGAGGGCGAGGAGCCGCGCCTCCGCCACCGGCAGCCCCGCCGCCGCCAGGATCTCCCGCGCCCGCGCCTCGTCCATCGACCTCTCCCTCACCTGTGCGATTGCGCCAAAGTCTCGCATCCACGCAGCTCATCACGCAGGTCGCCTTGACGGGCCCACGGTCCGTCAGGACCATGGCGGGGTTCCCACGGCGGCGAAGGCAGGCGGACGGGGGGTCCGATCGGTGAGCTCGGAGACCGCGACGAAGCGGCCGGGCGGGACGCGCACACCGCGCGCCGCCCACGGGACACGCCCGCGCGGCCCCGACTTCGGCGCCTGGTTCCTGGTCCTCCCGGCGCTCCTTCCCATCCTTGTCCTCAGCGTCGGCCCGCTGCTCTACGGCATCGCGCTCGCCTTCACCGACGCCCAGTCAGGCCGCACCCAGGCCACCCGGTGGGTCGGCACCCTCAACTTCCAGGACCTGCTGCACGACACCCTCTTCTGGGACTCGTTCCGCATCGGCGTGATCTGGGCGGTCGGCGTCACCGTCCCGCAGTTCCTGCTCGCCCTCGGCCTCGCCCTCCTCCTCAACCAGAACCTCCGCTTCCGGTGGCTGGCACGGGCCCTCGCCATCGTCCCCTGGGCGATGCCCGAGGTCGTCGTCGGCATCATGTGGCGGCTCGTCTACAACCCCGACGCCGGCATCCTCAACGAGACCCTGCGCGGCCTCGGCCTCGGCCAGGGCCACGACTGGCTCTCCGGACTCGCCACCGCCCTGCCCGCCGTCATCGTCGTCGGCGTCTGGGCGGGCATGCCGCAGACCACCGTCGCCCTCCTCGCCGGACTCCAGAACACCCCGAAGGAACTCCACGAGGCCGCCGCCCTCGACGGCGCCGGAGCCTGGCGCCGCTTCCGCGCCGTCACCTGGCCCGCGCTCAGACCCGTCGCCCTCGCCATCACCGCCCTCAACCTCATCTGGAACTTCAACTCCTTCGCCCTGGTCTACGTCCTGACCAACGGCGGACCCGGCGGCCGCACCCGGCTCCCCATGCTCTTCGCCTACGAAGAGGCCTTCCGCTACGGACAGTTCGGCTACGCCGCCGCCATGGGCTGCGTGATGATCGCCGCCGTCTCGGTGCTCATCGCCCTCTCCCTCGTACGCCGGCTGAAAGGGGACCAGGACCGGTGAGCGCCCTCCGGACGAGCAGACCCGCGCGGATCGGCCAGTACCTCGCCCTCCTCGCGTACCTGGTCTTCCTCGCCTTCCCCTTCCTCTGGCTGGTCTCCACTGCCTTCAAGCCCGCCCCCGAGCTGGCCTCGCTCCACCCCACCTGGATCCCCGAGGAGCCCACGCTCGGCAACTTCCGGCAGGCGTTCGACGAGCAGCCGCTGCTCAGGGCCGCCGCGAACAGCCTGCTCGCCGCGGTCTCGGCCGCCGTGATCGCGGTGGCCGTCGCGACCCCGCTCGCCTATGTGACGGCCCGCCACAAGGGCAGGCTCGCCTCCGCCGCCACCGGCTGGGTGGTGATCAGCCAGGCCTTCCCGTTCGTCCTGGTGATCATCCCGCTCTTCCTGATCCTCAAGAACCTGCACCTCGTCAACAGCGTCTTCGGCCTCGTCCTCGTCTACGTGGTCTGGTCGCTGCCCTTCGCCCTCTGGATGCTGATGGGATACGTCAGGGCCGTCCCCGCCGAACTGGAGGAGGCCGCCGCAGTCGACGGCGCCGGGCGGCTCCGTACCCTCGTCTCCGTCACCGCCCCGCTGCTCGCCCCCGGCATCGTCGCCACCGCCCTCTTCGCCTTCGTCACCGCGTGGAACGAGTTCTTCTTCGCGCTCGTCCTGCTCAAGACCCCGGAGAAGCAGACCCTGCCGGTCGTCCTCACCCACTTCCTCGGCGCCGAGGGCGTCGCCGACCTCGGCCCGCTGGCCGCAGCGGCCTTCCTCGCGACACTGCCGTCCCTCGTCGTCTTCGCCGTCCTCCAACGACGGATCACCGGCGGGATGCTGGCAGGGGCGGTGAAGTCATGAGACGGATCCTGACCGCCGCCGCCGCGCTCGCCCTGCTCCTCACCGGCTGCACGGCGGGGGACGAGGGCTCCGACCACGGAGTCGTACGGCTCCGCTTCCAGTCCCTCGCCTGGCAGAAGGAGTCCGTCGACGCCAACAAGCAGCTGGTGAAGGAGTGGAACGCCGCCCACCCCGACGTCCAGATCGACTACGTCCAGGGCAGCTGGGACTCCGTCCACGACCAGCTCCTCACCTCCTTCGAGGGCGGCGAGGCACCCGACATCATCCACGACGCCTCCGACGACCTGGCCGACTTCGCCTACGGTGGCCACCTCGCCGACCTGCGCCCCCTGCTGCCCGAACGGCTCCGCGCCGACATCCCCGCCCGCAGCTGGGAGACCACCACCTTCGGCGAGGGGATCTACGGCGTGCCGTTCCTCCAGGAACCGCGCGTGATCATCGCCAACCGGAAGATCCTCGAATCCTCAGGCGTCCGCGTCCCCACCCCCGAGAAGCCGTGGACCTGGACCGAGTTCCGGCAGATCGCCCAGGACCTCACCCGGAAGATGGGCCCCGGCCGGTACGCCGTCGCCTGGCCGCTCAAGGAGCCCGTCTCCGTCAGCCTCAACCTCGGGCTCTCCGCGGGCGGCCGGCTCTTCCACCGGGAGCCCGACGGACGGGTCACCGTCCGCTTCACCGAGGCCGACGCCGTCGTCCCCGGCACCCTCCACGACCAGGTCGTCACCGACCGCACCGCCCCGCGCACCACGCTCGGCAGCGGCGGCTCCGACACCCTCCCCGGCTTCTTCGCCGGCAAGTACGCCATGGTCCCGCTGGGCTTCGCCTACCGGCAGCAGATCGCCCAGCAGGCCCCCGAGGGCTTCGAATGGACGGTGCTGCCCGCCCCCGCCGGGAGCGCCGGGCTCACCCAGGGCGTCTCCCCGCAGACCCTGTCGATCGCCGAGGACAGCCCGTACAAGAAGGAAGCGGTGGAGTTCCTCGACTTCTTCCTGCGGCCGGCGAACATGGTGCGGCTCGCGCGCGGCGACTGGATGCTGCCCACCGGCACGGCCGCGCTCGCCGACCCCTCCCTGCACACCGCCGAGAACGGCTGGGCCACCGGGGCCGCGGTGGCCGGGCACCTGCGACCCGCGCCCGCGCAGTCGGTACGGGGCTATCCGGAGTGGAAGGACAAGGTGGCGACCCCGGCCTTCCAGGAGTACTACAGCGGGGCCATCGACGAGGCCGAACTCCGCGAACGGCTGGTCGAGGACGGCAACCGCGTCCTTGCCCGCTATCAGCGCAAATGATGGATTCGTCATTACGAAACCTTGTTGAATAAGTCACAGATGGGTGACGGGTCTTCTCCCCGATCGCCTCCATCGGCGAGTGTTCGAACCGGCCACCGTGCCGCCCCCCACGAGGCACGGTGGCCGACCTAAGGTGAACGCATGGCGAAGACATACGCGGCCCTGCTCCGCGGCATCAACGTGAGCGGACACCGCAAGGTACCGATGCCGGAGCTCCGGTCCGTCCTCGAAGGCCTCGGCCACCGGAACGTCCGCACCTACCTCCAGAGCGGGAACGCCGTCTTCACCACCGACTCGCCCGCAGGCGAGGACGGACTCACCACTCAGGTCGAGGACGCGATCGAGCACCGGTTCGGCTTCCGCGTCGACTGCCTCGTCCGCGACGGCGACTACCTCGCGGCCGTCGCCGACGCCTGCCCCTTCCCCGCCGCCGACCTCGAGGGCAAGCAGCTGCACGCCTTCTACTTCTCCGGCCCCGCCGACCCGGAGCGCTTCGCCGCCATCGACCAGCAGGCCCACCACCCCCAGGCGTTCGCCCTCGGCGACCGGGTCCTCTACCTCTACGTCCCCGAAGGCCTGGGCAGATCCACACTCGCCGATGCCGTCAACAGGCCGTCCGTCGTCAAGGGCCTGGTGGTCACCGCCCGCAACTGGAACACCGTGGTCAAGCTCGTGGAGATGACACGGGAGGAGTGACGGCGAAGCCGCCCGGCCCGGGAGCCGCCGATCGGACCAGCCGCCCCCTCACACGAGGCGACAGCTGCCGTCGAGACCCGCGAGCTTGCCCGACAGGCGCAGGAAGCGGCCGAATCCCCTGGGCCGGACGCGGGTGCGCAGGGTCACGACCGCGTCGACGGGGCGATCCGCCGGGGCCCGGACGAGGAGCCGCAGTTCCTCGTTGACATGCAGGAACTCCCGGTCGGACGCCCTGAAGTCCCAGTAGGCCGTGGAGAATCCGACGCCGGACGACGTGATGCGCGGGCAGTAGACGGTCCGACGCCTCAGGACCTCGGGACCCGCCTCCACACCGAGCGGCGTCCCCGCCACGCTGAACGTGAGACTGGCCCCCAGCGTGGTCTCGATCTCCTGCGGGGTGTCCCCCTCCACCAGGGTGGGCGACATGGCCGCGACAGTGGCCCCGGGAGTCGGGGAGAGATCGAGGACCAGACGGGACCAGACGACCGTGGACTCGGGATGCGTCTGGACCACCAGGATCAGAGGGATGTCGTACCCCTGGATCCCGGCCTCGCCGGCGTCCACCGGTGTGACCTCACCCCGGGCGAGTCCGATCCGCGTCTCACGCCGCAGGATCCGTACCGTCGTCTCGTCGACCGTGCTGAAGGCCCTGTCGGCCTCGTCCTCCTCCACGGTCGGCTCGACGAGCCCCACCAACCGGAAGCTGTCCGGGAGCCGGGGCGAGAGGTCCGAGGTGTCCGTCATGACTGCTCCATCCGCTAGAGGATCTCGGGGGGTGTGGCGGTCCTGCCGCCGGTGGTCCGGTCCGCCCGCCACTCCCCGAGCAGGCAGAACGCGGCCCAGCGGTCGAGACGGTCCCCGCCGGGCCGGTCGCGGGAGGCGAGAACCGCCGCCCGCAGCGCGTGCGCCGGAGTCGCGCCCGCCAGGGTCAGGTCGTGGAACGACCCCATGATGTCGGCGGTCGAACGGTCAGGAACCCGCCACAGGCTCATGACGAGGGACCGCACCCCGGAGAAGAGGAGGGACCGGCTCAGCCCCAGCACCTCGTCGGACCGGTCGGCACCTCCGAGGCCGGTCTCGCACGCCGAGAGGACGGCCAGCCGCACGCCGTGCCAGTCCTCCCGCAGGATGTCCCGTCCGGTGAGCGGCCCGTCCGCGAGCGCAAGACCCGAGGACAGCGGGTCGTCCGCCCTGAAGGTCGCGTGGCAGGCGGCGTGGAGGATCTCGGCACCGCGCATCGCGTCGAGCACCCGCCGCCGTGTCGCGTCGGCGCCCAGGAGCGGCTCGGTGCCCAGGCGCGCGGCGAGCAGGCGCGCCTCCTCACGTGCGTACGGCAGGTCGCCCCCGGGATCACCGAGCACCACGGCTCCCCGCCCGATCCGCGACTCACGGTGGGTGAGGGTGCGCAGCAGCGAGACGCTCGGCAGGTACGCGACCGGGTTCCGCTCGATCAGCGACTCCGGTCCGTCGGGACACAGCGCGTGGAAGGGCACGTTGTGCAGGGGGCCGGTCGGGCAGATCACCACGGTGTCCTCCGGCCGGGTCAGGGCCGCCAGCGGGGCGACGAGCGGTGAGAGCACCTGCTGGAAGAGGCCGGGCATGTCGATGGCCATCTCCCTGACCTGCCCGGCACTTCCGAGGTTGTCCTCCACGAATCGCGCCAGGCGCGCCCCGTCCGCGTCGATCGGTGTGACGGTGAGTCCGGAGCGCGGGTCGAGCGCGAAGAGCACGATCCGGCCGTCGTCGAGCCGGGCGTACGAGGCCACCACGACCTGCTCCCCGCGCAGTTGCGCGAGGGCCGAACCGGCCGTGACGGCCGCCGCGGAGCGCACCTCGGCGTACTCCTCGCCCGACACGTGGAGCGCCGCCATCTCCGACCAGAGGGCGCGCAGCTCCCGTTGCACGGTCTGGAGCCTCGCCCAGTTCGTGCGCGGTGCCTGTTCCAGCGCCGTGCGTTCGCGCAGAAGCGCGGACTCGCGGCCGATCAGATCGGCCGGAACGCCGTCCGGCGGTCTGAGGTCCGCGGTGCCCAGCGTCTCGAGGAGCGTACGGGAACGCAGCCGTTCCGAGGCGCTGAAGGCGGCTTTGAACCGGTCGGCGTCCCCGGACGCGGCGGCGCTGTCCAGGCGGTACTGGACGAGCAGCTCGTACACCTCGGCGCGTTCCTCCTGGAGGCGCCGCCGCAGGGCGGGATCGGGCTGAGCGGACCGTACGAGATCGGAGAGTTCGACGCCCAGTTCGAGGACGCGGATCGCGGTCTCCGGCTCGTCGGCCGCCCAGGCGGCCCGGGCCATGGGGGCGACGACCTGCCAGGCCCGCTCGGCGTTCTCGATGCGTACCGGTGCGCCGGGACCGCGGCGCGGGCGCCACACCAGGGGGGAGTCGCTGTCCGCGGCCACCCCGGACAGCTGGAGGACGTGCTCGTACGCCTCCAGGGGGTCTCCGAGCTCGGGGCGGGTGCCGAGGATCTCGGCGGTGAGCACCCAGTCGGACGCGAGCCGGTCCGCGTTCCCCGAGTTGTGCCGGCGGGCCAGGGCCGCGTGTCTCAGCGCCGTGCGCTGCGGCCCGAGGATGCGCAGGGCCCGCGCGCGGGTGTGGTGGACCAGGGCGAGCGCGTGCTCGACGGGACTCTGCCCCGCCTCGCGCACGGCGAGCGGCAGCGCGGCGTCGAGCAGGCGGAAGCACGCGTCCGGTTCCCCGTCCATGAGCGCGACGAGGGCCTGCGCGCACAGCGCCGCGATCCGGGTGTGGTCGGAGGGCGGTGCTTCCTCGCGCCACCGGTCCGCGAGCAGGTCGTACCGCTCGGCGGCCTCGGCGTCCCCGCAGCGCTCGGCCGCCGCGGCGAGCTCCGCGTACAGGTCGGCGCGGGGGTTCTCCCGATGGGCGAAGGGGCCCAGGAGGCCGGTCAGCGGCCTGCCGATCAGCTCGCGCTCCTCCCGGTCCCGCTCCAGCCAGGCCTCGGCGTCTCTCAGCACGGCGAACGCTTCGGCGTAGCGCCCGAAGTCGGTGAGGAACCCCGCCTTCATTCCCAGGCCGTGGGAGACGAGTAGGGCGCGACCGGGGAATTCAGGGGTGTCCTGTGACCACTGGGACGGAAGGTCGGTCGCGAGCTGCACCTGGCGTTCCGCCATGAGCAGCGCGCGCCCTGTCTCCCCGGCCTTCGCGTTCCACTGCCAGGAGAGCGTCCTGAGGGTGAGGAGCGCGGAGTCGAGCCGGTCGGGCAGCCATCGGTCCTGCCACCGTGCGAACGCGTCGTCGTCCGTCAGCGCGTCGAGGAGCTCGGCCGTCCAGGGCTCGCGTTCGCGGAGCGTGGCTTCGAACAGCGCGGGCATGCGGTGGCGCACACCGGCGGCAGAGAGAGCGTCGTGCTCATCCTCCTCCTCGGCGGAGCCCGGCCCGTCGGTCCGGGCGGCACCGTCGGTCCGGCCGGGCGCCTGAGGCGCGGCCGGACGCCGTAACCTGCGCCAGGCGCGCCGCACCCGCGACATCTTCGGTGGAGCCGCTGCCGGTTCCTCCGGGGAAGCGGGCTCCGTGCCGTCCCGGCGGGCGTCGTCCGCCCCGCCGTCGGACTCCGTCGCCGGGGGGAGGGACGCGAGTGCCTGCCGGGCGCCCCCGTACCCGGGGTCGAGCGCGAGGGCCCGCTCGTAGCAGGCGCGGACCTCCGCGGTGTCGGCGGACGTCTTCCGCAGCGCGTCACCGAGGAAACGCCAGGCCATCGGGGTCTCCTCGACCGCGAGCGACTCCTCGAAATAGGCACGGGCCACCGCGAACTGGTCCTGGACGAAGTACACGTCGCCGAGGAACAGGAGGGCCTGCACATGATCGGGACACAGCCGCAGAGCGCCGTCGTAACACGTGACGGCCCGGTCGAACTCGCGTTGGGCGAAGTGGGCTTCGGCACGGCGGAAGAGCTCGTCCGCCTCGGACGGCGGCGCTTCGGGTGAGCGCGCCCCCGGTGGGATGCCGAGGAGGTCCGCCACCCGCGCCGCGGTCTCGGGCGCTTCGGCGGCGAGCGTGCGGAACAGCTCCTCCCCGTCGGGGCCGCCGACGATCATCGCCGCGGCGATGTGGGCCTGGATCTCTCCCGGCGCCAGGGCCGCGGCGGCCGACGGATCGATGGTCAGCGTGCCGTCGGCGTAGTGGGCGGCGAGGGGAGTGGACCGTAAAGGATGCGAGAGCTCCGCGCGCGCGGCGCTCGGGAGCAGCGCGGCGGTCTCCTCCGCCTCGGTGAGACGGGCCAGATGATCGGCCCACCGGGGCGCGTCGGGGGAACCCGCTTCCGCGAGGAGGACGGCCAGGTGGTGGGTGAGGCGCTCCTCGCCGGGCACGGGCGGCTCCGACACGAGCGCACGGAGAACGGCCGCGCCCTCCTCGGGAGCACCCACCTGCCGGTACGTCTCCGCCAGCCGGAGGGCGAGGTCCATGTCGTCGGGGCGCGCGGCGTTCCAGGGCTTGAGAACCGCCAGCAGGTCCTGCGGCCGACCGCCGTTCTGGTAGAAGAGCGCCAGCAGGTCCTGGAACAGGGTGGTGCCGTGGTGGGCGGCGAACGCCGCGTCGAGCAGCCGCGCCCGTGCGGCAGCGGTCTCCGGAGTGTCGGCCTCCGCGATCATCCGCCGTGCGGTCACCCATCTCAACTCGGCCGCCTCGTCGGGATCGTGGTCCCGCAGCCACTCCGCCAACAGCGCCGCGGCCTCCGGATCTCCGAGCCCCCAGGCACGCGCCGCCGTCTCCCGGGCGGACAGGCGGACGTCCAGGGAGCGGAGCACGGCTTCCCTCACTTCCCCCGAGCCCCGACCGGTGAGCGTCGTCAGCTCCGTCGCCACCGCGGATCGCAAGGCGGCCGCGTCCGGGCCGTCGGAGGCGGCCACGAGCCGACCGATCGTCGCGAGGGACCGGGCGAGGGGAGCCTCCCCCGCCGACAGCACGTGAAGCGCGTGGGCGAACTGCCGCAGGGCCTCCTCGTCCTCGCCGTGCCGCAGGGCAGCGGCGCCCCGCAGCACGTGGGACTCGCGACGCAACTCCTCCGACAGGACGCTGTCGTCGGTGACCAGTCGGACGCCGAGCGAGGCCATGGCCAGGACGTCCCCGAGAGCGGCGGCCGCCGGATCGTCCCGCCATGCCGTCCCGGCCCCCTCCGCCATCTGGACCAGGTCGCTCAGCAGGTACGCCAACGCGTCGCCGGGAAGGGTGGCGATCACGGGCTGCACCACCTTGGCCGACTGGGAGCCCAGCTGCTGGATGCGGTCGGCGGCGGCCCGAGGGCCGTCCGGAGCACGCGCGGTGGAGAGCTCCTCGCGCTCGGCCGCCCACAGCCGGATCACGGCCCAACCGAACACGCCGCACCCCCTTGCGTCATGTCTGACCCGCGTGCCGCGCGGGGCACATCCGTAAGGGAGAACGCCGGAACGCCCGGCGCGGTTCCGCCGGAGGGCGTCAGCCGGCGACGGCCACGCGGACGTCCGTCCGAGCCGCCTCGTCGTAACGCTCCACGAGCAGCGCCGCCAGTTCGGGGGACGGGCCGAGGACGTCCGCCAGGGCGTCCGCGCCGGCCGCGCCCGCCGCGATCCGGTCGGGGAGGCGGCCCGGGGCGATCACGTACGGGGCGACCGCCACCCGGCGCACGCCGTCGGCGCGCAGGGCGCGGACCGCGTCCTCGGTCCTCGGCAGAGATGCGGAGGCGAACGCGGGCCGCACGGAGCACCAACCGGTGCGCCGCAGCTCCCGCGCCGTTTCTGCGATCGCCGCGATCGCCTCCGGGTCGGTGGAGCCCGCCGAGGCCAGGACGACCCCGGTCGTGCTCTTGTCGGCGGGGCTGAGCCCCGCCTCGTGAAGACGCCGTTCCAGCGCCGCGATCAGCAGCGGCGAGGGGCCGAGGACCTCCGCCTGCCGGATCCGCAGGGACGGCGGAGCCTGGCGCAGTACGGCGGGGATGTCGGCCTTCGCGTGGAAGGCCCGGGTCAGCAGCAGCGGCAGCGCCACCACGTCCCGTACCCCCTCGGCGGCGAGCCGGTCGAGCACCCCCGTCACCGAGGGCAGGTTGAAGTCCAGGAACGCCGTCTCCACCCGCAGCCCCGGCCGCAGCGCACCGGCCCGGCGCACGAGCGCCTGGACGGTCGCCGCGTGCCGCGGGTCGCGGCTGCCGTGGGCGATGACGAGGAGGACGGGGCGGTTCATGGCGGGGCTCAGCCCTTCGTGAGCAGACCGCGGCGGCGCAGCACCGCACGCTCCAGCGGGCTGAAGATCAGCAGGTCGATGGCGATGCCGACGAGCAGGATCAGGATGATCGCCAGGAAGATGCCCGCCATGTCGATGTTGTTGCGGCCGTTCTCCAGGAGCTGGCCGAGGCCGAGGCCCAGGTCGGGGGAGGACGCGATGATCTCCGCGGCCATCAGCGAACGCCACGAGAACGCCCAGCCCTGCTTCAACCCCGCCAGATAACCCGGCAGCGCGGCCGGCATGACGATGAACCAGGCGCCCCTGAGGCCGGTCGCGCCGAGCGTCTGCCCGGCGCGGAGATAGAGCGGCGGGACCTGGTCGACACCGGCGACCAGGCCGTTCGCGATCGACGGGACGGCGCCCAGCAGGATCACCGCGTACATCATGCTGTCGTTCAGGCCGAGCCACAGGACGGCGGGCGCCACCCAGGCCACCGAGGGCAGCGACTGGAGCCCGGCGAGGATCGGACCGATCGCCGCGCGCACGAACTTCACCCGCGAGACGAGGAGGCCGAGCGGGGTGCCGATGGCGAGGGCCAGGAGGAAGCCGAACAGGGCCCGGGACATGCTGGTCCACAGGACGTCGAGGAGCGTGCCCTCCAGCCACATCGTGGTCAGGCTGTCCCACACCGCGGACGGGGCGGGCAGCTTGTACTCGTCGGTGACCTTGAACGTGACGAGCAGCTGCCACACCACGAGGACGAGCGCGACGGCGACGACCGGCGGCAGCACCTTCTTGAGCAGCACCTCACGGACCGGGGTCCGCCGGATCTGCACGCTGTCGAGGGCGTCCAGACCGGCCTCCAGGCCGGCCAGGTCGTCGGCCTTCCGCGCCTTTGGCGTCTGAGTGGTCGTTTCAGTGCTGGCCATGACGGCGGATCTCCCCACGCAGGTGCTCGGTGATCTCGAGGGACAGCTCCGCGACGTCGGAGTCCTCGATGCGGCGCGGCTGAGGGATGTCGATGGTCCACTCGTGCGCGATCCGGCCCGGCCGGGACGAGAGGAGGACGACACGCTCGGCAAGGCGTACGGCCTCACGCACGTTGTGGGTGACGAAGAGCACCGACAGCTTCGTCTCCCGCCAGATCCGGGTCAGTTCGTCGTGCAGCACGTCCCGGGTGATGGCGTCGAGCGCCGCGAACGGCTCGTCCATCAGGAGGAGGTCGCTGTCCTGGGCGAGCGCCCGGGCCAGCGCGACCCGCTGGCGCATGCCGCCGGACAGCTCGTGGACCCGCTTGCCGTACGAGCCGCCGAGCCGGACCAGGTCGAGCAGCCGCTCGGCCTCGGTCCGCCGCTCGGCCTTGGGCACCCCGCGCAGCCGCAGGGCCAGTTCGATGTTCTTGCCCGCGGTGAGCCACGGGAACAGGGCGTGCTCCTGGAACATCAGGGCCGGCCGGCCGCCGGGGGTCTCGATGGACCCCGCGGACGGCCGGTCGAGCCCGGCGACCAGGTTGAGCAGCGTGGACTTGCCGCAGCCCGAGGCGCCCAGGAGGGTGACGAACTCGCCCGGGGCGACATCGAGCGAGATGTCGTCGAGGACGAGCTGCCCGCCGGCGGGTCCGCCGAAGGACTTGGAGACATGCTGGATACGGGCGGCATGGGTCACCGCCGCACGGTCCTCGGCCTTGGCGAGCGTCGCGGTCGTGGCCATGGTCGTCACCTCCTGGGAATCAGCTGCGGACTGTTACTTCGCGCCGAGACCGGCGTCGGAGACCTCGGGCTTGCCCGCGGTCTTCAGGACCTTGTTGAGCGGCTTCAGGTCGTAGATGCCGGACAGCTCGGGCTTCTCCAGGAGACCCGCCTTCACCGCATGCTCGGCCTGCGCCTGGAGCGTGGCGGCCAGCGGGTCGTCGGTGAACCGGATGGACGGCCACGCGGCGTCGATCACCTTCGCGCCCAGCGCCTTGCCCGAGAGGTCCTTCAGCTTGGCGTTGGCGGAGGCCTTCGCCTTGTCCGGGTTGGCGTTGATCCACTCGTTGGTCTTCACCGTGCCGCGCAGGAACGCCTCGACGACGTCCGGGTGTTCCTTCAGGAACTTCTGCGACACGATGATGTTCGTGATCACGAACTTCTTGTCGGGCCACAGGTCGGACTCGTCGAGCAGCACCTTCGCCCCGTCGCTGACCAGCTTCGACGCGGTCGGCTCGGGTACCCAGGCACCGTCGACGGCGCCGGAGAGGTAGGCGTTCGGGGTGACCTTGTTGTCCGTGCGGACCACGGAGACGTCGCCCTTGCCGCTCTGGGCGTCGACCTTCCAGCCCTTCTCGGAGATCCAGTGGAGGAAGGCCACGTCCTGCGTGTTGCCGTGCTGCGGGGTGGCGATCCGCTTGCCCTTGAGGTCGTCCAGGGTCTTGATCTTCGCCGGGTTCACGACGAGCTTCACACCGCCGGAGGCGGCGCCTCCGACGATCCGCAGGTTCGTGCCCTTGGTCTTGACGTAGCCGTTGATGGACGGCGAGGGGCCGATGAAGCCGATGTCGATCGAACCGGCGTTGAGCGCCTCGATCTCCGAGGGGCCGGCGTTGAAGGTGGTGGACACCAGCTTGGTGCCGCCCAGCTCCTTCTGGAGGATCCCCTCCTGGTCGCCCACCAGCGCGGTGGCGTGCGTGAGGTTGGGGAAGTACCCGAGCCGTACGGTGTCGGCGGAGAGCTTCTTGCCCTCGGCCGCGACCTTCTTCTCGTCGTTCTTGGCCTCGGAGCCGTAGCCGCAGGAGGCGAGTGCGCCGATCAGCAGCGGCAGAGCGGCGGCGGCGGCGAGGCCGCGGCGCAGGGTGGTACGGGTGGTGGCAGGCACGGGAGGTTTTCCCCTCGATTCAGCGTTTTCGAAGTCTGCGTCGATGTCGTTCGGGGTGGAGCGGGTGGAGCGGGGTCGCGCCGCGCATGCGGCGCGTCGAGGTCAGCACGCACATCGCGCCACACCTCCCCGGCCCGCGCCAAGGGCGCCGGAGCCCACCCGGCCGCCCTCCTTCGCGAAGGTGGCGTACACGTTCTGCATCATCAGAAGTCCCACCCTGCTTCATCCTCGGCGGTCTCGACGACCGCGACGGCCTTGGTGGTGGCGAACGACTCGCCCGCCATGCCGGCCGCGAGCGTGGTGCCGTCCGCCGGGTCGATCAGCAGGAACGACCCGGTGCGGCGCGAGTCCGCGTACGCGTCGAGCGCGAGCGGCTCGGCCGTGCGCACCACGACCCGGCCGATGTCGTTGGCGACCAGCTGGCCCGGGTTCGGGTGCTGCGAGAGGTCGTCCAGGGTCAGCCGCGAGGGGATCTCCTTGACGATCGCCTTGACCGTGCGGGTGGTGTGCTTGAGCAGCACCCGCTGGCCGACGGCGAGCGTCTGGTCCGCCACGTGGCAGACGGTCGCCTCGATGTCCTGCGTGGTCGCCGGGGCGTCACCGCTCGGGGCGAGCAGGTCGCCGCGCGAGATGTCGATGTCGTCGGCGAGCCGGATCGTGACCGACTGCGGGGCCCAGGCGATGTCCACCGACTCGCCCAGCGCGTCGATCCCGGTGATCGTGGAGGTCCTCCCCGACGGCAGGACGGTGATCTCCTCGCCGACCCGGAACGCGCCGGCCGCGATCTGACCGGCGTAACCCCGGTAGTCGGGGTGCTCGGCGGTCTGCGGGCGGATCACGTACTGCACCGGGAACCGCGCGTGGCAGGCCGTCAGGTCGTGGCTGACCGGGACGGTCTCCAGGTGCTCGAGGACCGTCGGGCCGCCGTACCAGTCCATGTTCGCGGACGGCTCCACGACGTTGTCGCCGGCCAGCGCCGAGATCGGGATCGCGGTGATCTCCGGGACGCCGAGCTCGGACGCGTACGTCGTGAACTCCTCGGCGATCGCGGCGAAGACGGGCTCCTGGTAGTCGACCAGGTCCATCTTGTTCACGGCCAGGACCACGTGCGGGACGCGGAGCAGCGCGGCGACGGCGGCGTGCCGGCGGGTCTGCTCGACGACGCCGTTGCGGGCGTCGACCAGGACCACGGCCAGCTCGGCGGTGGAGGCGCCGGTCACCATGTTCCGGGTGTACTGCACGTGCCCGGGGGTGTCGGCGAGGATGAAGCGGCGGCGGGGCGTCGCGAAGTATCGGTACGCCACGTCGATGGTGATGCCCTGCTCGCGCTCGGCCCGCAGACCGTCGGTGAGCAGCGCCAGGTCGGGCGCCTCCTGACCCCGGGAGCGGGAGGCGTGCTCCACGGCCTCCAGCTGGTCGGCGAGGACCGACTTGGAGTCGTGCAGGAGCCGGCCGACCAGGGTGGACTTGCCGTCGTCGACGGAGCCGGCGGTGGCGAAACGCAGCAGGGTGGTGGCCGCCAGCTGCTCGGACAGCTGCTCGGTGGACGTGCTCATTAGAAGTACCCTTCGCGCTTGCGGTCTTCCATCGCGGCCTCGGACATCTTGTCGTCGGCGCGGGTGGCGCCCCGCTCGGTCAGTCGGGAGGCGGCGATCTCGGCGATGACGGCGTCCAGCGTGGTGGCGTCGGAGTCGACGGCGCCGGTGCAGGACATGTCGCCGACGGTGCGGTAGCGGATCAGCCGCGTCTCGACCGTCTCGGACTCCTTCGGACCGCCCCACTCGCCGGCCGTCAGCCACATGCCGCTGCGGGCGAACACCTCGCGCTCGTGCGCGAAGTAGATGTCCGGAAGCTCGATCTTCTCGCGCTGGATGTACTGCCAGACGTCCAGCTCGGTCCAGTTGGACAGCGGGAACACGCGGACGTGCTCACCGGGGGCGTGCCGGCCGTTGTAGAGCTGCCACAGCTCGGGGCGCTGGCGGCGCGGGTCCCACTGCGAGAACTCGTCGCGCAGCGAGAACACCCGCTCCTTGGCGCGGGCCTTCTCCTCGTCGCGGCGGCCGCCGCCGAAGACGGCGTCGAAGCGGTGCTGCTGGATCGCCTCCGTCAGCGGGACGGTCTGCAGCGGGTTGCGGGTGCCGTCGGGGCGCTCGCGCAGCTTGCCCGCGTCGATGTACTCCTGCACGGAGGCGACGTGCAGCCGCAGCCCGTGCTGGGCGACGACCCGGTCGCGGTACTCCAGGACCTCGGGGAAGTTGTGCCCGGTGTCGACGTGCAGCAGCGTGAAGGGGACCGGCGCGGGGGCGAAGGCCTTCAGCGCCAGGTGCAGCATGACGATGGAGTCCTTGCCGCCGGAGAAGAGGATCACCGGCCGCTCGAACTCACCCGCCACCTCACGGAAGATGTGGACGGCCTCGGACTCCAGGGAGTCCAGGTGCGACAGCGCGAACGGGCTGTCCGTACTGTCGTGGACATGGGCCACGGTGGTCATGCGAGACCCCTCTCGGTGAGCAGCGCGTGGAGCGTCGCTGCCGACTCCTGCACGGTCTGGGTGTGGGACTCGATCCGCAGATCGGGGTTGCGCGGCTCGTCGTACGGATCGTCGACGCCGGTGAGCCCGCTGATCTCGCCCGCGGCCTGCTTGGCGTAGAGACCCTTGACGTCGCGTACGGAGCACACGTCCACCGGAGTGGCGACATGCACCTCGACGTACGGGGTGCCTTCCGAGGCGTGGCGCTTGCGCACCGCCTCGCGGCTGTCCTCGTACGGGGCGATGACGGGGACGAGGACCTTCACGCCGTTGGAGGCGAGCAGCTCCGAGACGAAGCCGATCCGCTGCACGTTCGTGTGCCGGTCCTCGCGGCTGAAGCCGAGGCCCGCCGAGAGGAACTCGCGGATCTCGTCGCCGTCGAGGACCTCGACGCGGTGGCCCTCGGCGCGGAGCCGGCCGGCCAGCTCGTACGCGATGGTGGTCTTGCCGGCGCTCGGCAGGCCGGTGAGCCAGATGGTGGCGCCCGTCACGTGCTTCTCCTGAATGTTCTGAGTGGCCGTCATCCGTGCAGCCCGCATTCGGTCTTGCCGCGTCCGGCCCAGCGTCCGGCCCTGGCGTCCTCGCCCTCCAGGACCCGGCGGGTGCAGGGGGCGCAGCCGACGGAGGCGTACCCGTCCATGAGGAGCGGGTTGGTGAGGACACCGTGCTCCGCGACGTACGCGTCGACGTCGTCCTGCGTCCAGCGGGCGATGGGGGAGACCTTGACCTTCCGCCGCTTCTCGTCCCAGCCGACGACCGGGGTGTTCGCCCGGGTCGGGGACTCGTCGCGGCGCAGGCCCGTCGCCCACGCGCTGTACCGGGTCAGGCCCTCTTCGAGCGGCTTGACCTTGCGCAGCGCGCAGCACAGGTCGGGGTCGCGGTCGTGCAGCTTCGGGCCGTACTCGGCGTCCTGCTCGGCCACGGTCTGACGCGGGGTCAGTGTGATGACGTTGACGTCCATGACGGCGTCCACGGCGTCGCGGGTGCCGATGGTCTCCTCGAAGTGGTAGCCGGTGTCGAGGAAGACGACGTCCACGCCGGGTCGGACCCGGGAGGCGAGGTGGGCGACGACCGCGTCCTCCATGGAGGAGGTGACGCAGAAGGTGTCGCCGAAGGTGTCGACCGCCCAGCGGAGGATGTCCAGCGCGGAGGCGTCCTCCAGGTCACGGCCGGCCTGCTCGGCGAGTGCCTTGAGGTCGGCCGTGGTGGCATCCTGAGTGACCGTCATATGTCTTCCCTTCCAGGGGTGTTGCTCGAAGTCGCCGGGGCGAGCAGCCCCAGGAACTTCAACTGGAAGGCTCGGCTGCACGCTGCGCATTCCCAGGCGCCGTGGCCCTGCTCGTTCGGACGCAGGTCCTCGTCGCCGCAGTAGGGGCAGTGGAACGGTGCGGCGCGCTCGCTCATGACAGCGCCTCCTCGGAGGCACGCGACGCCCAGGTCGCGAAGCGCTCGCCGGTCTCGCGCTCCGCCTGGTAGCGCGTGAGGACCCGCTCGACGTAGTCCGGGAGCTCGGCCGCGGTGACCTTGAGGCCGCGGACCTTGCGGCCGAAGCCGGCCTCGAGACCGAGGGCGCCGCCCAGGTGCACCTGGTAGCCCTCGACGCGGTTGCCGTCGTCGTCCAGGACCAGCTGGCCCTTGAGACCGATGTCCGCGACCTGGATACGGGCGCAGGCGTTCGGGCAGCCGTTGATGTTGATCGTCAGCGGCTCGTCGAACTCCGGGATCCGGCGCTCCAGCTCGTCGATGAGCGAGGCGCCGCGCGCCTTGGTCTCGACGATCGCGAGCTTGCAGAACTCGATGCCGGTGCAGGCCATCGTGCCGCGCCGGAACGGGGTCGGGTTCACCCGCAGGTCGAGCGCCTCGAGGGCGGCGACCGCCGAGTCGACCTGCGCCTCCTCGACGTCGAGCAGGATCATCTTCTGGTCCGCGGTGGTCCGCAGCCGGCCGGAGCCGTGCTGCTCGGCCAGGCCGGCGATCTTGGTCAGGGTGGCGCCGTCGACCCGGCCCACGCGCGGGGCGAAGCCGATGTAGAAGCGGCCGTCCGTCTGCCGGTGCACGCCCATGTGGTCGCGCCACTGGCCGGCGGGCTGCTCGGGGGCGGGGCCGTCGGTGAGCTTCCGCTTCAGGTACTCGTCCTCCAGGACCTGGCGGAACTTCTCCGGGCCCCAGTCGGCGACGAGGAACTTCAGCCGGGCGCGGTTGCGCAGCCGGCGGTAGCCGTAGTCGCGGAAGATCGAGATGACGCCCTCGTAGACGTCGGGGACCTCGTCGAGGGAGACCCAGGTGCCGAGCCGGACGCCGAGCTTGGGGTTGGTGGAGAGACCGCCGCCGACCCAGACGTCGAAGCCGGGGCCGTGCTCCGGGTGGTGCACGCCGACGAAGGCGATGTCGTTGATCTCGTGCGCCACGTCGAGCTGCGGCGAGCCGGAGACCGCGGACTTGAACTTGCGGGGCAGGTTGGAGAAGTCCTTGTTGCCCACGATCCGCCGGTAGATCTCGTCGATGGCGGGGGTGCCGTCGATGATCTCGTCGGCGGCGATGCCGGCCACCGGGGAGCCGAGGATCACACGCGGGGTGTCGCCGCAGGCCTCCGTGGTGGACAGGCCGACCGCCTCCAGGCGGTTCCAGATCTCGGGGACGTCCTCGATGCGGATCCAGTGGTACTGGACGTTCTGCCGGTCGGTGATGTCGGCCGTGCCCCGGGCGAACTCCTCGGAGATCTCGCCGATGACCCGCAGCTGCTCGGTGGTCAGCCGGCCGCCGTCGATGCGGACGCGGAGCATGAAGTACTCGTCGTCCAGCTCCTCCGGCTCCAGGACACCCGTCTTGGTGCCGTCCAGACCCTGCTTGCGCTGGGTGTAGAGGCCCCACCAGCGCATACGGCCGCGCAGGTCGTTGGGGTCGATGGAGTCGAATCCGCGCTTCGAGTAGACCGTCTCAATACGTGTCCGTACGTTGAGACCGTCGTCGTCCTTCTTGAACTGCTCATTGCCGTTCAGAGGGGTGAAGTGCCCCACGGCCCACTGACCCTCGCCACGGTGGCGCCCGGGCTTGCGGCGGGCGGCGGCGGGAGTGGGGTTTTCCGGGGTGGCGGCCATGGCGTCTTGTCCTTCGGGACTGCGAGAGGGCGGCTCTGACCTGCACACTGGCGCTCAGGTCGGAGGGTGGCGCGTCAGTGCGCAGCAGGGCGGGGCAGAGTCGGGCAGAAGAGAAATCGCGGCGGTGCTGGTTCTCTCAGCGCGCCGGACAGATGGCGCTGGACATGCGGCCTAGGTCGACGTGCCGCCGACTCACCAAGGCAATTCCAGTTCCAGACATGACGGAAGCGTGTCACGGGACTTTGGACCCAGTCCAGCATCGTCCAGAATGCGGACATAGTCGTCTCGCTTGTCGAGATGGTGTGGTGTGGGTCACGCGAAAGGGGCCCTGATCAGGGCCCCTTCGCACCTCTTCGGCCGGTCTCAGCCGTGAGCGCCGGGCCACGGGCCGGGGGTCTCGCTCTCCTCGACCTCCTCCACCTTCGTGTCGAAGAGCCGGAAGCCGCGCCGCTCGTAGTTGGCCATCGCGTGCGGACCGTCCAGGGAGCAGGTGTGCAGCCACACGCGCGTCGTCGCCTCCCGCTCCGGCCAGCGCTCGGCCAGGTCCCAGGCCCGGGCCACCCCGTACGAGAGGAGGTGGCCACCGATCCGGCGCCCCCGGAAGGCCGGGATCAGGCCGAAGTAGACGATCTCCACCACACCGTCGTCCTGCGGGTCCAGCTCCACGTACCCGGCCGGCGTCCCCTTGTCGTACGCCACCCAGATCTCGGCGCCCGGCTTCTCCACGATCTCCTGCCACTGCTTGTACGTCAGCGACAGCCGGTCGGACCAGCGGATGTCGCCGCCGACCGCCGTGTAGAGGAAGCGGCTGTACTCCGCCGAGGGCACCTCGGCGCGCCGGACCGTCACGTCGCCGCCCTCCGGCGGGGCGGCGGGGCGCAGGTCGGACGGGGACGTCTGTTCGAGGGACCAGGTGGTGAGAGTGATGCTCATAGGGTCATCGCATCATGCGGAGCGCCGGATTCCCAGAGCGGTCCGCCCCTCATGCGCCCGCCCCCGCCCGCACCGCCGGCGCCAGCGAGTGGGGCAGCAGGTCCGCCGGGCGCTCCGGGCGCAGGACCTCCACCGCGACCTCCTCGCGGAAGCGGTACGGGCGGTGCGCCAGGACCCCGGCCAGGTTCCGGCGTACCCGGGACATCTCCGCCCGTACGGTCACCGTGCGCGTACGGTCCCCGAACACGTCGTCCGCGAGCTCCGCCGCCGTCCGCCCGTCCCGGTGCACCGCCAGTACATAGAGGAGCTCCGCGTGCCGGGGGCTGAGCTCCTGCTGCCAGCTCCCCGCCGCCCCCGAGACGGACACCGTCCAGCGGCGCGGCCGGCTCAGATCGAGGACCACCCGGCTCGCCGCCTCCGCGCCCGGGTCCTGTGCCGCCGCCTCCTCCTCGACCCGCAGCAGCCAGCCGCCGGGCAGCGGCTCCACCGCGCACACACCGAGCGAGGGCAGCCACAGCCGGCCCGACCGGAACGACTTCGGCAGCGGGATCCGGTCCACCGGCGCGAGCCCGGTCACCGCCGCCGTCCAGCCGTGCGGGTCCACCGCGACGGCCCGGCCGCCCACCCGGCACAGGATCGGCGCCGCCACCGCCCGCAGCCGCTCGACCGACCGCCGGTGCCGCTCCCGCATCTCGGCCTCGGCGAGCTGGGCCACCGAGTCGACCAGGGCCAGCATCGCCGGGTGGAAGGTGGATGCCGGGCCGCTGACGTCCAGGATGCCGAGCAGCCGCCGGTCACGCGGGTCGTGCACGGGCGCGGCGGCGCAGGTCCAGTTGTGGAGGGTGTGCACATAGTGCTCGGCGGAGTGCACCTGCACCGCCCGGCCCATGGCGAGGGCCGTGCCGACCGCGTTGGTGCCGGTGGTGTGCTCGGTCCAGGCCGCGCCCTCCTCCAGACAGATCCCGTTCGCCTGCCGCATCACCGCCAGGTTCCCCTGGCGCCACAGCACCCGGCCGTGCTCGTCGGTGACCACCATGATCTGGAGCGAGGTGTCGGCGATGCCCGCGAGTCCGCCGCTCAGCGTCTGCATGACCTCCGAGAGGAGCGTGGACCTGCGCCGCTCCTCCAGCTCGTCCCGCTGGAGCAGCACGCTGCTCGTGCCCTGGTCGGGGTCGAGCCCGAGCCGGGCCATCCGCTGCCAGGAGGCGTCGATCACCGGGCGGGGCGCTATCGGAGGCGTACGGCCGGCCAGGGTCTCCTCGCGCACCCGGTGGAGCAGACGGCTGGCCTGGGCGGCGTCCATGGCGGCGAGGCGCTTCATGTCGAGCTGCGTGTTCTTCATCGGTCTCTCCCAGCCACCCGGGGTGCTGAATCGGTTCTGCACGGGGCAGATGTCCGGAGTGTCGGTCCCCATCGTGCCGTTCGCGACCGCCCGGCGAGGCCCGGTTCGGGTAATCCTGCAACCCTTTGCAACTCTGGCCGCCGACCGGGCCCCTGGGCGAAGCTGATGCGAGCGGTGGGTGGTGCCGTGTCGGCGCAGCACCACCCCCGCTTCTCCGCGCGTGCCGACCCCGCCCCTCAGACCTCCACCCGCGCCCGCTCCACCACCGCCCGCAGGTCCAGGGTGTGCGGCAGCGTGCCGAAGGCCGAGCCGCCGTCCTCGCCCAGCCGCCCCGCGCAGAACGCGTCCGCGACCTCAGGGGGCGCCCAGCGCACGAGCAGCGCGCCCTGGAGTACCAGCGCGAGCCGTTCCGTGAGCCGACGCGCCCGCGCCTCGATCCCGTCCAGATCCGCCAGTTCGACGAGAACCCCCCGGATCGCCCGGTCGAGCCGGTGGTCCGCTCCCCGCGCCGCCCCCACCTCCCGCAGGAACGCGTCGAGGGCGGCGGGCTCGGTCCGCAGCACCCGGACCACGTCGAGCGCCTGAACGTTCCCCGAGCCCTCCCACACCGAGTTGAGCGGCGACTCCCGCAGCAGTCGGGGCATCCCCGACTCCTCCACGTACCCGTTGCCGCCCAGGCACTCCAGCGCCTCCGCCACCATCGGCGTACACCGCTTCGTCACCCAGTACTTCGCAGCCGGCACGGCGATACGCAACAGCGCCCGCTCCTCCGGGGTGTCGGCGTCGTAGGCCGCCGCCAGACGCATGCCCAGCACTGTCGCGGCCTCCGAATCCAGGGCCAGATCAGCCAGTACGTTCCGCATCAGCGGCTTGTCGATCAGCAGCCCGCCGAACGCGCTCCGGTACGCGCAGTGGTGCACGGCCTGCGCCACCGCCTGCCGCATCAGCGCCGCCGAGCCGAGGACGCAGTCGAGCCGGGTCGCCGCCACCATGCCCATGATCGAGCGCAGACCCCGCCCCTCCTCGCCGACCCGGCGGGCCCAGGTCGTCCCGTCGAACTCCACCTCGGCGGAGGCGTTCGAACGGTTGCCCAGCTTGTCCTTGAGCCGCTGGAGCGCGAAGGCGTTGCGCGAGCCGTCCGCGAGCACCCGCGGCACCAGGAAGCACGTCAGCCCCGCCGGGGCCTGCGCCAGGACCAGGAAGGCGTCCGACATCGGCGCCGAACAGAACCACTTGTGCCCCGTCAGGACGTACTCGCCGTCGGCCGGCAGCGGGCGCGCCACCGTCGTGTTCGCCCGGACGTCGCTGCCGCCCTGCTTCTCCGTCATGCCCATCCCGAGCAGCGCACCGGCCTTCTCCGCGACCGGAGTGAGCCCCCACTCGTACACATGGGAGGTGGCGGCGGGCTCCCAGACCTCCGCGACCTCCGGCTCGGCGCGCAGCGCGGGCACCGCGGCGTGCGTCATCGACAGCGGACAGCCGTGCCCGGCCTCCACCTGGGACACCACCAGGAACCCGGCGGCCCGCCGGACATGACCACCCGGACGGCCCCACGCGTCGGTGAGCCCGGCCCCCACCGACTTGCCGAGGAGCCGGTGCCAGGCCGGATCGAACACGACCTCGTCGATCCGGTGGCCGTACCGGTCGTGGGTGAGCAGCCGCGGCGGGTTCTCGTTCGCCCGCTCACCCCACATCCGCATCTGCGCCGAACCGGCCGCCTTGCCCAGTACGCCGAGGTCGCCGCGGGCCTCGTCGAGGAGCTCCGGCGCGAGGTGCCGCTCGACCGCTTCCGCCAGCGCCCGATCACTGCTGAAGACGTCATGTCCCACCAGGGGCGGAGCCTGGTTGGTCACGGTGTGGGTGGTCGCTGTCATGCCGATACGGTAAGCAGGTGCAGGCAGCAAGCGAAACACCCGACCGGCCCGAGCGGCGGCCCTGGAGCAGGCTCCACCGCGCGCGCGTCCTCTACCGCAACGTCTCGAAGCGGAAGATGGTCTGGCTGCTCCTCAAGGACACCGTCAACTCGTGCATCGAGTACCGGATCCTCGGCCTGGCCGCCGAGGCCGCGTTCTTCACCCTGCTGTCGCTGCCGCCGCTGCTCCTCGGCCTGATCGCCCTCCTCGGGTACGCCGACGACTGGACGAACACGGACACCGTCGCGAGCATCCAGGAGAACATCCTCCGCGCTGCCGGAACGGTCCTCTCCGACCGGGGCGTCGAGGACATCGCCAAACCGATCCTGGACGACGTGACCCAGGGCAAACGGGCCGACCTGATCTCCCTCGGCTTCGCCATCGCCCTCTGGTCCGGCTCGCGCGCGGTGAACGTCTTCATCGACACCATCACCGTCATGTACGGGCTCGACGGCCACCGAGGCATCGTGAAGACCCGGCTCCTCGCCTTCCTGCTCTACCTGGTGGCGCTGATCATCGGAGCCGTCGTGCTGCCGCTCGCGGTCGTCGGCCCCGACCGGGTCGTCGAGCTCGTCCCCTTCGGCACCGAGGTCGTCGCCGTCCTGTACTGGCCGGCCGTCATCCTGCTTTCCATCGCCTTCCTCACCACGCTCTACCACGTGTCCGTGCCGGTCAGATCGCCGTGGATCGAGGACATCCCCGGCGCCCTCATGGCGCTCGGCATGTGGGTCCTCGGCAGCTTCCTGCTGCGCATCTACCTCACCAGCCAGGTCGAGGGCCCCACGATCTACGGCTCCCTCGCGGCCCCCATCGCCGTCCTCCTCTGGATCGGCATCTCGGCCTTCGCCGTGCTCGTCGGCGCCGCCGTGAACGCCGCCATCGACCGCGTCTGGCCCTCCGTCGCCACGGCCGCGGCCCGCGAGGCCAACGAGCGGGCCCGCGCCTTCCAGGCGGCGGAACTCGTCGCCCGGGTCCGGGCCGAGGCGGAGGACGTCGACGAGGACGACCCCGACATGCCGTCCGAGTTCCCCGAACGCTGGTCCAGGTTCCTCCCCCCGGACGACGTCAAGGCCCGCCTCCACTCGGGCTGGGAGAAGGACTGACCCCTCGGCGCGCTGGGGGCGAGGCGGAGGCGAACCGGACGCGGTGCCCGCGTGGCGCTCCCGGGCCGGGAGACCGAGAATGAGGAAGCCCCCTGAACACGCACGGGACGCTGGTGGTGTCGTATGTGCCGATGGCTCGCGTACTCGGGTACTCCCATCCTGCTCGACACGATTCTCTACCAACCGGCGCACTCGCTGATCGACCAGAGCCTCCATTCCAAACTCGGCGTGGAGACCACCAACGGTGACGGTTTCGGAGTCGGCTGGTACTCGGAGAACGGCGGTTCCCCGGCGCTCTTCAGGGACATCGGACCCGCCTGGAACAACCGCAACCTGCGGGAACTGGCGGATCACGTCCGCTCGCCGCTGTTCTTCGCCCACATCCGGGCATCGACGGGGACGGCGGTGCAGCAGTCGAACTGCCACCCGTTCCGGCACGGCCGCTGGATGTTCATGCACAACGGCGCCATCGCGGGATTCCACCTCATGCGCCGCGAGCTCACCCTGCTCGTCGACCCGGAGCTGTACGCGGACATCGAGGGGAGCACGGACTCCGAGGTGATGTTCTATCTGGCGCTCACCTTCGGCCTCGACGAGGACCCGCCCGCCGCCGTCGCCCGGATGGCGGGAGTGGTGGAGCGGGTCGGGCGCGAGCACGGCGTGGAGTACCCCCTCCAGATGACCCTCGCCATCACCGACGGCGAACGCACGTGGGGATTCCGCTACTCCAGCGGGCGCACCTCCCGATCGCTGTTCTACAGCAGCCGCGTGGAGACACTGCGCAGACTGCACCCGGATGTCACGTTCCTGCGGGACCTCGAAGAGGAGACACGCCTCATCGTGTCCGAGCCGCTCGGCGACCTGCCGGGGGCATGGAACGAAGTGCCGGAGAGCAGCTACGGCGTCGTCCAGCCGGGCACCGACACCCTGCACTCCTTCGCGCCGGCGGCGGCGTGACACGCCCTCTCGTTTGAGGCGTCACACGCCCTCCCGTTTAATCGGTGGCGCCGCTCCCCGGGACGGGGCTAAGGTTCTGCTCATCCGTTCCCGAGGGGACGGGAGTTGGTCCGTTGAGAAGAAGCAGGAGGTGAGGACATTGATGACTGTCACGGTGACGGGCACTGCCCGCATTCAGGAGTTCATCGTTCCCACCCCTGTGGCCTCCGGCTGACATCCACTCGACTTCCGCGCGCCGAGCGCGCTGCCGGGGCCGCCCTTCGAAGGGTCCCCCTTGTCTCTCCCGCTTTCCCACCTCACCTCCGCCTCCTCGCTGCTCGACGCCCACGGCTGGGACTCCGGCTGGGCCGCCGCCTTCGCGCCCTACGCCGCCCAGGGACTCGTCCCGGGGCGGGTCATCCGCGTGGACCGCGGCCAGTGCGACGTAGCCACCGACGAGGGGGTCATCCGCGCCGACACGGCGTTCGTGACCCCGCACGACCCGCTCCGGGTCGTGTGCACCGGCGACTGGGCCGCCGTCGACCCGGAGGGCGTCCGCGACCCCCGGTACGTACGGGCCTGCCTGCCGCGCCGCACGGCCTTCGCGCGTTCCACCTCCTCCAAGCGGTCCGAGGGGCAGATCCTCGCCGCCAACGTGGACCACGCCGTCATCACCGTGTCGCTCGCCGTCGAGCTCGACCTCGGCCGGATCGAACGCTTCCTGGCCCTGGCCTGGGAGTCCGGCGCCCAGCCGACCGTCGTCCTCAGCAAGGCCGACCTCGTGCCCGACCCGGTCGGACTCTCCTACCTCGTCGAGGACGTGGAGACGGTCGCCCCCGGCGTGCAGGTGCTGCCCCTCAGCTCCACCACCGGCGAAGGCCTCGACGTGCTCGCCGCGACCGTCGCGGGCGGTACGACCGTGCTGCTCGGCGTCTCCGGCGCCGGGAAGTCGACCCTGGCCAACGTCCTCGTCGGCGAGGACGTCATGGACGTCCAGGCCGCCCGTGACATCGACGGCAAGGGCCGCCACACCACGACCACCCGCAACCTCTTCGTGCTGCCCGGCGGGGGAGTCCTCATCGACACCCCCGGGCTGCGCGGCGTCGGACTCTGGGACGCCGAGGCCGGCGTCGGCCAGGTCTTCGCGGAGATCGAGGAACTGGCCGGGAACTGCCGATTCCACGACTGCGGCCACGAGTCCGAGCCGGGCTGCGCGGTCGCGGCGGCGATCGAGGACGGCACACTGCCGGTACGCCGTCTGGAGAGCTACCGCAAGCTGCTCCGCGAGAACCAGCGGCTCGTCGCCAAGACCGACGCCCGGCTGCGCACCGAGATGCTCAAGGACTGGAAGCGCCGGCACGCGGCGGGCCGGAAGGCCCTGGAGATGAAGCGCGGGCACGGGCGTTAACGGGCCCGCCGGGAGGGGACGAGGCGCTCGTCCCCTCCGAGCGCCCTGTCCGAAAACCGCGAGCCCGGTGCCGTCGGAGGTCGCACACTGGGAGCCATGAGGGACGACGACACCCGCTACGAGGCGGTCAGCAGCAGGGACGCCCGGTTCGACGGAGAGTTCTTCTTCGCCGTCCGGACCACCGGGATCTACTGCCGCCCCAGCTGCCCCGCCGTCACCCCCAAACGGCAGAACGTCGCGTTCTTCCCCACGGCCGCCGCCGCCCAGGGCCACGGCTTCCGCGCCTGCCGCCGCTGCCGGCCGGACGCCGTGCCCGGCTCCGCCGAGTGGAACGTACGGGCCGATGTCGTCGGGCGCGCCATGCGCATGATCGGCGACGGCGTCGTCGACCGCGAGGGCGTCCCCGGCCTCGCCGGACGCCTCGGCTACAGCACCCGGCAGGTGCAGCGCCAGCTCACCGCCGAGCTGGGCGCCGGGCCCGTCGCCCTCGCCCGCGCCCAGCGGGCGCACACCGCACGGCTGCTGCTCCAGACCACCGGGCTCCCCGTCACCGAGATCGCCTTCGCGGCCGGCTTCGCCAGCGTCCGCCAGTTCAACGAGACGATCCGCGCCGTCTACGCCAGGACCCCCACCGCCCTGCGCGCCGAGGCGGGCAGCGGCGCCGGAGCCCGTACCGCGCTCGCCGCCGGAGTCCCGCTGCGGCTCGCCCACCGGGGGCCGTACGCGGCAGGGGAGGTCTTCGACCTGCTCGCGGCCGAGGCCGTCCCCCGCGTCGAGGAGGTCGTCGGCGCCCCCGGCGCCCGCACCTACCGGCGTACGCTCCGGCTCCCGTACGGCACTGGCGTCGTCTCCGTCGACGAGCGCTCCGCCGGGCGCTGGCTGGACGCCCGCATCCACCTGACCGAGCTGCGCGACCTCACCACCGCCGTGCACCGGCTGCGCCGCCTCCTCGACCTGGACGCGGACCCGTACGCGGTGGCCGAGCGCCTCGGAGCGGCCCCCGGGCTCGCCGCCGAGGTGGCGGCCCGGCCGGGCGTACGCTCCCCGGGCACGGCCGACCCCGAGGAGTTCGCGCTGCGGACGGTCCTCGGCGCCGAGGAGTCGGCCCGGCTCGTCGAGCGGTACGGCACCCCGCTCGCCACGGCCTGCGGCACCCTCACCCACGTCTTCCCCGAACCGGCCGCCCTGACCGGCCACCCCGTCGCGGGACCGCTGGCCCGCGCCCTCGCCGGCGGAGCCGTACGCCTCGACCCCGGCGCCGACCGCGACGAGGCCGAGCGGGCCCTCCTCGCCGTCCCCGGGGTCACGGCGGAGGCGGCGGCCCTGATCCGCATGCGGTCCCTCGGCGACCCGGACGTGCCACCGGCGGCGGGCGGCCCGGACGCGGAGGAGTGGCGGCCGTGGCGTTCGTACGCGGCCCGCTACCTCGCCCCGGCCCGCTGAGTCCCCGGCGGCTCAGCCCCAGAGGACCGCGCCCGCCCACGCCCCCACGACAAGCAGGCAGGCGAAGAGTTCGACGAGGACGCTCGTGCCGGCCGCCCGCATCACCGTCCGGGTCGCCGCCCGCGCCTGCCCGTGACCGCCGAGCCGGAGCCGCTCCGAGAGGTAGATCCCGCCGACGAAGCCGGGAACCGCGCCGACCACCGGGACCAGGACGAAACCCAGGAGCGCGCCCACCCCGGCGTACGTCACCATCCGCCGGGTGATGCCGACGCCCCGGAACCGGCGCGGCGGCAACTGCCACACGACGACCTGCGTGAGGAGCAGCAGTCCTGTCGCGGAGGCCAGCAGGATCCAGGCGAGGTCCGTCCGCTCGTGCAGCGACCACCACAGCATCGCCGCCCACACCAGCCACGTCCCCGGCACGCCGGGGGCCAGCACCCCGAACACGCCGAGAAGCATCACCGTCGCGACCATCAGGAGCTGCCACACACCCACGCTGACCAGCGTCCCCCACATCCGGCGAACGCGCAGGTCGCAGCCGCCATCCGGGGCGGCTCAAGCCAGCCGCGGCCCCGCTCAGCCGCGCGCCACCCAGCCCTTCTCGTACGCGTGCCAGCCCAGCTGCAGCCGGGTCGTCACCCCGGTCAGCTCCATCAGCCCCTTCACCCGCCGCTGTACGGTCCGCAGCCCCAGGTCCAGCTGCTTGGCCACGCTCGCGTCCGTCATCCCGGCGAGCAGCAGCGACAGGATCTCCAGGTCCATGACGTCCGGGCCCGGCGCCTCGTCCTCGGTGATCTGCGCGCCCGCCCCGAGCCGCAGCGGCAGCGCGTCGCGCCACACCGACTCGAACAGGCCCATCAGCGATTCGAGGAGCCCGCTCGCGTGCACGACGATCGCCGCGGGCTCCGCGCCCCGCCCGGTCAGCGGCACCATCGCCAGGTTCCGGTCGGCGACCACCAGCTTCGTCGGGACCCGGTCCGCGACCCGGATCCGCTCCTCACGGCCGAGCGCCGCCGAGAGTTCGAGGAGCCCGGACGGGAGCGTGAGCACCTCGCGCTCGATCACCACCCGGTAGCGCACCCCCCGCCCGGCGGCCTGCTCCTCCGCGTCGTTCTCCATGCCGGAGACCGCGATCGGCTTGCCCGTCACCAGGGCGCAGACCTCCTCCTGCGCGCCCAGCTGGAGCTGGAGGAAGCGGTGGGTGACGGCGCTCGCCCCGGTCACCACCTCCACCAGGTCGTGCACGGCCGCCTCCGCGGCCTCCGCCCGGTACTCCTCCGCGAGCAGCTTCGCCGTCAGCTCCGCCTGCTCCAGCTCGTGGCGCTGCTGGGTCAGCAGCGCACCCAGCGCCACCCCCGGCGGCGCCGCCACCCACCGCCCGATCCCGGCCGAGGACTGGGCCGCGAGCCCCTGCGACTCAAGACGGCGCAGCGCCCGCTCGGTGTCCCGCTCGGGCAGCGCGAGCCGGTGCGCGAGGTCCGTCACCTCGGCCGCGCCCAGGGCGACCAGCGCCCGGTACGCGGACTCCTGGCGCTCGTCGAGTCCTATCGCTCCCAGCATCGATGCCCCACCCCTCGCCCCACCTCCGGCGAGCGTCCCCGATCTTCCCGGGACGTTCACCGGAGGCATTCGTTCCGTTGGTGACCTGGCGGGAAACGGCCACGGCGTATTCCCGCCTTCCCCATCATCCCTGCACGGCCCTCACCTCTGCCAATGTGGCGCCACCGCAGCATCAACAGCCACCGGAGACGGGTGTTCTGCGCCTGATTTCCGGAATCAGATGGGGAGAGCGATGCGCCCGATTTCGCGTACGGCCCTGGGGGCGGCGACCGCCGTCGTCCTTGCCGTCACCGCGGTCGCGCCGTCCGCGGCGAACGAGCCGCAGGACGACACGGCCGGCAAGCGACCACTGGTGGGCGGCGAGGCCCCGGCCCGCGCCGGCGACCGGCCCGCGACCGTGACCCTGGTGACCGGCGACCGCGTCGTGGTCACCCACGACGCCGACGGCAACCCCGCCGCCACCGCCCTGCCCCGCGAGGACGGCACCGTCCCCCTGGTCCAGACCCGCCGCTCCGGCCAGGACCTGTACGTCTACCCCGAGGACGCCACCGACGCGCTCGCCGCCGGACGCGTCGACGAGCAGCTCTTCAACGTCACCGGACTCGTCCGCCAGGGCTACGACGACGCCGCCACCACCACGCTGCCCCTCATCGCCGTCTACGGCACCGACCTCGCCCGCTCCGTCCCCGCGGCCCCGCGCGGCGCCCGGCGCGGCCAGGTCCTCAAGACCATCGACGGCGTCGCCCTCGCGGCGGAGAAGAAGCAGGCCGCCACCTTCTGGGCCGAGCTGAACGCCCCCGCGGCCCGCGCCGCCTCCGGCATCACGAAGCTCTGGCTCGACCGCAAGGTCCAGGCCACCCTGGAACGCTCGACGAAGCAGGTCCACGCCCCCGAGGCCTGGGCCGCTGGCTACGACGGGACGGGCACCAAGGTCGCCGTCCTCGACACCGGAGCCGACGCCGAGCACCCCGACCTCAAGGGCCGCGTCACCGCATCGGAGAACTTCACCGACTCCGAGACCGCCGGCGACCGCCAGGGCCACGGCACCCACACCCTCTCCACCGTCGGCGGCTCGGGCGCCGCGAGCGGCGGCAGGAACAAGGGCGTGGCCCCCGGCGCCGCCCTCCTCAACGGCAAGGTCCTCAACGACTCCGGCTCCGGCGCCGCGTCCTGGATCATCGCGGGCATGGAGTGGGCCGTCGCCCAGGGCGCCGACGTCGTCTCGATGAGCCTCGGCAGCCCCGTACCCACCGACTGCACCGACCCGATGAGCGCCGCGGCCGAGGAACTCGCCCAGAACGAGGGCACGTTGTTCGTCGTCGCCGCCGGCAACACCGGCCCCACCCTCAACACGGTCTCCTCGCCCGGCTGCGCCCCCGGCGTCCTCACCGTCGGCGCCACCGACCGCGACGACTCCACCGCGTACTTCTCCAGCCGCGGCCCGACGATCGTCCAGCACACCCTCAAGCCCGAGATAGCCGCCCCCGGCGTCGGCATCTCCGCCGCCGCGGCGGGCGGCCGCGGCATCTACGCCTACCAGGCCATGTCCGGTACGTCGATGGCCACCCCGCACGTCGCGGGCGCCGCCGCCCTCGTCAAGCAGCGCCACCCCGACTGGACCGGACAGCAGGTCAAGGCCGCGCTCGTCGCCTCCGCCGAGAGCTCCGTTCCCGGCGACGTCCGCGAGGTCGGCGGCGGCCGCCTCGACGTCAAGGCCGCGATCGACCAGACGGTCCTCGGCTCACCCGCCGTCCAGGGCGGTACCTACAACTGGCCGCAGGACCGGACCGACCGCACCACGGTCTCCGTCCCGTACACCAACACCTCCGGCGCGCCCGTCACCCTGAACCTGGCCGTCGAGAAGGTCACCGGCAACGACGGCTCCCGGGTACGGAGTTCGGTCGCCCGCCTCGACCGGCGCACCGTCACCGTCCCGGCCGGCGCCACCGTCCAGGTCCCGCTGGCCGTCGACCCCACCGCCCACCTGGACCGCGCCCAGTACGGCGACGTCACCGGCCGCGTGATCGCCACCGGCAACGGCGGCATCCACGTCTCCACCCCGTTCTCGCTGTACGTCGAGCCCGAGACCGTCACCCTCCGCGTCAAGCTGATCGACCGCCGGGGCGAGCCGGCCACCGGCGCCTCCTCCCTCGACGTCATCGGCACCGACGACGCCAGCGGCGAGCGCCGCTTCAACGAAGGCGCCGCCGACCAGGTCTATCGCCTGCGCCCCGGCAGCTACTTCCTCTCCTCGTTCGTCACCACCCCCGACGCGGGCGAGGGCGCCACGCTGAACGACTCCCTCAGCTACCTCGGCCGCCCGCAGCTGGAGCTGAGGAAGGACACCACCGTCGTCCTCGACGCCCGCGCAGCCCACCAGTTGTCGGTGAAGACCGACAAGGCCACCGAACTCCGCGGCGCCACCCTCGCGTTCGCCCGCTCCTGGGACGACACCTGGCTGCACGCCGGCACCGCGGCGGGCCCGCGCTCGATCCGCTCCTACTACGCCTCGGTCGAAGGCGCCGCCGACGAGGGCGACTTCGAGTTCGGCAGTTACTGGCGCGCCGGGGCCCCGCAGATCACCTCGCTGCGCACCACGGACGGCCTGACCCTGCACCCGCTCACCGCCTCCCTCGGCTCCGACAACCTCGACGGCACCGGCTCCGCCCGGCTCGTCGACGCCGGGACCGGGACCCCGGAGGAACTGAAGGCCGCCGGCGTCCAGGGCCGTATCGCCCTCGTCCGCCTGCCCGACGGCTCCACCGGCGCGGGCGCCCTCGCCCGCAACGCCAAGGCGGCCGGCGCCGTCGCCGTTGTCGTCCACCACGCGGCCCCCGGCCGCTGGTACCCGGGCGGCTCCTTCACCGGACTCGGACTGCCGGTCCTCTCCGTCCCGTCCACGGAGGCGACCGCGCTCCTCGGCAGGCTGGCCGCGGGCGAGGTCACCCTCGCCTGGCAGGCCACCGCGAAGACCCCGTACGTCTACAACCTGGCCTTCCCCGAGACCCGCGCGGTCCGCGACGACAGGAACTACCGCGTCCGCGACGGCCAGTTGGGCCGTACGGACTCCGTCTACGGCTCGGCCGGCATCACCACCGACTTCACCGACTTCCCGGCCGCCCACCGGCCGAACGGCGTCACCGTCTCCTTCGGCTCCCTGGAGACCGTCCCCGCGCCCGGCACCCGCACCGAGTACCACAGCACCGGTGACACCGCCTGGAGCCAGATGGTCAACAGCAGCTTCCCGTTCGGTGAACTCATGATCGGCGCCCGCCACACGTACACGCCCGGCGAGAAGCGGACCGAGCGCTGGTACGACGGAGTCATCGCCCCCACCGCCCCGCGCGACACGGCCGGCAAGCCGGTCCTCGTCTCCGAGCGGCAGGGCAACCTCATCGGCTTCGCGAACGCCATGTGGGGCGACAGCACCCACCACGCCGAGCCCGGGTCCTTCGGCGACATCGGCAACCTCCGGCTCAGCCGCGACGGAGAGCTCCTCGGCGAGAACGCCTGGCCGTTCGGAGCCTTCGAGGTACCGGCCGAAGCCGGGACGTACACGCTCGAACAGAACACCATGAAGATCGGCAGCAAGGTGTGGGCCCGCTCCACATCCGTCAACTCGGTGTGGGAATTCACCTCCAAGCTTGACGAGACCGTCTATTCTCAAGGCATCCCGATTATCTTCCCCCGGTACGACCTTCCGGAGGACGGACTCAAGACCCTCGCCGCGACCGACGGCCAGCACATCGGCCTCACCGCGACGGGTCACGCGGGCTACACCCCCGCAGCGCTCACCTCGGCGAAGCTCTCGTACTCCTATGACGGTGGTACGACCTGGACCGAAGCGCGGGTCTCCCAGCAGGGCGGTCACTGGACCGCGACCGTGAACCACACGGGCGCGGCCGGCAAGCCCGTCACCCTGAGGACCGAACTGACGGACGCCAACGGCAACTCCGTCACCCAGACCGTGGTCCGCGCCTACGACGTGCGCTGACCACGCCGGTCCGCCGGGCGTCCTTCCCGTGGGGGGTGGGGCCGCCCGGCGGACCACCCATTCGCAGCAACGGTTTTCCTGATGTCCCGTTTTCGGACGCCGTGCGCGGTGGAAAATAGGGGCATGACTCAGCAGGGGGACAGCAACTGGTGGGACAAGCTCTACGACGAGTCGGCGCCGGACACGGCCCCGACGGCCTCGGGTGACACACTCGACGACCACTTCGCCACGGCGACCCGCGCCACGACGGGCTCGCGGGCCCCGGCGCCCGCCCCGGAACCGCCTCCGCCGCCGGCCCCGGCCGTCGCGCCCACCGGACCGCCGCCGGCCCGGGCTGTCGCCGGCCCGGCGCCCTGGGAGGCGCCGCCCGAGGGGCCGCGGACCTTTGCCGCGCCGTCTCCGCCGCCCCCGGCCGCCGCGCCCACCGTCCAGACGCCGGTGCCGCCGGAGCCCGAGCCCGCCCCCGATCCGCAGGAGGCCCGGGCGGAGGAGGCTGAGGACCTGCCCGGCGCCGGACACGACCTCACCGTCGCGGTCTCCGTCCCCCGCCCCCGTACCGGATTCGTCGGCAGCCGCCCGCCCACCTACGAGCCCGAGCCGACCGCCCTGCCCGTCGCCCGGCCGGGGGAACTCGGCGAGCTGGTCGCCGACACCGTCCTCGACGGCGCCCGCTACGGCACCTGCACCGTACGGGCCGCCTCCGTACGGGGCGACTCCGCCCGCTACCGGGGCGAGCCCCGCCGCGACGCCCTGCTCACCGCCCGCTTCGGCCACGACGAGACCGCGCTCGTCCTCGTCGCCGTCGCCGCCGGCTCCCGCGCCGCCGAGGACGCCCATCTCGCCGCGGCCGACGCCTGCCGGTGGATCGCCGAGGCCGTCTGCCGCAGCCACGCCCGGCTCTCCGAGGACATCAGGTCCGGCCGCCGCGGCGACCTCAAGTCGGGACTGCACCGGCTCACCGACCGTACGTACGGCAAGCTCAGGGCCCGCGCCGCCGACCGGGGCCTCGCCCCCGACGAGTACACCGCGACCCTCCGCTGCCTGCTGGTCCCCGCCGACCCCGCCTGCCGCACCCGGGTCTTCTTCGGCATCGGCGGCGGCGGTCTCTTCCGGCTCCGCGACGGCGCCTGGCAGGACATCGAACCGCTTCTGCCCGGACCGGCCGCCGTCACCGGCGCCCCCGTCGTCGGCTTCGGCTCACCGCCCCCGAGCCCGCCCGCGGAGGCCGTCGCCTCCGAGACCGAGGAGGGCGACCGGCTCACCATGGACCTCGGCATCACCACCGCCCCCGCGCCCCTCGTCGAGGACCCCGTGGCGCCGCCCGCCGAGCCGTTCCGCTTCCGTGCCTCCGTCGCCCGCCCCGGTGACACCCTGCTCCTCGCCTCGCCCGGCCTCGCCGAGCCGATGCGCGGCGAACCCGCCCTCGCCCGCGAGCTCGCCGACCGCTGGGCCGACACCGAGGCGCCCGGCCTCGCCACCTTCCTCGCCGACACCCAGCTGAGGGTGACCGGTTACGCCGACGACCGCACCGGGGTGGGCGTCTGGGAGGCGTAATCCACCGGGCGCAACCCGCCGGGCGCAACCCGCCGGGCCATGTGTTGATGGAGCCATGGCCAAACAGAACGTGGCGGAACAGTTCGTCGACATCCTCGTCCGCGCGGGCGTGCGGCGCCTGTACGGCGTCGTCGGTGACAGCCTCAACCCCGTCGTCGACGCGATCCGCCGTACCCGGGGCATCGACTGGATCCACGTGCGGCACGAGGAGACCGCGGCCTTCGCCGCCGGCGCCGAGGCCCAGATCACCGGCGGTCTCGCCGCCTGCGCGGGCTCCTGCGGGCCGGGCAACCTGCACCTGATCAACGGGCTCTACGACGCCCACCGCTCGATGGCCCCCGTCCTGGCCCTCGCCTCGCAGATCCCGTCCAGCGAGATCGGCCTGAGCTACTTCCAGGAGACCCACCCCGACCAGCTGTTCCGCGAGTGCAGCCACTACAGCGAACTCATCTCCAACCCCCAGCAGATGCCCCGGCTGCTCCACACGGCGATCCAGCACGCCGTCGGCCGCCGCGGCGTCAGCGTGGTCTCGCTCCCCGGCGACATCGCCTCCCAGCCCGCCCCGGACAAGACGGCGGAGACGGCCCTCGTCACCACCCGCCCGACCGTCCGCCCCGGAGACACCGAGATCGACGCGCTCGTTCGGATGATCGACGAGGCCGGCCGGGTGACCCTCTTCTGCGGCAGCGGCACGGCCGGGGCCCACGCCGAGGTGATGCAGTTCGCCGAGCGGATCAAGGCCCCCGTCGGCCACGCCCTGCGCGGCAAGGAGTGGATCCAGTACGACAACCCGTACGACGTCGGCATGAGCGGCCTGCTCGGATACGGCGCCGCCTACGAGGCCACCCACGAGTGCGATCTCCTGATCCTGCTCGGCACCGACTTCCCGTACAACGCGTTCCTGCCCGACGACGTGAAGATCGTGCAGGTGGACGTCAGGGCCGAGCACCTCGGCCGCCGCTCCCGGCTCGACCTCGCCGTCTGGGGCGACGTCCGCGAGACCCTGCGCTGTGTGATCCCGCGCGTCCGGGCCAAGACCGACCGCCGCTTCCTCGACAAGATGCTCAAGAAGCACGCCGACGCCCTCGAAGGCGTCATCAAGGCCTACACCCGCAAGGTCGAGAAGCACGTCCCCATCCACCCCGAGTACGTCGCCTCCGTCATCGACGAACTCGCCGACGGCGACGCCGTCTTCACGGTCGACACGGGCATGAACAACGTCTGGGCGGCCCGCTACCTCAGCCCCAACGGGCGGCGCCGGATCATCGGCTCCTTCAGCCACGGCTCGATGGCGAACGCCCTGCCCCAGGCCATCGGCGCCCAGTTCACCGACCGCAACCGGCAGGTCGTCTCGCTCTCCGGCGACGGCGGCTTCTCCATGCTGATGGGCGACTTCCTCACCCTCGTGCAGTACGACCTGCCCGTGAAGGTGATCGTCTTCAACAACTCCTCGCTCGGCATGGTCGAACTGGAGATGCTGGTCGCCGGTCTCCCTTCGTACGGAACGACGAACCACAACCCGGACTTCGCGGCGATCGCCCGCGCCGCCGGCGCCTACGGCGTCCGCGTCGAGAAGCCCAAGCAGCTGGCGAACGCCCTCAAGGACGCCTTCAAGCACAAGGGCCCGGCCCTCGTGGACGTCGTCACCGACCCCAACGCGCTCTCCATCCCGCCGAAGATCAGCGCCGACATGGTGACCGGCTTCGCCCTCTCCGCCAGCAAGATCGTCCTGGACGGGGGAGTGGGCCGGATGGTCCAGATGGCCCGCTCCAACCTGCGCAACGTGCCCCGGCCCTGAGGGAATGCGGGCGTTTTGGCGGGGCATGCATCCCCGTGAGCCTGTTCGACGCGATCTGTGGGTGGGGGGATATGGCCGGGGAGGCACGACAGCCGACTCAACTGCTCAGAAAGGTGGGATGCGCTGATCTCACCGCGGTGCCGGAGGTGCGACATGCCCTGCGTGAACTGCTGCGGAAATGGGGCGGTCCTGGCGCCTCCGACGTGGCGGAACTGCTCACCAGCGAACTGGTGACCAACGCCCTGATCCACACCGAGCACGGAGCCGTCGTGACCGCGACGGTCGTGCCCGAGCAGCTGAGGGTCGAGGTCCGTGACTTCGTCCCCGGCCTCGCCCCACCGCACGTACCGCGCGCCGACGACGGTACGCACGGCAGGGGGCTCGTCCTCGTCGAGGCCCTGGCCGACTCCTGGGGGGTCGAGGACCAGGAGCTGGGCAAGGTGGTGTGGTTCGAACTGAACGGCGGGGCCGCCTGAGAGGCGGCCCCGCCGAGGTGTGCGGTGGACGGTGTGTCCGGCGGACGGTGAGGTGCGTCAGCCGAACTGCTGCTCCAGATCCTTGAGCTTGCGCTCCAGGGAGTCGAGACGGGGCAGCGTCTGGGTGTCGTCCTCCGCGGTGAGGTCCACCGTCCGGGAGTCGCTCGACTGGATGTCACGACCCCTGACGGCTTGGAGGGAGGGCCGGGGGCGAAGCGGCAGCTGTCCGGGGTCCGCTATGGCGGGTTCCGCGACGGCGGCCTGCACGGACGCCGAGGCGGAACCCGAACCGGAACCCGAGCCGTTGCCGGGCCCCGGACCCGGGCCCGCTCCGGCCCCGGGCGGAGCGCCCAGCGCCGCCATCTCGACCTGGCGCCCGCCGCCCCTGCCGAGCCCGAAGGCCCGGTGCTGGCGGTTGATCGCCTTGAGCCGTGCCCGGTCGAGCTTGACCTGGTCACGCCGGCGGATGCGGTTCTGCTCCTTCTCCCGCCGGTCCTCACGTACCTCGTCGACGGCCTCGTCCAGGGTCCGTACGCCCTCCAGAAGCATCAGCGACCAGGCGGCGAAGGTCTCCCGGGGCGCCCTCAGCCACCGCACGATCCGGATCTGCGGCAGCGGGCGGGGCACCAGGCCCTGCTCGCGCAGCGCGGCCCTGCGGGTCTGCTTGAGGGCCCGGTCGAACAGGACCGCCGCCGAGAGGGACATGCCCGCGAAGAACTGCGGGGCCCCGTCGTGGCCGAGGCCGCGCGGTGCGTGCACCCAGTTGAACCAGGCGGCCGCGCCCGCGAACAGCCAGACGAGGAGGCGCGAACCGAGCGCCGCGTCGCCGTGGCTGGCCTCGCGGACCGCGAGCACCGAGCAGAACATGGCGGCGCCGTCGAGGCCGAAGGGGACCAGGTACTCCCAGCCTCCGGTGAGGTTGAGGTTCTGCCGGCCGAAGCCGACGAGTCCGTGGAAGGAGAGCGCCGCGGCGACCGCGGCACAGCAGAAGAGGAGGACGTAGGAAGCGGTGCCGTAGACGGCCTCCTTGCGTCTGCGGCGCTCCTCGTTGCGCTCCCAGGAGTCCTCGGCCGCGGCCTGGTCACCGGCGCGCTTCCCGCGCGCGAGCACCGCCACCGCCGTCAGGACTCCGGCCACCATCACGCCACCCGGAAGCAGCCAGTCCAGCGATATGTCGGTCAGTCTCATGCGGTGTCCCTTGCATCGCAGTAGGGCGTTTGGCGGCCCATACTGGCCGACCCCGCGGGGCGCTCAAGGGGTTTCCGGGCAAGAGCACGCCATCGGGGCGCCACGGCATACGAATAGGTGCGATCTACTCGAACGCCCATGCAAGAGGAGGGGGTTGGGTTCGATTTACGCCACCCGTCCGGGTGGCTTAATCACCCGGGAGTCTCAGGCGGCCGCGGCCAGTCGGCGGACCCGCTCGGCATCGCAGGTACGCGGGCAGGTGACACAGGTGTCGTCGGGCCGCAGCGTGTAGAAAAAGCAGCAGGTGGCCCGGTCGCGGGTGGCGCGCGGCTCCCCGTCCGGCCCCTCGGAACCGGCCAGCTCGCGGAAGCCGGCGGCACCCGCGTACGGCTTGTACGGCTTGGCCGTGCCCGGCATGAGGAGTTCGAGCTCGTCCATCGCCCGCCGCTCCTCGCCGAGCAGCGTCCCGACGTACCAGAGGCCCTCGACGATCTCGTCCGTGGCCATCCCCCACAGGGCGCGGCGGCCGCGCCGCATCCGGGAGCCGAAGCCGTCGAGGATCGCCTCGAAGTGCTCGGCGAGCGAGGCGCGCACCTCGGCCCGCAGCGCGTCCTCGTCGGCGACGACCCGGGCGCCGGGCAGCGCGGCGGCGGGGTCGCCCGGCAGGCAGGCGAACTCCTCGACCCCGACCGCCAGGCGGCCGAGCGCGCGCTGGAAGGAGACGTTCCGGGCGGGAAGGCGGGGGACCCTGCGGTCCAGGAACCAGGGGACGGTGACGAGGAGGCAGGCGGGCCAGGCGTACCGGTGCAGTCCGAAGCTGGCGACGACGTCGGGTCGGGCCTGGGTGCCGTAGTCGCGCAGCACCTGCGCGTTGTCCCAGGCGAGGAAGGCGTCGAGGTCGGCGCCGCCGGCCGCGAGGTCCTCCGCGCCGACCCAGCCGGCTCCGCGCGGCAGCCGCTCACCCGGGGAGGCTTCCTCTATCCGCAGATGGGGGAAGACCTCGGCGAGGCGCGCGTAGGCGGCCGCGACGGGCGAGGCCGGAGGGGCGGGCAACAGAGCGGGGACGGTCATGCGGACCACCGAATCGCGATCGTTGGCAGGTTAGCCTTACCTTACCCGATTCGAGGTCACCTCTCACCACCGGCCACCAGCGGGGCGGCCCCCACGGCCCTGATGCCGGTCCGTTCGCCTATGGTGCACAGAGGACCCCGGCGACGCGAGCGGGGCCCGGCACGAGGCCGCAGGAGGACCCGGGTGGAGCAGGGCGCAGCGCGCGAGCGGGCGACGGGGAGCCAGCCCCCGCCGCCTTTCGGCGACGCGGCGGTCGCGGGACGCGGGGCCGCCGGACGCGCGGACGCGGCGCGCGCGGATGCAGGACGTGCGGATACAGGACGTGCGGTCGCGGGTGTCGCCCGCGTCCCCGAACAGGGCCGCGGGCCCGAGCAGGCCCGCGGCACGGACCGGGGCCGGGGCGCGGACGGCGTTCGCGGTACGGAGGGGACCGGGGGCGTGCAGCGGCCTTCCGGCGCCGAGGGCGGCCGCGGTGTGGAGGAGGCCCGGGGCGTGCCGCGGCCTTCCGGCGCCGAAGGCGCCCTCGGTACGGAGCAGGGTCGGCGGGCCGAGGACGCCCGCGGTGAGCACACCCACGGCGAGCCGGCGGCGGCCCCCGTCCCCGTTCCCGCTCCCCGCGTCGTGCGGCACTCCGTCCGCGGGCAGATCCTCGACGCCCTCCGCGCCGCCCTCGTCGACGGCGAGCTCGTCCCCGGCGAGGTGTACTCCGCCCCCGCCCTCGGTGAGCGCTTCGGGGTCTCCGCCACCCCCGTCCGCGAGGCCATGCAGCGCCTCGCCGTCGAGGGCGCCGTCGAGGTGGTGCCCAACCGAGGTTTCCGCGTCGTCGAACGCACCCCGCGCGAGCTCGCGGAACTCGCCGAGGTCCGCGCGCTCATCGAGGTCCCCGTCATGCTGCGGCTCGCCCGCACGGTCCCGGCAGCCCGCTGGGCCGCACTCCGCCCGCTCGCCGAGGCCACCTCGGCCGCCGCCGCCCGGGGCGACCGCGCCCACTACGCGGAGGCCGACCGGGCCTTCCACCGCGCCGTCCTCTCCCTCGCGGGGAACGAGCAGCTGCTGGCCGTCGCCGACGACCTCCACCGCCGCTCCCAGTGGCCCCTGCTCAGCGCCCCCGCCCTCCGCCACGGTGTGCTCGTCGCCGACGCCGCCGAGCACGCGGCCCTCCTGGACGCCCTGATCGCCCAGGACCTGAACGTCGTACAGACCCTGGTACGGGAGCACTTCACCGGCTCGGAATGCTAGGGCCCGCCTCACGGTCCCCTGCCGATCGGAACGGACTGATCGACAGCACGCCCCCCAGCGCCCCGGACCACTAAGGTCGTTGACGTCAGCCGTCCGCACCGCGTCGCCCGTGAGGTGTCCCATGCCGTCCGCGACCCCGTCCCCGGCATGGGACGGACGACCCGCCACCGGCACGGAAGCCGGGGCCACGGCCCTGCTCGGCTGGCTCACCGATCCCGAGGCGCCCCGGCTCTGCCTCGTCACCGGCGCCCCCGGCAGCGGCAAGACGGCGCTGCTCGGCTGGCTCGCCGCGTACGGGCCGCGGGCCGGTCGGCCGCGCCGCCGAGCGGCCCGGGTGCTCGTCCCGCTCGCGGGCCAGAGCGTCCTCGGCGCGACCTGGACGATCGCCGACCGCCTCGGCGTGGTGGCCAGGTCGCCCGGCGACCTCGTGCACGCCCTCGCCACCAGCGAGGCCCGGCCCCCCGGCCGTACCGTCCTCCTCCTCACCGATCTGCACGACGCCGCCGAACCCGCCGCGCTCACCGAGCTGATCGCCGAACTCGCCGGCGTCGGCCGGATCCGTCTCGTCGTCGAGGCCCGCAGCGGCACCCCCGCCCCCGCCGCACTGCGTTCCGACCGCAGGGTGACCGTCGTGGACCTCGAAGGGGACGCCGACCCCGCCGACGGCACCGCGCCACGGCAGGAGCGGCCGCTGCCGGACCTCTCCGACCCGGTGGCCGTCTGTACGGCGGACCCGCTGCTCGTCACCACGGCGTACGTCACCGGTTCCGCCGCCGCCGGACTTCCCGGCACCCTGGACGGCCCGGAGCCGCCCGCCCGCCCCGGCGAGAACGCCGCCGAGGACCACGGCGGGCTGCGGGCCGCCTGGATGCGGGCCGGACAGTCACTCTGCCGTGAACAACCCCCGGCCGACCGGGCGTTGGTGCTGCTCGCCGCCCTCGGTGACGGAGCCGACCCCCGACTGCGCCCCACCCTCGCCGAGTTGGCGGCGGCCGCCCCCTGGCGGCTCCGCTGGGCCCGTCACCGCGGCGACCTGACCCCGCCCTGGCCGGGCCCCGTCACCGTCCTCGGCGCGGCCGGCGGCCCCCTGGAGGGGACTCTGCTCGTCGGCGACCACACCGGCGCCGTACGCCTCCTCCACGAGGCCGACGCGAGCCCCTCGGGCCGCCTCGCCCACACCGTGCCCGGCCGGATCACCGCGCTCGCGCCCGCGCCCGACGGCACGGTGCTCCTCCTGGACGACCGGGGCAGGCTGCACACCGTACGGGGGGCGGCGCCCCGCGCCCCGTACCTGGAGCGCCTCACGGAGGCGGTCTCCGCGACCCTGGCCCGGCATCCGGGGACGGCCCTCGCGGCCATCGCGGGCTCGGTGGTGGTGGGGGACCGGCTCGGCTCCGTGCACGCCTTCGGCCTGACGGGCCTGCATCAGGCGGCCTCGCACAGCGGCCGGGTCACGGCGGTGTCCGCCGTCGACTCCGAGACCCCGTTCGTCTGTTCCGGCGGCGCCGACGGTACGGTCCGGATCTGGACCCCGGGCCGCGATCCGCGCCCCGACCCCCTCACCGAACGCCCCTCGCCGGTGGTCTCCCTGCACGCGACCCAGACCCCGCACGGCCCGCTGGTCGCCGTGGCCTGGGCCGACGGGCTCGTCGCCCTCCACCGCCCCGAGGGGGGCCGGACGTTGTCGTTCCGTCCGGGCCCCCCGGTCCGCGCGGTCGCCGTCACCGGCTCCGGCTCGCTGCTCATCGGCACCGACGAGAGCCTGGTGTGCCTCGCCCCGAAGAGCTGAACTCGCGTCACAAGGCGTACCGGTGAAGGGGTTTCAGACCGCCGTCTGCGGCGTCAGCTGGCTCGCCAGCCAGGTCGGCACCCCGCCGAGGAGCCGGAAGAGCCGGCGGGCCTCCGCGCGCAGCCGGCCCGCCTCCGGCTCCGTCTCCGTAGTGGCGAGGGCGGTGAGCGCCGGGGCCGTACCGACCAGGTAGCCCAGCTCCTCCCGGATGCGGAGCGACTCCGCGAAGCCGTGCCGGGCCTCCGCCAACTCGCCTTCCCGCAGGGCGAGTCCGGCGAGGTGGCGCCAGGTCGAGGAGAGCAGTAGCGAGTCCCCCTGCGCGACGGCCCCCGCGTGCGCCCTGCGGTACGCGGCGCGCGCGGCCTGCGGGGAGTCGGAGAGGTTCTGGGCGATGAGCCCGCGCCGCAGGTCGAGCAGCGGCCGGCCCTCGGCGGACGGGGCGATCAGGGCCGCCGCCCGGCCGAGGGCCATCCGCGCCTCGTCGGCCCGGTCGCGTACGCCGAGAAGCGTGGACGCGTAGGCGAGATAGCCCCGTTCGCAGGCCGCGGCCCCACGTTCCTCGTCGGTGCGGGCCACCGCCTCGGCCGCCCGGAGCGCCTCCTCGGCGTCGGCCCAGCCCTGTTCGGTGTAGAGGCAGCGCTCGATCAGCAGCGCGGCCCGTTCGAGTGCGGCGTCCGGTTCGGCCGCGTGCGGCGCGAGCAGTGCTGCCGCGTCCGTCCAGCATCCCCGGGAACGGAGCCGCCATATGGCGGTCTCCACGGGGGTGTCCTTGCCGTAGGCGAGGGACGGATCTTCGCCGCCACTTGATTCGGAACCAGACATGGCGGTATCCGCCACATTGCCCTCCCCGAGCACGCCATTGAGCTGTTGAGTGAGAAACGCATCTCAGCACGAAGGGGAGTACCTGGCCAAGGGGTCAGGTGAAAGATTTCACAAGAGGGCGGCGGATCGGGGTACCGCTGCCGGGAGCGCGGCCGAGGGGCCGTCAGATCGCCGTGAGGCCCGTGATCAGGCACTGGGGCGGCCCGTCGGCCGCCCCCGCCGACGGGCCTCACCGGCCAGGACGTCACTCCACCGGACTCGCCCGAAGGGGTGAATCCCGAACGGGCCGCTCAGCTCATCCGGTCAGCTCATCCGCAGGGCGAGGAAGAAGTCGAGCTTGTCCTCGAGACGCGACAGATCGCGTCCGGTCAGTTGTTCGATCCGGCCCACCCGGTAGCGCAGCGTGTTCACGTGCAGGTGCAGCCGGGTCGCGCAGCGCGTCCAGGAACCGTCGCAGTCCAGGAACGCCTCCAGGGTCGGGATCAGCTCCGCCCGGTGGCGCCGGTCGTAGTCGCGCAGCGGGTCGAGCAGCCGGGCCGTGAACGCGCGCCGGACGTCGTCCGGGACGAACGGCAGCAGCAGCACGTGCGAGGCCAGCTCGTGGTGGCCGGCGGCGCAGACCCGGCCCGGACGGGCGGCGGCGACCCGGCGGGCGTGCCTGGCCTCCTCCAGGGCCCCGCGGAGGCCCTCCGCCGAGTGCACGGCCGCGCTGACCCCGAGGGTGAGCCGCCCGTCGTCGGCGAGACCGGCCGAGAGCGGGGCCCGTACGGCGGCGAGCAGCGCGTCCGCGTGCAGGCCGAGGGCGGCCGCGGGGCCGTCGTCCTCGCTGTCCGGCAGCGGCCCCGCCGCCAGCGGGACGAGGGCGATGGCCTCGTCGCCGCTGTGCGCGACGGCGATCCGGTCGGCCGACTCGGCGCCCACGGTCGCCGGGTCGACGAGGATCTCCTCCAGGAGCGCCTGGGCGACCGGACCGCCGTCCACGGGGGTGCCCTGCCCGGCCTCCTGCTCCCACTCGACCCGGGCGACGACCACCTGCCAGTGCGGGGCCGTGCCCAGGCCGGGCAGCAGCACCGGGGCCGCGACCCGCAGCCTGGCCGCGATCTCGGCGGGCGCGGCGCCCGTCTGGACCAGTTCGAGGACCTCCTGGGCGAGCCGGCGCCGTACCGTACGGGCCGCGTCGCGCCGGTCCCGCTCGACGGCGATCAGCTGGGTGACGCCCTGGAGCAGGTCGAGCCGGGCGGCGGGCCAGTCCCCGGCGTCCGCCTCCACGGCGAGCAGCCAGTCCGAAAGGACCGTCTCGCGCACGTCCCTGGCGGCCGGGACGGCACCGCGGCCGGTGTTGCGGATCGGGAAGAGCGAGTACGCCGTTCCGCCGGTGCTCAGCCGGTGCGGGCCGCGCCGTCCCGTCCGGGTGGCGGCCAGGTGCTCGCCGGCCAGGGTGGCGGCGAGGCTCGCCGTGAGCGGCTCGCCCGCGCCCGCGATCTGGCGGCCGGTGGGGGAGAGGACCCAGGCCCGCAGGTCCAGGTCGGAGCCGAGCAGGTCGAGGACCACCTCGGGGCCGCCGCCCGCCGGTCCCGAGGTCATGAGCCGCCGGTGCCGGTCGACGACGGCCGCCAGGTCGCCGGCCCGTTCGCCGGAGACCTGTCGAACAACGTGCTCGGTGATCGTCGCGAACGCAACGGACTCGTTGACCGCGAAGAGCGGCAGCCGATGGCGTGAACACGCCTGTACGAGATCGTCGGGGATGTCGCCGAGCTCCGCCTCGCCGGCGGCGAGGCCCGCGACCCCGGCCGAGGCCAGGATGCGGGCGAAGGGCTCGGCGTCGGCGGGCTCCCGCAGCCAGGCGAGGCCGGTGAGCACCAGCTCGCCGCCCGAAAGGTACCGGCTGGGGTCCTTCAGGTCGGTCGTCATCACGCCGCGGACGGTGCGATCGAGCTCGTCGTCGCCGCCGAGCAGGCGCAGCCCGAGCGCGTCGTTCTCCAGCAGTGCGCGCAGCCGCATCGTGTCGCCGCCGTTCCTTCGTCAGTGGGGTGGAGGGTGTCGCGTTGTCGACGGTGCAGTGGTGCCACCGTTTCCAGGGGAAAACAGCGAGGTTTCTGTTCCCCGCCTTTCGTTCGAATCTACAAGACGACGACGGGAGCCAGCCAACTCCTTCATGTTTTCGGTGACTGCACCCGGGCGATCGTGGGCTTGTGTACTAGGCCACACACCGCGTGAACAGCACATGAACATGAAGTCGAGGGCCGGCCGTACCCCCGGAACCCTGCGCGATCCCCGATCACCAGAATCACTAGAAGAGAGCCACCATGGACTTCCTTCGCCCCGCCAGCTGGGAGGAGGCGCTCGCCGCCAAGGCCGAGCACCCCACGGCCGTGCCCATCGCCGGTGGTACCGACGTCATGGTCGAGATCAACTTCGACCACCGGCGCCCCGAGTACCTCCTGGACCTCAACCGCATCGAGCTTCTCAGCGAGTACGAGGTCGGCGAGGAGAACGTACGGCTCGGCGCCTCCGTCCCGTACACCCGGATCATGGAGAACCTGCGGGCCGAGCTGCCCGGTCTGGCGCTCGCCTCGCACACGGTCGCCTCCCCCCAGATCCGCAACCGCGGTGGCGTCGGGGGCAACCTCGGCACCGCCTCGCCCGCCGGCGACGCCCACCCGGCCCTGCTCGCCGCGGGCGCCGAGGTCGAGGTCGAGTCGGTGCGCGGCAGCCGGTTCATCCCGATCGACGCGTTCTACACGGGCGTGAAGCGCAACGCGCTCCAGCCCGACGAGCTCATCAAGACCGTCCACATCAAGAAGGCGGACGGGCCCCAGCAGTACTCCAAGGTCGGCACCCGCAACGCGATGGTCATCGCCGTCTGCGCGTTCGGTCTGGCCCTCCACCCGGAGACCCGGACCGTACGCACCGGCATCGGCTCCGCCGCGCCGACCCCGATCCGCGCCAAGGAGGCCGAGGCCTTCCTGAACGCGGCTCTGGAAGAGGGCGGCTTCTGGGACAACGGCAAGATCATCACCCCGTCGATCGCGAAGCAGTTCGCCGACCTCTGCTCGGGCGCCGCCAACCCGATCGACGATGTCCGAGGCACCGCCAAGTACCGCCGCCACGCCGTCGGCATCATGGCCCGCCGCCAGCTCGGCTGGACCTGGGAGCAGTACCGGGGCACCGGTCGCACGCTTGAGGGAGCTGCATAACCATGCGCGTCAATTTCACGGTCAACGGTCGTCCGCAGGAAGCCGACGACGTCTGGGAGGGCGAGTCCCTCCTCTACGTTCTGCGTGAGCGGATGGGGCTTCCCGGCTCCAAGAACGCCTGCGAGCAGGGCGAGTGCGGTTCCTGCACGGTCCGCCTCGACGGGGTGCCGGTCTGTTCCTGTCTGGTCGCCGCCGGTCAGGCCGAGGGCCGCGAGGTCGTCACGGTCGAGGGCCTCGCCGACTTCGCCAAGGAGCGTTCCGAGCACGCCGGTTGCGCCACGGGCGCCTGCGGCACCTCGCTCGACGCCGCCAAGAAGTGGGAAGCCAAGCCCGGTCAGGACTCGCAGACGGGCGAGGGCGTCGAACTGAGCCCCATCCAGCAGGCGTTCATCGACGCCGGCGCCGTCCAGTGCGGCTTCTGCACCCCCGGCCTGCTCGTCGCGGCCGACGAGATGCTGGAGCGCAACCCGTCCCCGTCGGACGCGGACATCCGCGAAGCGCTCTCCGGCAACCTCTGCCGCTGCACCGGTTACGAGAAGATCCTCGACGCGGTCCGCCTCGCGGCCGCCCGTCAGGGAGAGGCGGTCTGATCATGGCTGGCACCACCACGGGTATCCCCCGCGACGTCACCCAGAACCACGTCAAGGGCGGCATCGGCGAGTCCACGCTCCGCCCGGACGGCACGCTCAAGGTCACCGGCGAGTTCGCCTACTCCTCCGACATGTGGCACGAGGACATGCTGTGGGGGCAGGTCCTCCGGTCCACCGTCGCCCACGCCGAGATCGTGTCCATCGACACCTCCGAGGCCCTCGCGATGGACGGCGTCTACGCCGTCCTGACGCACGAGGACCTGCCGGCCGCGAAGAACTACGGCATGGAGTTCCAGGACACCCCGGTCCTCGCCTACGGCAAGGTCCGCCACCACGGTGAGCCGGTCGTCCTCGTGGCCGCCGACCACCCGGAGACCGCCCGCCGCGCCGCCGCCAAGGTCAGGATCGAGTACCGGGAGCTCCCGGTCATCACGGACGAGGCCTCGGCCACCGCTCCGGACGCGATCCTGGTCCACGAGGGCCGCGACGACCACCACTCCGGTCACGTCCCGCACCCGAACATCGTGCACCGCCAGCCGATCATCCGCGGCAACGCGGACGAGGCCGCCAAGCGGGCCGACGTCATCGTCAAGGGCGAGTACACCTTCGGCATGCAGGACCAGGCCTTCCTCGGCCCCGAGTCCGGCCTCGCCGTACCGGCCGAGGACGGCGGCGTCGACCTGTACGTCGCCACCCAGTGGCTGCACTCGGACCTCAAGCAGATCGCGCCCTGCCTCGGCCTGCCCGAGGAGAAGGTCCGCATGACGATGGCCGGCGTCGGCGGCGCGTTCGGCGGCCGCGAGGACATCTCGATGCAGATCCTCGCCTCGCTGCTCGCCCTGCGCACGGGCAAGCCGGTCAAGATGGTCTACAACCGGTACGAGTCCTTCTTCGGGCACGTCCACCGCCACCCGGCGAAGCTCTACTACGAGCACGGCGCCACCAAGGACGGCAAGCTCACGCACATGAAGTGCAAGATCGTGCTCGACGGCGGCGCCTACGCGTCGTCCACGGCATCGGTCGTCGGCAACGCCTCCTCCCTCTCGGTCGGCCCGTACGTCATCGACGACGTCGAGATCGAGGCGATCGGCCTCTACACCAACAACCCGCCCTGCGGCGCCATGCGCGGCTTCGGCGCGGTCCAGGCCTGCTTCGCCTACGAGGCCCAGATGGACAAGCTCGCGGCCAAGCTGGGCATGGACCCGGTGGAACTGCGCCAGCTCAACGCCATGGAGCAGGGCACGATCATGCCGACCGGCCAGGTCGTGGACTCGCCGGCCCCGGTCGCCGAGTTGCTCCGCATGGTCAAGGCCCGCCCGATGCCGCCGGAGCGCCAGTGGGAGGCCGCGGGCGAGGGCGCGGACGTCCGCGCGCTGCCGGGCGGTCTGTCCAACACCTCGCACGGCGAGGGTGTCGTGCGGGGCGTCGGCTACGCCGTCGGCATCAAGAACGTCGGCTTCTCCGAGGGCTTCGACGACTACTCGACCGCCAAGATCCGCATCGAGGTCATCAACGGCGAGGCCGTCGCCACGGTCCACACCGCCATGGCGGAGGTCGGCCAGGGCGGTGTCACCATCCACGCGCAGATCGCCCGCACCGAGCTCGGCGTCCAGCAGGTCACCATCCACCCCGCCGACACCCAGGTGGGCTCGGCCGGTTCGACCTCCGCGGGCCGCCAGACGTACATGACCGGCGGCGCCATCAAGAACTCCTGCGGGATCGTCCGCGAGAAGGTCCTGGAGATCGGCCGGCGCAAGTTCGGCTCGTACCACCCGGCCTGGGCCAACGCCGAACTCCTCCTGGAGGGCGGCAAGGTCGTCACCGACGGCGGCGAGGCCCTCGCGAGCATCGCGGACGTCCTCGAGGACCAGGCCGTGGAGGTCGAGGAGGAGTGGAGGCACCGCCCCACCCAGGCCTTCGACCTCGTCACCGGCCAGGGCGACGGCCACGTCCAGTACGCCTTCGCCGCGCACCGCGCGGTGGTGGAGGTCGACACCGAGCTGGGCCTGGTCAAGGTCATCGAACTGGCCTGTGCCCAGGACGTCGGCAAGGCGCTCAACCCGCTCTCCGTCATCGGCCAGATCCAGGGTGGCACCACCCAGGGCCTGGGCGTCGCGGTGATGGAGGAGATCATCGTCGACCCGAAGACCGCGAAGGTGCGCAACCCCTCCTTCACCGACTACCTGATCCCGACCATCCTCGACACGCCGACCATCCCGGTCGACTACCTCGAGCTGGCCGACCCCAACGCGCCGTACGGCGTGCGGGGCATCGGTGAGGCCCCGACCCTGTCGTCCACCCCGGCCGTCCTCGCGGCGATCCGGGCGGCGACGGGCCTGGAGCTCAACAAGACGCCGGTACGCCCCGAGGCGCTCACCGGCACCCTCTAGAACTCTCCGGGCGGTACGTGCCTCCCCAGGAACGTCACACTTCCCCCCGCCCGTACCGCCCGGAGTAACCCCGGCACCGCCGGAAACACGCGCAGTACCCGCAGTACCGATTCACTTCGTTCGTCTCGGGCCGTCCCCCGGGTCGTGCAGCCCACGCAGCATCCCAAATCCCGCAACTTCACCAGATCAGAGTCCTTCGAAGTCTGACGCGGGTGCCCCTTTGAACCTTGGGAGTAGGCCCCATGACCCAGTCGTCTGTGGAGCCCAAGACCGCTTCGGAGGACGCGGGCTCCGGCTCCAACGTCCCCGCCGGCCGCTCTTGGCTCGACCGGTACTTTCACATCTCGGAGAGAGGATCCTCCGTCGCGACGGAGATCCGCGGCGGCGTCACCACCTTCATGGCGATGGCGTACATTCTCCTGCTCAACCCCCTGATCCTCGGTGGCAAGGACGTCGAGGGCAACCTCCTCAGCCAGCCCGCCCTCATCACCGCGACCGCGCTCGCCGCCGCCGTGACCACCCTCCTGATGGGCTTCTGGGGCAAGGTCCCGCTGGCCCTCGCGGCGGGACTCAGCGTCTCCGGTGTGCTCTCCTCGCAGGTCGTCGCCGTCATGACCTGGCCGCAGGCGATGGCCATGTGCGTGGCCTACGGTGTGATCATCTGTCTCCTGGTCGTCACCGGCCTCCGCGAGATGATCATGAACGCGATCCCGCTGGCGATCAAGCACGCGATCACCATCGGCATCGGCCTCTTCATCGCGATCATCGGCTTCGTCAAGGCCGGCTTCGTCCACGAGAACCCCGCCCCGGGCGGCGGCCCCGTCTCCCTCGGCCCGGCCGGCGAACTCATGGGCTGGCCCGTCCTCATCTTCGCCGTCACCCTCCTGCTGATCTTCGCGCTGCAGGCCCGCAACGTCCCCGGCGCCATCCTCATCGGCATCGTCGCGGGCACCGTCATCGCCATGATCGTCAACGCCGTGGCGGACATCCCGGCCAAGGGCGCGGGCGCCTGGTTCTCCGGTCCGCCGGAGCTCAACGGCAGCGCCGTCTCCGCGCCGGACTTCTCGCTCATCGGCGAGGTGTCCTTCAGCGGCTGGGGCGACGTCGGCTACATCACGATCACCATGATCGTCTTCACCCTGGTCCTCGCCGGCTTCTTCGACGCCATGGCCACGATCATCGGTGTCGGCTCCGAGGCCAACCTCGCCGACGACAAGGGCCGCATGCCGGGCCTGTCCAAGGCCCTGTTCATCGACGGCGCCGGCGGTGTCATCGGTGGTGTCGGCGGCGGCTCCGGCCAGACCGTCTTCGTCGAGTCGGCCACCGGCGTCGGCGAGGGTGCCCGCACGGGCCTCTCCTCCGTCGTCACGGGTGCCTTCTTCGCCCTCTGCCTCTTCTTCACCCCGCTCACCGCGATCGTGCCGGCCGAGGTCGCCTCCGCCGCCCTGGTCGTCATCGGCGCGATGATGATGCAGAACGCCAAGCACGTCGACTGGAGCGACCGCTCCGTGGCGATCCCGGTGTTCCTCACCGTGGTCCTGATGCCCTTCACGTACACCATCACCACGGGTGTCGCGGCCGGTGTCATCTCCTACGCCGTCATCAAGGTGGCGCAGGGCAAGGCCCGCGAGGTGGGAGCCTTCATGTGGGGCCTCACCGCGATCTTCATCGTGTACTTCGCGATCCACCCGATCGAGAGCTGGCTCGGCGTCGGCTGACGACGCCCCCGCCGCCCTCCCCACACCTTCCAGAGGAGAACCGAGATGCTGGACATCGCCGAAGAGCTGAACCGGTGGGTCGAGCAGGGACGTGACTTCGCCGTGGCCACCGTGGTGGCCGTCGGCGGCAGCGCGCCCCGGCAGCCGGGTGCCGCACTCGCCGTCGACAGCGAGGGCACGGCGATCGGCTCGGTCTCCGGAGGATGTGTGGAGGGCGCGGTCTACGACCTGTGCACGCAGGCCCTCGAAGACGGCAGGACCGTCGTCGAGCGCTTCGGCTACAGCGACGAGGACGCCTTCGCGGTCGGTCTGACCTGCGGCGGCATCATCGACATCCTCGTCACCCCGGTCCGCGGCGGGGTCTTCCCCGCCGCGCTCACGGCCGCCTCCACGGGGGAGGCGGCGGCCCTGACCCGGATCGTCGCCGGCCCCGAGGACCTCATGGGCCGGGCCCTCCTGGTCCGCCCCGACGGCTCGTACGAGGGAAAGCTCGGCGGTCACCCCGAGCTGGACCGCACCGCGGCCGGCGAGGCCCGCGCGATGCTCGACGCGGGCCGCACCGGCACCGTGGAGATCGGCGAGGACGGCAGCCGCTGCGGGCAGCCGCTGACCCTCCTGGTCGAGTCCTCCGTCCCCGCCCCCCGCATGATCGTCTTCGGCGCCATCGACTTCGCCGCCGCCCTCGTCCGGGTCGGCAAGTTCCTCGGCTACCACGTCACCGTGTGCGACGCGCGGCCCGTCTTCGCGACGCCGGCCCGCTTCCCCGAGGCCGACGACATCGTCGTCGAATGGCCCCACCGCTACCTGGAGTCCACGGAGACCGACGGCCGGACCGTCCTCTGCGTCCTCACCCACGACGCCAAGTTCGACGTCCCCCTCCTCAAGGCCGCCCTCAAGCTTCCCGTCGCCTACGTCGGCGCGATGGGCTCCCGCCGCACCCACCAGGACCGCAACAAGCGCCTGCGCGAGGTCGGCGTCACCGAACTCGAACTCACCCGCCTGCGCTCCCCGATCGGCCTCGACCTCGGAGCCCGTACGCCGGAGGAGACGGCCCTCTCCATCGGCGCGGAGATCGTCGCCAACCGCCGCGGCGGCAGCGGCCGTTCCCTCACCGGCGCCCACACCCCGATCCACCACGACGGCCCCCGCGAACCGGCCGGACGGATAGGTTCCGTCGCCTGAGAGCCGGCCCGTACGGGACGGCGGCACCGGACACGGCGACGGAGGTTCACTGACAGAAGATGTCAGTGAACCTCCGGAGACTGACGCCATGATCCTCCGTCACCACTCCCGCCGCGCCGAGCGGTTGCTCGTGCCCGCGGCCTTCGCCACCGCTCTCGGCAACAACATCCAGCTCATCGTCGGCGCGCTGCTCATGATCAGGGAGCAGCAGACGATGATGGCCGTCGGCTGGCTCTTCATCGCCGTCGCCGGTCCGCAGGCGCTTCTGTCGCCCCTTTTCGGACGGCTGGCCGACTGCTTCGACCGGCGGAACCTGTGGATCGGCTGCGATGTCGCCAGCGCGGCGCTGGCCCTCGGGCTGCCACTGTGGCTGGTTTGCGGAGGCGCCCCGGGTCCTGGGATCTACGGCGCCAACCTGGCACTGGCCGCGGTCAGTGCCCTGTTCTTCCCGGCAAGCTCCGCGCTGATCAAGGAACGGGTCCCGGCGGACCGGCTGCGGCGCTTCAACGCCCGCTACGAGATGGCGACGCAGGCGGGGATGCTGCTGTCGGCGACGATCGGCGGGCTGTCCGTCCAGGCGTTCGGCGCCGTGCCGCTCCTGGTGTTCAACGCCGGGACCTTCATCGTCTCGGCGCTCTGCGTCGCCGCGGTGGGGCGCCGTCCGGACCGGGCGCCGACGGCCACCGCCACCGGGGAGCCGGCACCGACCCCGGCAGCGCCGCGCGGGCCGCTGCGGATGCGCAGCTTCATCCTGCTCTACGCCCAGGGGAGCGTGGTCGTCACGGTCTTCAACGCTCTTCTGCCCACTGCCGTCATCGGAGAACTCCACCTGGGGCCGGCGACGTTCGGCGCCGTGGACGCCCTCGGGGGCCTCGGTTTCCTGGCGGCTGCCGGTGCGTACCGGATCGTCAGCAGACGCAGTCCGGACCTGCGCATCGCCGTCGTGGGTTTTCTGCTCTGCAGCGTCGGCCTGGTGCTGCAGAGCCAGTTCGGGATCGTCGGCTATCTCGTCGGGGTGCCGCTGGGTGCGTTCGTCTTCGGGCAGGCCAGGATCGCCTCCCGGACCATGCTGATGGCCTCCGCCGACGAGTCCTCGGTGGGCAGGGTTTTCGGGCTGGCGAACGGCGGCGGGCTCGCGGCCACGGTCGGGGTGATGTTCCTGGTCGCGATGATCACCGATCGCAGTGACACGCGCTACGGCTTCGGGGTCCTCGCAGCCCTCGCGCTGCTGGCGACCCTGTCGGCCGGACTGCTGCTGAGGTCGCCGGCCTCCACCCGGCCCGGTGCATCCGCCGGTCGGTACCGGTCGAGTACGGCAGCGGCCGTCTCCGCGATCTTGCGGCGCAGCTCCTCGGGAGCCAGCACCTCGACCTCCGGCCCCAGTGACAGCAGCGTCGGGACCGCCGACTCGACCGACTCCAGTGGCACCGTGGCCGTCACCCAGCCGTCCGCCTCCGGCGGCCCTGCCGAGGCCTGGACGGCGCGGACCAGTGCCGCGTCCAGCCGGTCCGGCAGCGCGGACAGCATCGCCGGGGCGATCCGGACGGAGGCCTGAAGCCGCAGCCTGCGGGCGTCGTAGACGGTGAGGTAATCCTGCCAGTGAGCGGCCAGGTCGAAGTCGTCGGGGCGCTCGAAGGTCTCCTCTCCGGCGTCCAGGCGGAGGATCGACGACACCCGGTAGGTCCGGACCGCGCCGTCCACCGCTGCGACGAGGTACCAGACGCCCGCCTTGAGGACCAGGCCGTAGGGGTCGAGCTCGCGCTCGACCTCCTGCGGCTCGGCCCAGCGGCGGTAGCGCACCTGGATCCGCCGCTGGTTCCACACGGCGTCGGCGAGCGCCACGAGAGCGGGCGGGGAGTCCTGTTCCCGGTACCAGCCGAGAGCGTCGAGGTGGAACCGCTCGCGGACCCGGCCGGCTCGGTCCCGCACCGGAGCCGGCAGCGCCGCGGTCAGTTTCAGCTGTGCCGCCGCCAGCACCTCGCCCAGTCCCAGGTCGTCCGCCGCACCGGGCAGCCCGGCCAGGAACAGGGACTCGGCCTCGTCGGCGTGCAGTCCGGTGAGTCGGGTCCGGTAGCCGCCCAGCAGCTCGAAACCGCCGTGGTGCCCGGCGTCCCCATAGACCGGAACGCCCGCGCCGCTCAGCGAGTCGATGTCCCGGTAGACGGTCCGCACCGAGACACCCAGCGCCTCAGCGAGCTCACCGGCCGTCAGCCTGCCCCGGTTCTGGAGCAGGAGGACGAGGGAGAGGAGCCGGGCCGCGCGCATGCACCGATCATTCCAGTTCCGGGCCCGGTATCGTCGTCGGTGAGGGGGAAACCGATGACTTCAAGCACAGAGCGCACTCCGGACACGGCGACCGCGTCCTCCACCGGAGGCAAGGACACGCCCTCGACCGGAGGCGAGCGCACGTTCTCCGTCGGAGGCGAACTCCGGGTGGACCGTCTCGGGTTCGGCGCCATGCGCCTTCCGACCGCGCCCGGCCCCGAGCGGGAAGCCGCTCTGCTGGTCGCCCGGCGCGCGGTCGAACGGGGCGTCACCCTGATCGACACCGCCCACATGTACGGATGGGGAGCCAACGAGGAACTCCTGGCCGAGGCCCTGCACCCGTATCCGGACGGCCTGTTGATCACCACCAAGGTCGGGGTCGTCCAGGGCGGCCCGGAAGGCTGGGCGTACGACGCACGACCGGAGAGCCTGCGCGAGCAGGTCGAGCACGGCCTGCGCCGGCTCCGGACCGAGCGCATCGGCCTGCTCCAGCTGCACCGGATCGACCCGGAGGTCCCAGTCGCCGAACAGGTGGGCGGGCTCCGCGAGTTGCAGCGGGAAGGGAAGATCGGGCACATCGGTCTTTCCGAGGTCACCACCGCGCAGCTCGCCGAGGCGCGGCAGACCGCCGAGATCGCGAGCGTCCAGAACCGCTACAACCTCCTCGACCGGGAACACGAGTCGGTTCTGGAGGCGTGTGAGGCCGCCGGCATCGCCTTCCTGCCCTGGCGCCCCGTCGCCGCGGCGGCCGACCCCGGTCAGGCATCCGCGCTCGCCGCCGTCGCCTCCGTCGCCGACGAACTCGGCGCCACCACTCCCCAGGTCCTGCTCGCCTGGCTGCTCGCCCGTTCCCCGGTCGTCCTGCCGATCCCCGGAACGGGGTCGCTCGCCCACCTGGAGGAGAACCTCGACGCGGCGGACCTCCGCCTCACCGACTCCCAGCGGCAGCGCCTGGACCCGCCGGCCTAGGGCGGGTCCGGACCGACCGGAGGATTTCGGGGTTACGAGCGTTCGTACGCGGTGAAGACGGGTTCGGCGGAGCCCCCCAGGCGGGCGACGATGAGCAGGCCCTTGTGCTCGAAGACCTCGTCCGCGGGGGCCACGGCGTCGTGGAAGCTGCGGGAGTCGCGTTCCTTGCCGGTGGCGGCGTCGAGGACGTACAGGTCCTCGTCCGGGACCGCCGACGTCGCGCTGCCTTTGACGATCACCGTGAGCTTGCCGTCCTGGAGGCGCATGTTGACGCCCGGGAGGTTGTCGAGGTCTGCCTTCCAGGCCAGCTCACCGGTGGCCAGGTCGAAGGCGACCGCACGATGCCGGGTGCCGCCCTTGCGGTAGTAGCCGGCCAGCGCGTAGAGCCTGGTGTCGTCCACCGCCGCGACGCGCAGTTTGTCGTCGAGGTGGCCATTGTCGCCGTCGTAGTCAATGGGCGGATGGGGTCGGCCGTCCGCGCCGAAGGAGTAGTAGGCCCCGGACGCCTTGTCCCCACTGTCCGAGGCTGCGGAGACGACCACCGGGTCGGCCGAGAGGACGGATGAGATCTTGTCCCATCGGACCGGCTCGCGGTCGCCGAGCGGGGTGGACCACAGGAGGGCGCCGGTGGTCGGCGCGAAGGCAGCCGCGTGGAGTTCGGCGTCTTCGGGCATGCCGTTGTCCGTCCGGCGCTTCTCGGGGTCGCCGCAGGCGAGGACGGCGGCGACGCGGCGCTTGGCCGGCGTGGCCTTCCCCGGAACGCAGTTCGCGGGAACGGCCGCTGTCCAGCGGGACTGGCCCGTGCGTACGTCGAGGGCGCGCAGCCCCTTGTCCGCGATCACGGCGAGGCCTCCTCCCGCGGCCACCAGGCGGCGCTCGAAGCGAGGGTCGTCGCCAGGGGCGGGCAGCGGGGCGCGCCAGATCTCGCGGCCGTTCTTCATGTCGATCGCGGCCACGGTGGTGCAGAGCTCGCGCCGGGACGCGGCAGGGCGGTTCTCGTCGTCTCGTGCGACGAGCAGGACGGCGCTGTCGACGTCGGCTTCGGCGACACAGATCTGCGAGCGGCCGGGCGGCCGGTAGTCCCAGACGCGTTCGCCGGTCCGGGCGTCGTAGCCGGACGCCGCGTCGAAGCGGCTGCGCACCAAGGTGTCACCGACCAGCCAGGCGCCGTTGCCCTGCTCGGAGCCCTTGCCGTCGGCGGGTGCCTCCCACGCGATGTCCATCGAGTCGCCCGGGAATCGGTCTGTGAAGGCGAGGCATCCAGCGGTGACGGAGCCGATCAGGACCACGGCCGCAGCGCCGAGGAGCAGCATGCAGCCGAGTCGTCCTCCGCGTGAAGACGCGTCGTCATCGGTTCTCTCGGCCATGCTCGCTCCCCCCGGCGCGACGCCCCCGAAAGGCACGCCGAGCATCCCTCATACCGGAGATCATAAGACATCGTCTCGGCCCGGTCCTTCAGGGCCGGGTCACGTCGACTGCGCCGTCCTGTCCCGTACGGTCGAGGCCCAGGCCGGCTGTTCCTCGGTGGGGTCCGTCTCGGCTCGTCGGCCGCCTCGGGCGAAGAAGTCGGCGAGCGGCAGGATGGCCGCGCCGACCGTGACCGCGTCGGGGCCAAGCGTGCCCAGGCCGATGGTGACGCGGGCCGCCGGGTACTTCAGGGCGTACTCCGTGGCGTAGTTCTTGACCGTTTCGAGGAAGCGGGTGCCCAGTTGGAGGCCGGCCCAGCCGCCGACGAGGATGCGTTCGGGCTGGAAGAGGTTGATGAGGTCGGCGAAGCCGGCGCCGAGGTATTCGGCTGTCTCCTCCAGGACCGCGAGTGCCTTCTCGTCGGGGGCGGTGTCCTGGTCGGCCGGGTAGGCGGCGGCGAGCATCGCCGTCAGCGCCGTCTCCTCGTCCGCGCCCGCCGGGGGCCGGCCTCCGGCCTCCCGCCACCGTTCCAGGAGGGCTTCCGCGCCCGCGTACGCCTCCAGGCAGCCCCGGGCTCCGCAACGGCAGCGGCGACCCCGCACCCGTACCGTCAGATGCCCCCACTCCACCGCCCGCCCCGGACCCAGCGGGTCCGTGACCACGCAGGCGCCAACGCCCGAGCCGAAGAGCACGACCACCGCACTTCGCGCGCC
>NZ_JBEOVO010000037.1:0-60453 GCF_040295605.1 Streptomyces sp. NPDC002773
GGGGACCGTCACCGGGTCACCGCCCGCCTCGACATCGGAGACCTGGGCAAGCTGTACGGGTTCGGCCCCGACGAGTACGACGACGAGGACGTGGACCCAAGCCCCACCCCATACGCCACTACCTCACGGAGAAGAAGTGACTGTCACCACCGACCGCCCGGTCGAGCCGCAGGAGCTGTCGCGCGACGAGGCGTACGACCGTGTGCACGCCCTGGCGCGCGGTTGCGCCGAGCACTCCGCGGTGCGCAACCCGTTCTACGACCTGTGGATCAGCAAGGAGCTCTCCGCCGATCAGGTGGAGCTCGTCGCCAAGAACTTCTACGCCCGGGTGCGCCGCACCCCGGTCCGGATCGCTCTGGCCTTCCTCAACATGACCGACATCACGGCGCGCGCCGAGACCGTGGAGAACCTCTACGACGAGATGGGCAACGGCAACCCGTCGAAGGTCCACTCCGTCATCCTGCGCGAGTTCCTGGAGACGCTGCTCGGCCGCATCCGCGGCCACGCGGTCGACCTCGACGAGGTGGCCGCCCCGCTGCTGCCCTCGACCGTGCGGCTCATCGAGGAGAGCGAGAAGCTGTTCAACAGCCCGCATCCGCAGGAGGTCTGCGGCGCGCTGCTGGCGCAGGAGTGGCACGCGTACCCGCAGCTCGTGCAGATCTACGAGGGCATCCGCAACTACCGGCACCTCTTCGGCTTCGAGGAGTTCCACGAGAACTGCGAGTACTTCTACCTGCACATCGGTGCCACGGAGAAGGAGCACAAGGTCCACTCGCTGTCGACGGCCGCCAAGGCCTGCCGTTCGACCGAGGACATCGCGCACCTGGAGCGGGGCTTCACCGCCTACCTCGACCTGCTGGCCGACAACTGGACCGAGGTCCACCGGGAGCTCACCCGCGGCTGACCCGCCGGTGGCCGCGGTACGACGCGCCCGGTCGCGACCCGCACCCGGCGCTCGCGTCGCGGGCGCGGGCTTACGGGGCTACAGGGTTACAGGCCTCGCCGCCCCTGACGATTCCAGAGGAGCACACCTGAGCATGACGAACGCCCTGCCCGCCCCGCAGCCGGCGCACGAGGTCCATCTCTCCGCCCTCGCCTACGAGCTGGGCGACCCCGTCAACATCGCGCTCCTCGACGACTCCGGTGTCGCGCGGCGGCTGGACGCGCTCACCGCGGAGGGCCTGCGCCGGTGCCGGGTGTCGGAGCGGTCCGCGCCGCACCTCGGCGCGGCCAGCGCCCGCGCCACCCTGGCGGCCGCGGGCGGCCACGTACCGGGCTCCCTCGTCCTCGCGACGGAGGCCCGGAGCCCCTCCCCCACGCAGATCCTCTGGGAGACGCTCCGGTCCGTGCCGCTGCCGCGCACCCCCGGTCTCGTCGTCGGCGGAAACGGCTGCGGCAACTTCGCACCCGCGCTGAGGGCCGCCCGTGGGGTCCTCCTTGCGGAGCGCGTCCCCGGCGTGCTGCTGGCCTTCGCGGACCGCCTCACCACCCCGAGCCGCTTCATGCCCGACGGCGACACCGTGATGAGCGACAGCGCGGCCTCCTGCCTGGTCACCGCCGGGCCGCCGGGGCGTCCGTCGTTCCGCGTCCTCGCCGTGGCGACCTCCGTCCAGGCCGACCTGGTCCCCGAGGAGCGGGTCCTGAAGGGCGCGCGCACCATCATGAAGGCGGTACGTGAGGCGCTGGCCCGGATCAACACCGGCATCCCGGAGCCGGAGCGGGGCTTCGACTGGTTCATCACCGGCAACTACAGCGCGACCACCCGCCGTTTCCTCGCCACGGCCGCCCAGATGCCCGAGGAGAAGGCGTACTCCCCCCACCACGCCTCCTACGGCCACTGCTACTCCGCCGACCAGCTCATCACGCTCGCGGCGCTGGAGACGGACGGCCGGCTCGCCCACGGCCAACGCGTCCTGCTGCTCGCGAGCAGCGCACGCTCGTGGTCCCTCACCGCCGTCGAACGCGTGGACCCGGCTTCGGCGTGATGCCCCCACGGGCCCGCCAGCGGGCGGGTCCGCGTCGAGGGCTTCAGCTCCGTGGGCGGGGTGCGTTCGACGCCGCTTCTCCGGCCGGTGCCGTCCAGCCGGGGACCGTGGAGCCGTCGGGGAGACGACCCGTGAGGCGGACGGGGACGTCCGTGCCCGCGGCCTTGGCCGAAAGCACCGGCCCGCGGGCGGTGGCGGTGACGGCTCCGTCGACGGTGATGCCGGTCAGGCGGCGGCTGCCCGCGGCGAGGAAGTACCGCGTGCCCGAGGGCGCCGTCCAGTACGCCCCGGCGAGGACGTGCTGGCCGAAGCGGCTGCACGCCGCCGTGTCCCGGAGTTCCGTCACCGTACGGGGCCCGGTTGCGGCGGGCCCGGCCGGTGCCGTCAGGGAGACGGAGACCCGGCCGCTCCCCTCCCAGGTGTCCACGCGGGAGCAGACCCACAGGGCCCGGCCGGCGCGTTCGGGCAGTGGCTGCTCCGCGTACTCCCAGCGGTTGACCGCGCGGACGCCGGTGCCGTGCAGGCCCGCGAGGGAGCAGGCGGCGGGCGCCCAGGCCGCGAGTCCCCGGGCACCGGTGGCCTCGCGCGGTGCCCGCGCCGGGGCGCCCGTACCCGGCCCTGGCGTCCAGGTCAGATGTACGGGAGTCAGCTCCCCCAGGTCCGCGAGCAGGAAGGCGTGGTCCTCGACGATCCGTGCGGAGGACGTGAGCTGGAGCGCGGTCACCCTGGCGCACCCGCCTGGTCCCTCGTACGGCCTCTCGTACGGTACGGGCGCGGTGAGCCCGTCCGGGGTGACCGCCAGGGGACGGGCGGCGGTTCCGGGCGTGCGGAGGTCCCGTACCTCCGCCTCCGCGATCCACGGCGCGAGGAGGTACCGCGCGCGGCCCGGCGTGCGGGTGAGCGCCACAGCCGCGCCCGTGGTGACATCGGCGTCGTCCACGCGCGCGAGGTCCAGGGCGGCGGGCCCGCGGCCGTCGCCGGATTCGGCGTACCGGGCGAGTCTCCGTCCGTCGTACAGGAGCACCACTCCGACGCCGTCGACCGTTCCCGCGTAGAGGAGGCGGGGTGGTTCGGCGGGCGGCGAGGTGGGCGTGCCCGGTGTGACCGAGAGCCGCACGTCGGCGCTTGCCGGCGTGGCCGAGAACCGCACACCGGCGCCCGCGCCCCGGGCCCAGGCGTCCAGGGCCCGCCGCAGCAGGGCAGTGTCTCCCGTCCTCGCACCGCGCGCGGGCCAGGCGGTGAAGTCGACGCGTGAGGTGTCGGCCCAGCGCTCGGCGGGCGCGTGCTCTAGCGCGGCGGGGTCGAGGGCCCGGGCGAGGGCCCCGGCGGCGAGGGCGGTCGACGATCCGGTGGATGCGTGCCCCGGTACGTTCCCGGAGCGGAGTTCGACCGTCGTCACGGCGGCCGTCGTGACGAGGAGCACCGCCCCCGCGAGCGCCGCGAGCCGCTCACGCCGGTTGCGGCGGAGCAGGTCGGTGGGGCGGGTGTGGACGGTGCACGGGTCGAACTCCGCGCTGCCCAGGAGGGTCTCGACGTCCGCCCCCGGCGCGGAGCCGAGCCGCTCGGCGGCGCGCAGGGCGGCGTCGGGTTCCGCGACGCCCGCACGGGCGAGCAGGAGGTCGACCGTTTCCTCGGGAAGGCGTTCGAGCGTACGGAGGGCGAGCGCGGCCCTCGTCTCGGGCGCGGCACCCGCCAGGGCGCGGTCGAGGGTGAGTTCGTCGGAGCCGCCGGCGCGGGGGAAGAGCCGCAGACCGAGGACGAGTGGCAGCCGAACGGCCGGGGCGAACCGTCGCGGCGGACGCAGTGCAGCTCGCACGACGGCCTCCCGCAGCCAGGAGTACGCGGGCCGCTCGCCACCCCGCTGCCCGGGAAAGTGAGCGGAGGGCGGGGCGGGCTCGGGGCCGCGTGCCTCCGGAGGCACGGACGGCCCGGACCGAGGCAGGGCCGGGAGGCGGAGACGGGAACGGAGACGGGGCCGGCCGGCGGATTCCGAGAGCGTCCGCTGTACGACGGCGTGGGCGATCAGGACCCGCCGATGGCGGCCGAGCGTCGGCGGCAGGATCAGGTAGGCGAGGCGGACGAGGCGCGGATAGTTCTCGACGAGCGCCGCCTCGGCGTCCTCACGGGCGGGACGGCCGGCCGATATCGCGGTGCCGGTGGTGACATGACGGGACAGCAGCATGACCGGCGAACGATCCCGGGACGGTGGCGTCACCTCGTACCTGTGACCGTACGACTCCCCCGGAAGCGGGACGGCGCCGGGGAGCCGTACCGTATCGGCCGCCCACCGGGGCCGTGCCGGGCAGGTCCACTTCGGTCCTGTCCGCCACGGCCCCGGCTCTGATTCCGGCTATCTGGCTCTGGCACTCACGGAAGGGCGGGTGTCATCCCTCGGCTCGTCGCCACGTCACCCCGGCTTCCAGGCGCCGGCCCCGGCGGTGCCGAGGGCGTTCGGGTCGCTCGCGGGGCAGCAGGGCCACCGCGAGCAGCAGAGGTACGAGGACGAGCAGGGAGAAGGTCACGCTCCCTCCCCTGCGAACTCCTTTCCGAGACAGGCGCGTCGGCGCGAGGTGGGTGGGGAGGCGCCCCAGGCGGCTGCGCGCAGCCGTTCCATCGCCGGAGTGATGCCGGTCAGCCGCAGTTTTCGGCCACGATCCGTCCAGTCCGTGAGGATCCGCAGGAGAGCGGAGTCCGCGAAGGTGACACGCGAGGTGTCGAGGACCAGACGGTGGTAGCCGTGGACGGGTGCGACGGCGAGCATCACCCTCAACGGCCCCGCGCTGTGGTGGTCGACCTCACCGTGGAGTTCGACCCGCAGGGTGTTCGCGTCGGGAGTGGTGCAGGAACGGACGCTTATGGCGCAGGGTGCGGAGTCCGCACCCTGGTCCAGCGGTCCGGCGCCCGACGGGGCGGATGGGGTGGAAGGGGCGGTCAGTATCGGAAGGTTGCCAGCGGTACTCACACCAAGGCAACGGGGCGGGTACGGCGGACGGCACGCGGGCTCACCCCGCTGGCCCGCGGATGCGCACGTGCGGGGGAAACGAGTCACTCGTACGAGCCATGGGCGCATCTGTCAGGGAAGTGCGGGGGAGCCCGGCAAGCCGCCAGCCGCGTGCGGCGCCCGGGACGGGCACGCGGCGGAGCCCGTCACGTGGTGTCACCTGACGGGCCCCGCCTCCCCTTGGACCGGCTTGGATGCCCCGGCTCGTGTCGCCCCTACTTGGGCATCAGGACGGTGTCGACGATGTACACGGTGGCGTTGGCGGTGGGGACGTTGCCGCAGACGACCTTCGAGGAGTCGTTGACGGTGTACGCCTCACCCGAACCCTCCGTGGTGAGCGTGCCCTTCTGCAGCGTCTCGAAGGAGCCGTTCTCCAGCTGCTTCGGCGTCAGCTTCTGGCCCACCACGTGGTAGGTCAGGATCTTCGTCAGCATGTCCTTGTCGGCCAGGACCTTGTCCAGGTCGGCCTTGGGGATCTTCGCGAAGGCGTCGTTCGTGGGCGCGAACACCGTGATGTCCTTCGCGTTGTTGAGGGTGTCCACCAGGCCGGCCTGCTTGACGGCGGCCACCAGCGTGGACAGGGCCGGGTTGTTCGAGGCGGCCGTGGCGACGGGGTCCTTCGCCATGCCGTCGAAGGAACCGGCGCCGTCCTTCGGCACCGAGGCGCAGCCAGGGCCGAACGGGCCGTCGGCGGCCGCGTCCGTCCCGGTGGAGGGCATGTTCTCCTGCGCCGGGGGCGCCGCGGACGTGGCCTCGGAACCGGCCTCGGCGCTGGTGTCCGAGCCGGAGTCCGAGCAGGCGGCCAGGGAGAAGGGCAGCGCTGCCGCGGCTGCCACGGCGACGGCGGCGCGGCGGAGGCGAAGAGCGTTCATGAGGAGGAACCCCTTGAATCGAGTGCGCGGGAAAAGGCGCACAGGGAGGAGGAACGGCACGACCACCCCGGCCGGGAGTGCGGTGACGCGTCCGGACCACCGGCGGGGAACTCCCCGCCGCGGCCCTGTTGTCGTAGGTGTTTCGGAGCCCACGGCCTCGCGGATGGGTCTTTCACCCGTTCGAGTGAGATCCAGGGAAATCCAAGTGCGAAAGGACCGCGCGTTAGGGTGTGGGGTGCTTCCGCGAACCCTCCTCACCAGCGCTTCTCTCGCGCACGCCGCTCTGCGCACACATGTCGAGGGGGGCCGGGAGTGGCCGCTCCTGGTGTGGGCTCCCGGACCGGGCGTGCGCATGGTGTCCAGCGCCGTGCTGGGCGGAGGCATAGGCGCGCGGGGGTGGGTGCTCAACGCCCAGGTGCCGCCCGGCTACGACCGGCGTGACCCGGTGGCACACCTCCGCGATCTGGCCGCGGACGCGGGGCTCGCGGGGCCCGGCGTGGGGCTGATGACGGCGGCCTGCGTCACGGACCGGCGTCATGCCGTGGACGGCGGCGCCGAGGCTTTGGTCACCGCCGGGATCGGTATACGGGGCTGGGCCGCCGCGCCGGAAAGCGGCAGCGTCGCCGCCCCGCGCCCCGGGACGATCAACATCATCGTGTCGCTGCCGGTGGCCCTCACGGACGCCGCACTGGTGAACGCGGTCGCCACCGCCACCGAGGCGAAGACACAGGCCCTGGTCGAACTCGGAGCAGACGCCTCGGGCACGCCCACGGACGCCGTCTGCGTGGCCGCCCCCTCCCCGACCGGGACCGAAGCCGAACCGTTCGCCGGCCCGCGCTCCGTCTGGGGCGCGCGACTCGCCCGCGCGGTGTACCGGGCGACGAGGGAGGCCTGCGAAAAACTGCTGGCCGCCGAACGCCCGCTTCCCCCGATCACCTGAGAAGCGCACCAAGAAACCCGCGGCAGCCCGCACCCCGACTCGCATCGTTTGTGCGTCGTAAGGTGGGAGTCATGGCCGATACGGAGCATGGGATCACCACCGGGGCGGTCGCCCGGCGTCTCGGGGTGTCGCCGACGACGCTGCGGTCATGGGACCAGCGGTACGGGATCGGTCCCGCCGCACGGGTGGGCGGGCGCCACCGCCGGTGGACGCCGGCGGACGTCGCCATGCTGGAGGAGATGTGCAGGCTGACGGCCTCCGGTGTCCCTCCCGCCGAGGCGGCGCGGGCGGCCAGGACCGGGCGCGCGCACCCCGTCCAGAGCGCCGGGACGGGGGCCCGCGCCTCGACCCCCTACCTCCCCGAGGCACCGGGACGGGACGGGAGAGAGACGGGGACGCGGATACCCCGCGCCGCGACCCGACAGCCGGGCTCGGGAAACGGCCTCCCCCTCGGCGACGTGCGCCGGGAGTGCCGCGGCCTGGCCCGTGCCGCCGTACGACTCGACGGCCCCGCCCTCGACGCCCTGCTCCGTGACGCCGTGGCCGACCATGGCCTCGTCACGGCCTGGGAGGAGGTGATGGCCCCGACCCTGCACGCGGTGGGACGCAAGTGGGAGTCCTCAGGAGACCGTTACGTCGAGGTGGAGCATCTGCTGTCCTGGCACGTGTCGACCGCGCTCCGGCAGATCACGCCCGTCGGCCCCGCCCCCACGGCCCCGGTCCTCCTCGCGTGCGTCCCCGCCGAGCAGCACACCCTGCCGTTGGAGGCACTGGCCGCGGGACTCACCGAACGCGGCCTGCCCAGCCGCATGTTCGGCGCGGCCGTCCCCGCCGAGGCGCTCGACGCCGCCGTACGACGCACGGGCCCGGCCGCGGTCGTGCTCTGGTCACAGGCCCGCTCGACCGCGAACCACGCCCTGGCCCAGCACGTCGCCGCAAGTTCCTTCGGCGTAAAAGGCGCGCGGACGCACCCCCTGGTAATGCTCGCCGGACCGGGCTGGGCGGGCCGCACCGTACAACCGGGCATACTGCGCCCCAGCGGCCTGCGGGAGGCACTCGAAACTCTCTCAAGGCTCTCCACGGGATATGGCCCGTGAGGTTGGGCTGACCAACGCGGAGGACGGTGCAGCGCCGAGGTCAGCGAGCAAGAGCAGGTCAAGGCGCTCTGCACGATGGGTAATGTCCCGGACCGTCTGGGCCTTGATACACGCTGATCGCGAGTGAGGCGAGGGGGGCGGCTGCTTCGTAGGACCGGGCGGTCTTGTCGTACGACCACGTTGCGGTGCTTGGAGACCGCGCGACCGAAGGCCGGCGGGGCAGCCGCCGCGGCTGCCCCGCCGGGCGCGGTTGCGGACTTGACCGGCCTATTCGGGAATCGTGCGCGGAATGCTGCGGGCTGCGGCGGCGGAGCCAGAATCGGATGGCCTTCGAGCTGGAGCCCTTGTCGCCAAGGACGTGATCAGATCAATTGAAGACACCGCCTACAGGTCGTCTCCAAATGACGCGGCCCGACGCCCCTATGCCCGGCCCAGACGAGGAGGGCAGCTACATGGAGCGCTGCCTGGTAGGCGATCGCGAGCTGGTCCGTTCGCATGTCCAGGCCCCCCGCCACTGCTTGAGTCGGCTGGGGAATGACAGCGCGGATCCCGCGTCGGCGAAGATGCTTCCGGATCGCGCGTGACGAATACGCGCACTCAGCCCGATCCAGGCGCCCCCTCTTTCCGGCTCCGGCGGCGTGCTGGTGGGCCCGGCAGACGGTGGAGTCCACCAACACGGTCCAGCCGATGTCAGCAGGCTCGTCGGCCGCTGCCAGGAACGCGGATCCACACGATGGCTTCCAGAGTGCGACGATGATCGGCCCACCGCCGGCCGCGAACCGGATCGGCCGGCATCAACGATTTGCCCCGTCCCCACATCGCATCAGCGATCACTAATCGAACAGACATATCGGATCAGCCGACCAGCGAACCACAGAGACACGCTCTAGGCGTCCTCGAACCAGGAGCGGCCCTGGGCCCAGTGGTTCGCCCACCCCTCGAAACCGGGCGGGCCGGGCATCAGGGAAGTGTCCGGCCGGGTACCGAAGGGCATCGCGCCGTTCTCGTCGATCAGCCAGACGTGACCGCGCTGCGGGCCGGTGACGATCAGGTGCCAGTACATGCCGCAGCCGTCGGTACCCAGCAGCAGTGAGCCGTGGTCGAACACGGGACCCATCCGCGCCTCGAACTCCTGCTCCGACAGCGCGTCTCCTTCTTCCTCCCACAGCCATGCCGCCGTGAGCGGAAAAGGCTCGGCAAGCATGCGCTCGGGGCGGTCCGAGCCCCAGTCCGAGGGCGTTTGGGCGAGGGGCAGCAGACCGTAGTAGGGCGGCCCCGCGCGCAGTCCGTCGCAGATCTCCGCCACGAACGTGCGGTACGGCTCCGGGAGCACGATGCCGTGCTCCGCCTCAAAGATCCGCACCGCCTCCCAACCGGCCGGCGGCACCGCCTCGGGACGGGACCCAATGATTTCGCGGAGGGTGGCCAACTCGGCCGGGACGCAGGTTTCCGTGTTCATGCCGGTCATCATGCAAGACCCGGAAGTGACGGCCCTAGGGCGTGTCTCTTTGGTCGTCGCAGGGTCTCCGCACGAGGCAGGACGCGGCTGGGCCTGTGGGCGGCGGTGTCTCACACAAGCAGTTTCCCGCGGGGCAGGGGCGGTCCGCGCCCGCTGCACGGAACGAAACCGCCCGACCCCTTGTTGTCGGACCGTTGGGCTACTCTCCTTCCTCGTGGACCAGTTGACCGCCGAAGACCCGCCGCGCATAGGCCCCTACCGCCTCATCGCACGCTTAGGCGCCGGCGGCATGGGCCGGGTCTATCTCGCCCGCTCCGAAGGCGGGCGCACCGTCGCGGTCAAGGTCGTGCAGACCGAGTTCGCCCAACACGCCGAATTCCGCTCGCGGTTCGCCCGCGAGGTCACCGCCGCGAAGCGGGTCGGTGGAGCCTGGACCGCGGCCGTGCTCGACGCGGACACGGACGCGGAGACGCCCTGGGTCGCGACCCAGTACATTCCCGGACCCGATCTGCACGCCGTCGTGGCCGAGCGGCACGGGCCGTTGCCCGAGCAGTCGGTGCGGGTCCTGGCCAACCGGCTCGCGCTCGCCCTGCAGGCCATCCACGGGGCGGGCCTCGTCCACCGCGACCTCAAGCCGTCCAATGTCCTGGTCACCGTGGACGGGCCCCGGGTCATCGATTTCGGTATCGCCCGGGCGCTGGACAGCATCAGCGGGGACAGCCTGCAGACCCGCACGGGCATGGTGATCGGGTCGCCCGGCTTCATGTCCCCGGAGCAGGTACGTGGGCTCCACGTCACCACCGCCTCCGATGTGTTCTGCCTGGGTTCGGTCCTCACCTACGCCGCCACGGGGCGCCAGCCCTTCGGGGCGACCGGCAACGGGCTGCACGCCCAGCTGTTCCGGGTCGCCGAGGAGGAGCCCGACCTGGACGGGCTGCCGGAGACGCTCCTCGGACTGGTACGGGAATGCCTGCAGAAAGACCCGGCACAACGCCCCACGCCGGAGCAGATCGCCGCCCGCACCGCCACAGAAGGCGTCGACGAATGGCTTCCGGGCGCGCTGCTCGGCCAACTGGGACGGCACGCGGCACAATTGCTGGACTTCGATCCGCTGCGGCCGCACACGGCCCTCGTGCCGGGTCAGGCTCCCACTCCGCCGGCGCCCGCCCGGCCCGTACCCACACCCCGGCCCGTGACCACCTCCCGGCCCGTACCCGTGCCCGTCGCACCTCAGCCCGTGCCCGCGCCCGCCGCGGCCCCGTCGGACGCGCTCGCGCAGGCGCCCACGGTGGGGCCGGGCTACGACGAAACGGCACGCTCGCATGTGTCGGCGCAGCCCTCGGAACAGCGGCGTCGCCCGGCCGTCGTGGCGGGGACGGCAGCCGTCGTGGTGCTCGTCACCGTCGGTGGCCTGCTCGCGCTCCGCCCGTGGCAGGGCGGGGCGGGGGAACCACCGTCGCTGAGTACTCCGAAGGCGTTGCAGGGGAGCTGGGAGGCGCGCCTGAGCAAGGGCGACCTGAGCAGGGAGGGGGCGCTCGCACGCCTGCTCGTCGATGCGAAGGGCACCGCCCAGTACTCCCTGCTCAACGAGGTGCGGCTGTGCGTCTGGGAGAGCACCATCACCGCCTCGAGAAGTGACGCGATCAAGCTCGGCTCGAGCCGGCTCAAGAGGGTAAGCCCCCAGTCCGAGGCGGAACGTTGCGAAGACGCCACCGAGGACTACAGCACCTCCCGCCCGGACGGTACCGGGGCGTTCGTCGCCTCATGGAACGGTGCGTTCGAGTGGGAGGACGACCCGGGCTTCTACGACCACCACAACGACGGACAGACCTCCTACGCACCTGCCATGTTCGAGAAGGTGCCGCCCGCCACGGGCGCGCTGCCGGAGAAGTTCCGGGGCTCGTGGGGCGGCCGGGCGTCGGACGGCACCTACCGCTTCGAAGTCACGATGGGTCAGGGCGCGGCGAAGCGCGACATTCGTCTCGTGTCCATCAGCGCGGTGGGCGAGAGGTGCACGTACAAGGCGGAGGTGTTCTCCCAGGATCCGACCCGGCTCCGCACCGCGCCCGCGGAGCTGGCCGACAACGAGCAGCCGTCGGGCTGCTCCAGAAGCACCGCCTCCCTGACGTTCTGGGCGAGCGAGGACAAGGGAAGACGGAAGCTGTCCTCCGGTCCCCTCCTCGGCGCCGACACACCCTTCGCCGAGGCCGGCCACTGGGTGGCAGAGCTGACCCCCGCAGGCACCTAGGGGGTGTCTTTCCGATCATCGGATCGTCGGTCCGGTCGTGAGGGATGGGGAGATCTCTGACGCTGCGTGGGCGGTGATCGCACCGTTGTTGCCGCCTGCGGGCCGGGCTCGTGGCCGGTGGCGGGATCACCGCCAGGTGCTGTGGACTGGCTGGTCGCGATCGACTCCACGATCGTGCGGGCCCACCAGCACGCGGCCGCTGAAGGGGGCTTGAAGAACGTGGCCTCGGACGCTCCCGCGGCGGGCTGAGTGACGGCTGAAGTTCGGATCGGCCTCCGAGAAGTGGCCTGGATATGATCCGTGCGGATCTTGGCATGGCCAATGGTGCGGCGTCGTGGAAGAGAGGTCGCTCCAGCTGGAGGAGCATCGACCGCGACCTCGACGCCGTCACCACCGGCCTCACCCTGCCCTGGAACTCCGGCGTCGTCGAAGGACACGTCAACAGGATCAAGATGCTCAAGTGCCAGATACCTGTACCGCTCCGGATTCGAACTCCTCCGACTCCTCCGAAAGCGCGTCCTCATGGCCTGGTGCCCAAGACGTCATCCGCGTTCGTACGCCGAGAAGGGCCGAACGCCCCAGCCCCACCGCACGGCGACGACTAGGTCCTTGTGGGTGAGCAGGCCCGCGAGCTCGCCCGTCTTGTGGTCGATGTCGGCTCCGGTGTCGCGGCTGTCCTGCTCGTCGCCGGTGGCTGCGTCGAGGACCAGCAGTTCCTCCGTACCGTCATGCCTGCGGCCGAGGCTGCGGGCGAGAACGGTCACCTGGCCGTCTGCCGCTGTGAGCGCGAGTGGGCCGCGGCTGGCGGCCAGGTCGTGCCGCCACACCTCGGTGCCCTTCGCGAGGTCGAAGGCGACCACCCGGTTCACGTACTCCTTGCCCCGCTTGGCCTCGGCGGCGGCGTAGAGCCGCCCGTCCGTGACGGCCACGACGGCCGGCCGGTACGACAGGACGGTGCCGTGGGTGCCGACGGATTCGATCCGGCCCAAGGCCGTCCCGTCCTCGCCGAAGGCGAGGTAGGCGCCCGGCAGGCCGCCTTCCGCGGTCCCGCCGACCTGCACGACCACCGGATCGGTCGACTGCAGCGTCACCTGCGCGTCCGTGCCCGGCGTCGGGCGGCCGCCGAGCGGCACGGACCACCGCGCCTTCCCGTCGGCCCGGTCGAACGCGGCCAGCCGCAGTTCGGTGCGGCCGCAGGTGAGCACCGCGATGACCTGTCGCTCGCCGGCGGAGACCCGCTCGGGCACACAACCGGCCGGGACCGCAGCCTTCCAGCGCGGGGCGCCGGTCCGCAGGTCGAAGGCGCGCAGGGCTTCCGTTCCCGGCACGGCAGGCCGGATCGTCTCGAGGACCCAGCGGTCGTCGCCGTCCCGCAGCACGGCGAGCCCGCCGCCGGCGGCAACCATGTCGGTGAGCGACTCCGTCAGGTCGGCCGGGGCGCGCCGGACGTGCCACAGCTCCCGGCCGGTCGTGAGGTCCAGCGCTGCGACGGTCGCGCAGCCCTGACCGCCGGGGCCCCGGTCCCCCCGCGCCAGCAGGACGATGGAACCGGCCACACGGCTACCGACCGCGCACACATGGTCCTGACCGGGCGGTGCGTACTCCCAACGCCGCTCGCCCGACCCGGCGTCGAAGGCGGTGACGGCGTCGTATCGACTGCGGACGAGCGTGTCGCCGACCACCCAGGCACCGTTGCCGTAGTCCCGGGCATTGTCGTCGACCGGCGCCTCCCAGACGACGCGCAGCGAGCCCTCCAGGGCGGAGCAGCCCGTGGCGAGGCCGACAACGAGCAGCGCGGCGACGGCTGCGAACAGGGGGCGGAGCCGCCCCGTTCCCTCACGGTACGCCAGCCATCGCGCCCGTCCCGGTTTCGTGTCGCCGGTCGTGCTGGCTGCCATACGGATCCCCACCCTGGCTCGAAACGGTCGAAGCCCCGTCAGATTAGGGGACGGTGATCACCCGCGCCGCTCTCGTCCCGTAGCCGTGACGGATGGTCACCGTTCCACAGAAGTTGAGCCAGAACCCATTCTCGCGAACAGAGCCACCAGCCGTCCGACGAGGTGGGACACCCCTCGCCGCCAACCTCATCCGGGCACGGCAGCTGACCGAGCAGGGATGACGATCAGCTGTCGTAGAAGAACAACTCGAGATCCGCCATGGACCCCGGCCCGGTCAGGAAACCCCCGGCTTCGGCGATCTCCTGCTCCGCCGGTACCAGACCCTCCCGAAGAAGCTGCGTCATCCATTTCTCGCCCTGCTCGCCGATCGCGTAGATGCCGGACAGCAGCTCGGCCATCCCCGCAGGGCGCTTCGGACCGTGCCCGACGACAGGTTGGAGTTCCCCCCTGCTCGGGCGGCAAGCCGGAGCACCCCGGCCCAATTGGCGATCCGCCCGATACGTACGTGCCACGAGTCCTCGGTGAACGGCGCCGACCTGTATCCATCACGACAGAATCCCACGCGTACTGCCGCTAACTGGAGACACCTCTACGCCGCTCCACAACCCCTACGCCGGCCGCGTCGAGGTCAGGACGCCGATCTTGTCGATGCGGTGCTCGGGGTTCCCCTGGGCGTCCCGCCAGAAGTTGCCCGCCGCGTCGTCCTCCGGCGTCGCGCAGGTGGAGAGCGTGATCATGGCCTTGGTGGGCTTCTTGCCGGGTTCACCCGGCACCGCTGCCCGCTGCTCGGCGAGCGAGCGGATCGAGCGGAAGGACGTGGTCCGGGTTTCGACGATCTCGTACGTGTAGACGGTGGCCTCAGCGGTGACGTGCACCTCGTCCCCCACCTCGACCGAGGGCAGCTCACGCAGGGGGCCGCCGGCTGAGAGCCGGTGGGCGGTCACCAGATAGTTGCCGATCTGGCCCGGCCCCACGCCACCGCGCTCGCCGTGGGGACTGGCCGCCACACCACGATCCTGGATGCGGGTGCCCGCGGGATCGTCGGTGGTTCCCTCGTACGGCACGATGTCCAGGTCCTTGACGCCGATCGACGGTATGGACATCTCGGCGACGACAGGCCCCTGCGGCGAGGGAGCCTGCGTGGTCGCCGGAATGACCGAAGGCGCGGCGGGAGGGGCTTTGGTCGAGGGGGCCGACGCGGTGGTCGAGGAGACCGACGCGGTGGCCGAGGGGACCACCGAGGTCGAGGGGACCACCGAGGTCGGGCCGCTCGCTCCCGTGGACGACCCGCCACCGCCCGCGCAGCCGGCCAGCGCGGCGACGACCGCGACCACTGCGGCGACGAAGGCGACCAGGGCCCGGCAGGGGCCCCGGCCTATGTGCGGGCCCTTCCGGAGAGACGCGCCACGCTTGGCACCCATACCCCAAGGATGGCCTACTCCGCTCGCTCGGGCACCCCTGGGCTACAGGGGCGACAGAAGGGCCCGAGGAGCCCTCCCCCTAGATGGCGGAGGGCTCCGGGGCATCGGGTGCGGATGCCGATGTGACGACGGTGGGTGCGGCGACCACTGTTACGGACGCGGTCACGGCGACGGGGGCGGCCATCGCGGCGGCGATGGCGACGACGGCGGTGGCCCGCAGGGTCCACTTCAGCACGGTGAGGCTCCGATCTCGGTGTGTGAGGGCGTACGCCTTGATCGTCGCCGCCCACCCGGTGCCCGGACATCATCCGAAGGTCGCGTCTGTCTCGGCCGCACGGGGGAGGCGGCCACGGGGCACCTCCGGTGCATCACCGGCTACCGGTGCTGTCCCCAGTCGGCCCGGGTGAGTTCGTACTCGACTTCGCCGTGCTCGGATCCCTCGATCGCCTCGGGCCAGTCCCCGGTGAAGTGCCGCAGGAACCGCAACCCTGACTTCTCCATCACCCGGCGGGATCCGATGTTCACCGCCATCGTGTTCGCGGTGACCCGCTCCACTCCGAGGTCCGTGAACCCCTTATTGATCAGGGCCAACGATCCCTCCGTGGCGTATCCCTTGCCCCAGGCGGCCTGGTTCAGCCGATAGCCGAGTTCGACCACGGCGGCACTGTGATCGTCCAGAGGACGGAACTCGAACCAGCCGAGGAAGGTCCCCGTGGCCTTCTCCTCAGTGGCCCAGTAGCCGTGGGTGCCGAGGCACGGGTAGTCGTGCAGGAGCCGTGGCAGAGTCCGCGTCTCGATCGCCTCGCGGCTGGTCGGCTTGCCGCCGTTGATGAAACGCATGACGTGGGGATCGTTGTCCAGTGCCAGGAGGTGGTCTGCGTCAGCGTGGGTGAACGGGCGCAGGACGAGCCGTTCGGTCTCCAGGAAGGCATGCATGCCGCAATCCTTACTACTGGCAGTCGGCCCCGCCATCGGATATTCGCAGCGGTGGCTTCGTTCACCTCTAGGCCGTTCCCTGTAGATCTCCACCGGTCTTGTACGGCCTCGGTACGGTGACGCCATGACGACGATCCTGCGGCACCCTCGACCTGGATTCACGTGGGATTGGTGGGCAGTGGACGCTCAGGGCTTCGTCGTGCAGTTCAGCGGCGGTCCTGCTCCTGAGCACCTGCTGGCGCCCGTTCGCGTTCACGCTGACGGGCGGGAACACCAACAACTGCACCCAGTTCACTGCCGCGATGGACGCGATCCGGGTTCCCCGAATCGGGCCGGGACGGCCCCCGGATCCGGCCGGACCATGTCACCGGCGACAAGGGCTACAGCTCCAAGGCGATCCGCACCTGGCTGTGGAGGCGGGGCATCGCCCACACCATTCCCGAGCGGGCCGATCAGGTCGCAAACCGCCTCCGACAGGGAAGCGCCGGCGACCGCCCGCCGGCTTCGACCGGGACTTGTACAAGCGGCGCACCGTGGTGGAGCGGTGCTTCAACCGGCTGAAACAGTGGCGCGGCCTCGCCACCCGCTACGACGAGACCGCTGAGTCCTACCAAGCCGCGGTCGCCCCCGCCTCGCTCCTGATGTGAACGTGATGTCCCGACGACGGGCGCCTGATCCTCAGAGATGGAGTTCGGTCTCCCAGGCTTCGAACGGCGGCGCGACCCGATAGCTCGGGTCGCAGCACGCCCGAATCCACTGCGCGACCCGGTACTGCGCATCCCCGTCGTTCAGCACCATGCCGTCTGCGTCAACTTGCAGCACATTGCCGTAGATCGCGAAGACCTGCTCCAGCGACGAGCCGGAGTGGAAGACCGTCGACCGGTAGTCGAACCCATCGAGCAACTCAACGTCGAGGGTGCCGTTGGCCAAGTAGAAGGCGAACAGCCGAAGCGAAGCGCGCACGTCGACAGAAAGATGCTCCACGCACACATCATGCATGACCTCCCCACCGTTTCAGCAAGATCCTTTGACGACAGGCCCTAGGCAGCTCGGCCGGAGCCATCTCGTACACATCAACCCACGATCGGATGATCCGAAGGAAACGCCCTAAGAACTCCTAACGGAATGACACTTTGAGGTCGGCTCCTCGTGGTGAGGTGCCGTCGGGAAGCATGGGGCGATGGACTTCGATCTTCTCTGCAGCAAGTCGGCAGGCATTGTGTGCCGGTGCGAGAAGTCAATCCTGCGCGAGCTGGAGCCGTCCGAGAGAGCGCTCATCGGCGAGCCACTCATCGGCCTCATGGTCGACGATGAGGCCACGCAGTCCTGCCCGCAGCTCAGGTTCCAGGCGATCGCAGGCGGCTGTGAACGTCCGCAGGTCGTCGGCGCTGGCCAGCAGGGTCAAAAGCTGGAGGACCTGGCCACTGTGATCACGCGGGATGTTCAGAAGATCGGCAGCTGCCAGGACCGTGCCGCTGACAAGATTTCGGCTGGGGAAGCGCTGCAAGGCACCGTAAACGGCTTGGTGGGCGCCGTAGTCCTCTTCCGCACGGAGCGAGGCGATCAGGGCGCAAACAGTGTGGGGGCCCTCGGTGCCGTCGACCATGTCCGCAAGCGCAACGTATCGGTCGTAGCGGCGTCCGGCCTCGTCATCGGAGACGGAGCTGTCGCCATCCTGGACAAGGTCGCCCGTGGCCAACAGCTCTTGCCGCCATGCATCGAAGTCACCGAACGGCACAACTGCTCCCTTTCATGGCTGCCCGCAGGACCGACGGCGGGCTCGATCTCGGACATTACCGAGCACTCGTTCGACGACCTTCCGGCGGGTGCACGATGACGAGCTGTGACAGGCGTCGCCAGCAGATGAGTGCGCATCCCAGGGTGAGGAAGGCTTCGTGGATGCCGTCGCGGATCTCCCAGCGGATCCGCAGGCGGCGGAACCCGTGCAGATGAGCGAAGGCGCGCTCCACAACCCAGCGTTGGGTGCCGAGTCCGGAGCCGTGTTCGGTGCCTCGTCGCGCGATCAGTGGCTTCACGCCGAGTGCGCGGACCAGGCGGCGGTACTTGTCGTGGTCGTAGCCGCGGTCACCGAGCACGACGTCGGGGCGGCGCCGGGGGCGGCCACGCTTGCCCCGGACGGGCGGCACCGCCTGCAGCAGTGGGATGAGCTGGGTGACGTCGTTGCGGTTGCCACCGGTCAGGGTGACGGCGAGCGGGATGCCGGTGGCGTCCGTGATCAGGTGGTGCTTGCTGCCCGTCCTGCCCCGTTCGACAGGGCTTCGTCCCGTCTTGGGGCCCCTTTTAGCGCCCGGATGTGGGAGCCGTCGACCGCCGCCCGGGAGAGGTCCAGGGCGTCCGCGCTGCGGAGCTTGGCCAAGAGCGCTACGTGGAGCCGGCGCCACACGCCGGCCTCGGTCCACTCAGCCAGGCGACGCCAGCACGTCATACCCGAACCGAAGCCGAGCTCCTGCGGCAGGTGTTCCCAGGCGATCCCGGTATGCAGCACGAACAAAATGCCCTGAAACACCTGCCGGTCCGGATGACGCTTCCGCCCCGGATGCCGGACCCGACGCTCAACCTTCGGCAGCAGCGGCTCGATCACCGCCCACAGCTCGTCCTCGACATCCCACGGCTTCCGCCGAGCCACCGCGCACCCCCAGATCAACGGCCCCGGAGTGATCCAACCACCTTGAAGATCATTTCGTTAGGAGTTCTAAGGGGTGCTGGCTCATTTTCCGTGGAGGGCTGACTGACCGTAATGTCATGTGCTCGCGAGCTGGCCAGTATGACCAGCAGGGAGGGGGCTGTATTGAGCCAGTACTACGACATGGGTGACCAGACCCTGTGGAACCCGTCCAACGGGGCCTCCCGGCTGTTCATGAGCCAGGTGAGCGTCTACCAAGTCGAACTGGGCATGCAGTCCGGCATCGGCCCCATGCGGGCTGATGAGTGCCAGATCGACCCTCGCGTGTTCAAGGAGTTCGTCGACGCCCTGGTCGCGTGGCACCGGAGAACGAGTCACGCCGTCATTGCTGCCCTGTCCGAGGGGTTCGTCGCCACGATGCTGGTCCTGGCGGAGAGAGCGGGCATCGAGGTGAACTGGCAGCCAGCAGGCCTCGTCGAGGGCGACGGCCGTAAGAACGTCCAGGTGTCGGCGGTCCCGGTTTCCTCTGAGGAGGCTTGGGCAGCCGCCCTCCGGTCGAAGTCACGCGAGCTGGGCCGTTTTATGGCGGCCTGAGCCTGGCTCGCCCCGCGAAGTCGCTCGGAGGCTATCGGAAGGCGATGTACTAGGGGTGAAGCAAAACACGCTCGCGACTCGCGGAGGAGATAGAAGCCGGCTCGGCCGGATATCTGGTGCTTGGGCCTCTTGATCGGATTGACGGCCCCTCGACGACGCCGGGTGCGCCCATCCGCGACGGCATCACGGTCCCTGTCGATTCCAGCGGGAGCGAAGGCGTCGGCCAAGCGTTTGACGGTGTGGTGGGTCGTGTGAAGCCGGCGGCCGATCGGGCGTCGGCTGTGGCTGGCCGCCCACAGCGTGCGGACGATGACGCGCCTGTCACGAATGCGGTCGGCTTACCGGTGCCCTGTTGGCCGTCGACCGTGGTGGTCTTGCCGACAGCAGCTTTGAACAGTGGGGCGAGATGTCGCATCGTCAAGTTCGTGCGCCAGTACAGCACGACAAGCAGTACCCATGGCCGACCCTTGCGGACCGGGTCCGCACCCTCGCGCCGCAGCATCGCTACCCGCTTCCCGAAGCAGCGCGGGCTCAGACCCCACGAGCGGGGCTTCCCAAGGCGGTTCCGACGCCGTGATCACACCCGTCACAGCAAGATCATTCCAGCGCCGACAGGTGAGAGACAGCGTGCTCACACGATAGAAAACAGGCGATGGCGCCAGGCACGCGCGCGAGAATGTCCACATGAGCGAAGACCTGGTGACGTTCCTGGAGGCGCGGCTGGACGAAGAGGCCGCCTTGGCCCGGGGCTGCGACGGTGACGGATGCGGGCGGTGGTCTGCCCACGGGCACACCGTCGACTTCTGTCAGGTAGAGCTCGCAGGCTTCCACCCCACGATCGCCTTGCATGTGGCTCTGCACGACCCGGCCCGCGTTCTGCGTGAGGTCGAGGCCAAGCGACGCATCCTGGCCCGCCACGCCCTCAGTCCGGCCGTAGGCGACCCGGAACTACCGTGGGACGACCGCGATGACTGCCAGTTCGACGGAGACCTCTGGCCATGCGACGACCTGCTCGACCTCGCGTCGCCGTACAGCGACCACCCTGACTTCCCCCGAAGTGCCTGAAGCGGCGCAACCACGAGTAGAGCGCATCACGGAGGCGCCGCCCCGGACCGAGCCCGCCACTGGAGTCGTAGGTTGGGATGGGGCCGACCGGATTCGAACCGGCGTCCTCCCACACGCGGTGAAGGCGCGACAACCGCTGCGCTACGAGCCCCATCCCGCTCGCCATCATACGAGCTGGTCTCACCGTCGAGGGCCAGAGGGTCGGCCGGTTCCGCCGCTACCGCCTCGTCCCCGTCCCCGTCCCCGAAGTGGACGAAAACGCTCACCGACCCCCGCCTCTGCGCCGCCATCGTCGATCGCCTCGCCACCCGCCGCGTCCGAGCCGAGCAACAAGCACTCGCCTGAGCCGCGGAAGCTCAGATGCGGGCCCTCACCGGGTGGCCCAGTCGGTCCGCCAGTGCAGTCAGCTCGTCCTCGCTGAACCAGAGACGTTCGGGGTTCCAGATGGCGATCTCGAAACGGGCGAAACCACAGGGCCAGTCGTGATCCAGCACGTCCAGGGTGGTGGATCCTCCACAGCATGGCACCTCGACCGCGAGCGTGATGAACCCGTCGTCGCAGTGCGCCTCAAGGAGGTCGCCCCGCCCCTCCGTGTCGATGGCCGCCTGACACAAGGGGCAGCCGATCCTCTCCAGGTTCTCTCCGCAGTCGACGGCGGTCACCACGTCGTGCCACGTCGCGTCGATCTCCACGTCCACGCCGTCGGCAGCCCCGGGAGTCAGTTCCTCGACGAGCGCGATGACGCGATCAACCGCATCGCGATCCGGCTGCCACCGCGGATCATTCGGAATGATCGACAGGATGTCATCGCTCATAGCTCCCCCACCTCGGCAGGCCACTGCAACGTCGCGACGCGATGCTATCGATCGCACGTTCTGATGCGGCGGTCCGTTCCCCCTGTCCCCTCGCCTCAGCCGTGCGACAGCAGTGCCGCGGTGAGTTCCGCCGCGCGGCGGTGCCAGAGGTCCGCGCAGCGGAGCATTGCGTGGCCGCCGGTCGGCATCGGGATGCCGACGGCGTCGGCGCCCGCCGCCCGTGCCCGCCGGACGAAGTCCCAGGACTCACGGGCCGAGGTGACACGGTCGGTCTCGTCGTGGAGCAGGTACAGGCGCCGGCCGCCGAGGTGGTCCACCGGCTCGTCGGCGGGGCACCACGGCGCCAGGGCGACGACCCCGCGCACGGCCGGGTCGCCGGCGGCACGGAGTGCCGCGCGGCCGCCCATGGAGTGGCCGATGAGGACGACGGGTACGGCCCCGGCCCGCTCCCGGAGGGCCGCGAGGGCGGTCTCCGCATCCTTGGCGGCGTCGGCGCGCGGGCCGTTCCAGCCACGGTGGCGGTAGCGCACCTCGCCGATCAATACGTCCCGGCCCCGTACCGCACGGGTCACGGCCGAGGCGAAGGGGCGCATCCGGAGAGCCGGGAGGTTGAGGGCCGGCGGCGGCTCGGGCCCGTCGGCGCGGCCTCCGTGGAGCAGCAGCACGGCCGCGGTGGGCGCGGGCGGCGCACTGCGGACGATCAGGGTGTTCGGCGTGCTCGGCTCGGAACGGCGCCGGGTACGGCAGGTCATCGCGCGTCCGTCCCGTTCCCGCGCCGGCGTGGAGCCCGGGGGAAGAACCCACTCGTCCGAGCCGTGTAGGCCGCGTATCCGGGCCGCCTCGCCATGTGGGCCTCCAGAAGTCGTTTGCCGCTCCCCCGGATGAGCAGGTCGCTCATGACGAGGGGGGAGACGACCGTGAGGGCCGCAGTCTGCCAGGTCGCATCGGCTGTCAGGTACGGACCCCGCCAGACGATCATGCGGTCCAGGCCGTCGTCCAGATGCACGACCTCGCCCTGACCGCATGACCAGACCGGCACCCACACCGGCCCTGACCTGCCCGAACGCAACCTTGTGCAACACCCTTCACGCGGCGGCCAGGCTGCGGCGCATCCGCTGAAGTCCCCGGCGGGCGTGGCTCTTGACGGTGCCCAGGGGCATGCCGGTGCGGTCGGCGATCTGCACCTGTGTCAGGTCTCCGAAGAACGCGAGGGTCAGCACGTCGCGCTGGACCCGTGGCAGGCGGGCCAGTTCGCGGGTGACCACGAGCCGGTCGAGGACGTGCTCGGGCCCCTCGCGCGTGCTGGTGGGCGGCGTGAGGGCCGCGCCCACGGCCGCGACGATGTCCAGGCGGCGAGTCCGGGCGGTGAGCGCGTCCGCGGTCTTCCGCCGGGTGATGCCGACGAGCCAGGCCGGCAGGGGGCCGCGCTCCGGGTGGTACCCGGCCCGGCCTCGCCATGCGGCGAGGAACACCTGCTGGGTGACGTCCTCGGCCTCGCGCGGATCGCCGAGCGCACGGGCGGCGAGGGTGTGGACGAGCCGGGCCCAGCGCCGGTGGGCGAGAACGAGACAGCGCTCGTCGCCCCGGACGAGCCCCCAGCCGATCTCCTCGTCCGTGAGCACGTCGGGCCGGACAGCAACGGGGACACGGACGGGGGCGGCGGCGGTCGCGGTCGCAGTGGCCGTCGCGGTCGCAGTCGGGGTGACAGCCTCGGTCGCAGTGACCGTCGCGGTCGCAGTCGGGGTGACAGCCTCGGTCGCGGTCACGGTCGCGGTTGAAGTCACGGCGGTACTCCTCCTCCCCGGGCTCTGGCCTCCCGGCTCCCTCAGCGTCCGGCCGCCGGGGAAGGTGGATCAACTCGCATCGTTTGTGCGTCGTCTTGCCCCGCCGTGCTGTGGCCTCAGTCCCGGCCCCTGGCCTGCCGGAAGCGGCTCAGGCCGTCGGCGAGGTCGACGATCGGCTCGGGGTAGTCGTACGCGGCCCGGTCCAGGCCCTTCAGCCGCCAGGGTTCGTGGATCAACCGTCCCGACAGGTCCGCCAGTTCGGGCACCCAGCGCCGGACGTAGGCGCCCTCGGGGTCGTACCGCTTGCCCTGGAGTACGGGGTTGAGGACCCGGTGCGGCCGCGTGTCGGTGCCCGTCCCCGCCACCCACTGCCAGTTCATCTGGTTGTTCGCGATATCTCCGTCCACGAGCAGGGCAAGGAAGTGCCGGGCGCCCTCGCGCCAGTCGAGGTAGAGCGTCTTGGCGAGGAAGGAGGCGGCGAGCAGCCGGCCCCGGTTGTGCATCCAGCCCTCGTGGGCGAGTTGCCGCAGGGCCGCGTCGACTACGGGATAGCCGGTCCGGCCCTCCTTCCAGGCCTTCAGGTCCGCCTCGGCCTCCGCACCCCTCCGCCAGCGGTCGTGCCGGGGCCGGTAGTCCTCGACGGCGATCTCCGGCCGCGCGGCGAGCACCTGCTGGTGGAAGTCCCGCCAGCACAGTTGCCGTACGAAGGCCTCGGCACCCGCGCCGCCCCGGGCCCGCGCCCGGTGCACGGCCTCGGTCGCCGAGACCGCGCCGAAGTGGAGGTACGGGGAGAGGCGGGAGGTGGCGTCACCCGCGAGGTCGTCGTGGATCTCCTCGTAGACGTCGGCATGCCGGACCATCCAGGCTTCGAGCCTCCGGCGTCCCTCGGTCTCCCCGCCCCTGGCGAGCCCCTCGGAGACGTCCGCCACGGAGGCGCGCTCCGGCAGCGGCTCGGAGCGCAGCTCCTGCGGCACCGGCACCTGCCGCGGGGCCAGGAGGGGCGCGCGGAGCGGTTCGGAGACCCAGCGCCTGAGGTACGGGGTGAACACCGCGAAGTGGTCGGAACCCTGCGGTGTGACGTCGCCGGGCGGTACGACCGTGGCCACGGCGTCGTGTACGTAGAGCCGGCGCCCGTCGGACTCCAGCGCCCGCCGCAGCCGCGCCTCCCGGGCGCGGGCGAAGACGGAGTGGCCGGCGGCCATGTGGACCTCGTCGGCGTCGGCCTGCCGCACCACACCGCACACCTCCGCGACGGTGTCGCCGGCGCGCACGACGAGCCGGCCGCCGCGCTTCCTCAGTCCGGCGTCGAGGTCGGCCAGGCAGTCGGCGAGGAAGGCGAGCCGGTTGGGTGCCGCGAACCCGGCCCGGTCCACGGCGGGGTCACGGACGAACAGCGGTACCACCTCGTGCGCCGCGTCGACGGCCGCGCGGAGCGGCGGATGGTCTTGGACGCGCAGGTCGGAGGTGAAGAGGACGACTGAGACGGTCATGGGGCCACTCCCGGGGATCGTTCGCCGGGCGGGCCGTGAGGCCGGACGCCCGACGTGCTGCTGCAGTGTGGATGTGCCGCCCCCTTCCTCGTACCGCCGACTCATGGATGCGGCGGCCCGGCGTCCCCGGGTGGCCTGCTTCCGGAGGCCCGACGCCCGACCGACCGACGCCCGACCGACCGACCCCCGACCGACCGACGCCCGACCGACCCGCCCCCAGACGAAATCCCCCCGCCCTTCTCCGCCGTCCGCGCGATGTTCCTCGCCATGCCGCCGAACACGACGGCATGGAACGGCGACACGCTCCACCAGTACGCCTGACCCGCAAGACCGCGCGGGTGGAAGAGGGCGCGCTGGCGGTACCGGGTCCGCCCCTCGGCGTCCCGCTCCGCGCGCATCTCCAGCCAGGCGAGCCCGGGAAGCCGCATCTCGGCGCGGAGCCGCAGCAGGGACCCGGGCTCGATCTCCTCGACCCGCCAGAAGTCGAGCGCGTCACCCACCCGGAGCCGCTGGGCGTCGCGTCGGCCCCGGCGCAGCCCGACGCCGCCGGCGAGCCGGTCGAACCAGCCGCGCACGGCCCAGGCCAGTGGGAAGGAGTACCAGCCGTTCTCGCCGCCGATGCCCTCGATGACTTGCCACAGGGCCTGCGGTCCGGCGTCGACGGTCCGTTCGCGTTCGTCCGTGTAGAGGCTGCCGCCCGCCCAGTCGGGGTCGGTGGGCAGGGGGTCGCTGGGGGCTCCGGCGAGCGAGGCGGAGCTCCACCGGGTGGTGACCCGGGCCTCCTGGACCCGTTGGAGGGCGAGCGTGAGGGCCTCGTCGAAGGGGACGGGGGTGCCGGGCGGGTCGGGGACGTGGTCGGCGATGTCGTGCTCGGCGCAGACCACCTCGTACCGCAGCGACTCGGCGAGCGGACGGGCCAGGGAGGCGGGGACGGGCGTGACGAGTCCGATCCATTGGCTGGACAGGCCCGGAGTGAGCATCGGGACCGGCAGGATGAGCCGTCGGCGCAGACCGGCGACCTGCGCGTAACGGATCATCATGTCGTGGTACGTGAGGACGTCCGGGCCGCCGATGTCGAAGGTGCGGCTGACGTCCTCCGGCATGCGGGCGCTGCCGACGAGGTAGCGCAGCACGTCGCGGACGGCGATGGGCTGGACGCGGGTGCCGACCCAGCTCGGCGTCACCATCACGGGGAGCCGTTCGGTGAGGTACCGGAGCATCTCGAAGGAGGCGGAGCCGGAGCCGATGACGACGGCGGCCCGCAGCACGGTAGTGGGGACGCCGGATTCGAGCAGGATCCGGCCGACCTCGGCCCGGGAGCGCAGGTGCGGGGAGAGCTCCCCCTCGGGTACGTCCGCCGGGGTGAGCCCGCCGAGATAGACGATGCGCCTGACCCCGGCGGCGCGGGCCTCCTCGGCGAAGGTGCGGGCGGCGCGCCGGTCGGTCTCCTCGAAGCCGTGCCCGGCTCCCATGGAGTGCACGAGATAGTAGGCGACCTCGACGTCGCGGAAGGCGTCCCGCAGGCCCGCCGCGTCGGTGACGTCTCCCCGTACGATCTCGACCCGGTCCGCCCAGGGGTGGTCCCGCAGGTGGGACGGGGTGCGGGCGAGGCAACGCACACGGTGTCCGGCGTCGAGCAGCTCGGGGACGAGCCGGCCGCCGATGTAGCCGCCGGCCCCGGTCACGAGGCAGAGCGTGCGACCGGACGCGGCCGGGGGGTGCGTCGCCATGGTGTGTACTCCGTTCCGTCCGTCCGGGGGTTCGTCATTTCCGGTACGCCCTGGTGATCCTTCCCCCTCCGCAGCTCGGGCGGATGCGCGGGAGCGATGTCTATAGGCTGAACGCGTGGCCCGCACAGAAGACCGAGACGCTCCCGCCGCCCCCGAGGGCCCCCCGGGTGACCTGCAGAGCTTCGCCGTCGCGCTGCGGCGGACGCAGGGCGAGATCAATCGCCTGGTGCACGGTTTCGCGCAGGCGCAGGGGCTGCACCCCACGGACGTACAGGCGCTGGCCGTCGTCCTGGACAGCCCCGAGCCGCTGACGCCGGGGCGGCTGCGCGAGCACCTCGGTCTCACGTCGGGTGCGGTCACGGCCTGTCTCGACCGCCTTGAGAAGGCGGGGCACATCCGCAGGACCCGGGAGAGCTCGGACCGTCGGGTCGTCCATGTGCGGTACGAGGACGGGGCGCGGGCCGCGGCCAGGCGGTACTTCCTGCCGCTCGCGGAGGCGGCGGAGCGGGCGCGGGAGCAGTTCGACCCGGCCGAGCTGTCGGTGGCGCTGCGCTTCCTCAACACGCTGAACGACGAGCTCGGGGCTCTGCGCGTGCCGCGCCGCTGAGGCGGGCGGAACACGGATGCCTGCAAACAGGCATCCAGACAGGAATCCAGGCAGGAATCCAAGCGGGAATCCAAGCGGGCAAGCGTGCCTGCATCCGTCCTGCACGCGGTTACCGAAGGGGTGTCGAGAGCCGAGACACGCGCATGATAGAAACTCTCTCAATCATTGAGATACTTAATGACAGAGATATAGTACGGAGCCCCCGATGCCGCCCAGTGCCCTCCGCAGGACCCGACTTCTCCTGCCCCTGACGCTCCTGATCGCCTGGCTCGCCGTGGGCGGCGGGCTCGGCCCCTTCGCCGGCCGCCTGGGCGAGGTCGCCACCAACGACCAGGCGGCTTTTCTGCCCCGCAGCGCCGAGTCCACCCGCGTCATCGAGGAGCAGAAGGCGTTCCGCCGGTCCGAGACCGTGCCCGCGATCGTGGTGTGGACCGCACGGGACGGCGGGTCGGTGCCCGCCGACTCGGCGGCCGCGGCGACCCGCTCCCTCGCACCGCTCGCCGGGCGCGAGGGCATCGCGGGCCCTCCCTCCCCCGCCTTGCCGTCCGAGGACGGCAAGGCCCTGCGCGCCGTCGTCGCGCTGGACCCGGGCCTGGGTGACGCCCTGCCGGCGACGCTCGACACGATTCGGAAGGCGGCGGCCTCGGTTCCCGGTACGACCGTCCTGATCGCGGGTCCCGCCGCCACCCAGGCCGATCTCTCCGGCGCCTTCTCCGGGATCGACGGCCTGTTGCTCGGCGTCGCCCTGATCGCGGTGCTGCTCATCCTGCTGGTCGTCTACCGCAGCGTCCTGCTGCCCCTGATGATCATCCTGGGGGCGGTCTTCGCCCTCGGCCTGGCCTGCGCCGTGGTGTACGTCCTTGCCGACGCCGGCGTCCTCAGGGTCGACGGCCAGGTGCAGGGCATCCTGTCCATCCTGGTGATCGGCGCCGCCACCGATTACGCGCTCCTCCTGGCCGCCCGCTACCGCGAGGAACTCACGGCACCCGGCTCGGACCGCTTCGCCGCGATGAACCGGGCCCTGCGCCGCTCCTTCGAACCGATCGTCGCCAGTGCCGCGACCGTCGCCCTCGGCCTGCTCGCCCTCCTCGTGAGCGACCTGTCCAACAACCGGGCGCTCGGACCCGTCGGCGCCATCGGCATCGCCTGCGCCGTCCTCAGCGCCCTCACGTTCCTACCGGCGGCCTTGGTCCTCACGGGCCGCGCCGCGTACTGGCCGGCCCGCCCGAAGACCCGCCGCGAGGCCCTCGCGAAGACGGGGCCTGAGAAGACGGTTCCTGAGAAGACGGTTCCTGAGAAGGCGACTCCCGACACCGAGCCCGACGACGCCCACCCCCTCTGGCACCGGATCGCCGCCCTCGTCGACCGTGCCCCCCGCAAGGTCTGGGCGGTCACCCTCGCCGGGCTCCTGGCCTGTGCCGCCTTCGCTCCCGCTCTGAACTCCCGGGGCGTGCCCTTCGACGAGATCTTCGTCAACGACGCGCCCTCCGTCGCCGCCCAGGAGACCCTCGGCCGCCACTTCCCCGGTGGCGCCGGCAATCCCGCAGTGATCATCACCGACGCGGGGGCGGTCGCGAAGGTGGTCGCCGCCGCCGAGGACGTCGACGGCGTCGACTCGGCGTTCCCGGTGGGCGCCTCGGGCCGCCCGGCGCCCGGCGCACCGCTCGTGGTCGACGGCAGGGCCCGTATCGACGCCACCCTCACCGCCGCCGCCGACAGCGACGCGGCACGGGAGACGCTCGCCCGGCTCCGTACCGCCGTCCACGCCGTACCAGAGGCGAACGCCCTGGTCGGCGGCTCCACCGCCCAGCAGTACGACACCCAGCACACGGCCGCCCGGGACCGGACGCTCATCGTGCCGGTGGTCCTGGCGATCATCCTGGTGATCCTGGTGGCGCTACTGCGCTCGCTCGTGCTGCCGCTGCTCCTCGTCGCAACCGTGGCCCTCAACTTCGCCGCCACCCTGGGCATCTCGGCGCTCGTGTTCGAGCACGCCCTCGGCTTCACCGGCACGGACGCCTCCGTCCCGCTGTATGGATTCGTCTTCCTCGTCGCGCTCGGAGTCGACTACAACATCTTCCTGATGCCCCGGGTCCGCGAGGAGTCGCTGCGGCACGGGGTGCGCGAGGGCGTCCGTATCGGTCTGACCGCCACCGGCGGCGTGATCACCTCGGCGGGCGTCGTGCTCGCCGCGACCTTCGCCGCGCTCGGGGTGATCCCGCTGGCCTTCCTCGTGCAGATCGCGTTCATCGTCGCCTTCGGCGTCCTGCTCGACACCCTGGTGGTCCGCTCGCTCCTCGTCCCGGCGCTGGTACGGGACCTCGGCCGCGCGGCGTGGTGGCCCGGTGCGCTGAGCCGCGTCCCGGAGGATCAGGGCCTTCCCCGGGATCGGCGCCTCCACCGGGATCGGGGCCGTACCGACCAATCCGCCGACGCCCCCGCTCCGAAGTAGAGGCGCATCCGAGTACACGCAGGAGGGCATAACCGGTGAGAGAGCACGCACGCGTCGACGGAGGTCCGGCCCCGGACCGGGGCGGCGACGGTCTGCCCGAGCTGATGGTGCAGGTCGCCCGAGGGGATCAGGACGCCTTCTCGGCCGTCTTCGACCAGGTCTCAGGACCCGTCCTCGGCGTGGTCCGCTCGGTCGTGCGGGATCCTGCGCAGTCCGAGGAGGTGACCCAGGAAGTGATGGTCGACCTCTGGCGGTCCGCCGCCCGCTACCGGCCGGATCGCGGCTCCGTCCTGAACTGGGCGCTCACTCTCGCCCACCGCCGCGCCGTGGACCGGGTGCGCTCCGAGCAGGCGTCGTCGGACCGGGCCCGGCGGGTCGCGCTCCTCGAGCACACCCCCGCGTACGACGAGGTGACCGAGGAGGTCGAGAACCGACTCGACCGCGAGCGTGTACGGCGCTGTCTCCGGGGCCTCACCGAACGCCAGCGGCAGTCCGTCACCCTCGCCTACTACCGGGGGCTGACCTACCGCGAGGTCGCCGAGCTCCTCTCGCTGCCGCTCGGCACGGTGAAGACCCGGATGCGCGACGGTCTCATCCGGCTCCGCGACTGCCTGGGGGTGACGGCATGACCGGCGTCGACCTGCACACGCTGACCGGTGCGTACGTTCTCGACGCGCTGGACACGGACGCGGAACGGGAGTCGGTCGAGCGGCACCTCGCCCACTGCTCCGCGTGTACGCACGAGGTCCGGGAACTCTCGGAGACGGCGGCGCGCCTCGGCCTGGCCGTCGCCGAACCGGTCACCCCCGCGCTGCGCGCCGAGGTGCTGCGCCGGATCGCGGACGTCCGCCAACTGCCGCCGGTGACCGTGCAGTCCGGCCGTACGCTCGCGCGTCTCCGCGGCCTGCGCCGGCTGCCCCGCTGGGCGCTCGCCGCCTCGCTCGCCGGGACGGTCACGCTCGCCGGTTTCGCGGGCCTGCAGTACCAGCGGGCCGAGGAGGCCGGCACCCGGGCGGCCCGTGCGGAGGCGAGCGCCGAGGCGGTCGCGGCGGTGCTCGCGGCGCCGGACGCCCGGGTCTCCACCGCGCGGCTCGCGGACGGGGCGGTGGGGACGCTCGTGCACGCCCCGTCCCTCGACCGGGCGGTGTTCGCCGCCGCGGGGATGCCGGCTCCGCCGGCCGGCAAGGTCTACCAACTCTGGTACGACGACGCCGGGACGATGCGGTCGGCCGGCCTCATGGCCTCGGGTACGACGTCCTCGACCACCCTCCTGGAGGGCTCGGCGAACCGATCCGCCGGGATCGGCATCACCGTGGAACCCGAGGGCGGCTCCCCGCGCCCGACCTCGGCGCCGGTCGCCACGATGGCCATGCCGAAGGCCTGAGTACGGGCTCCTCGGAGACCGTACGGATCTCGATGCGCCCAACCTGTGAACGGGACACAGGCCGCACCCGTACCTTCGGGTGTCGAAGGTGTAGAAGGTGTCGGACGTGTCGAAGGCGTCGAAGATGTCAAGGATGTCAAGGATCTCGACGTGTCGACACACACCGGTGGAGCGAGGGAAGAGGGGCAGGCAGCACATGAGCGGAGTGGCACGACGGACGGTGGTCGCCGCGGCGGGCAGCGCGGGCCTGGCGGCGGCGCTCGCCGCCTGCGGGGGCGGCGGCGAGGAGGACAAGAACCCGGCGCCGGAGGGCACCGAGGGCGCCGCCCTCGCGCGGACCGGGGACATCCCGGTGGGCGGCGGAAAGATCCTCGCCGACAAGGGGTTGGTGATCACCCAGCCGAAGGCGGGCGAGTTCAAGGCGTTCTCCTCGAAGTGCACCCACGCGGGCTGCGCCGTGAGCAGCATCAAGGACGGGGTCATCGTCTGCCCGTGCCATCAGAGCCATTTCGACGTGTCGGACGGCAGCGTGAAGTCCGGCCCGGCGACCGCGCCGCTGCCGCCGGAGCCGATCCAGGTGGTGGGCGAGGAGATCAGCTTCGGCTGACGGCGCTCCCGGCGGCTCCAGTGGCTCCGGTAAGTCCGGCGGAAGCGGAAAGGCCGGGGCTCGTTCTGGGGAGCTTCCAGCACCCCAGTACCTCGTCGGTCGTGGTGATCGTGGCGACGAGCGCGAGGGTGTGACGGATCATCGCGGGGGTGTAGTCGGCCGGCACCCCCGCGATGGCGTCGGCGGGGACGACCACCGTGTAGCCGAGGTTCACGGCGTCGAAGACCGCGTTGGGTACGGCCACGTTGGCGGAGACGCCGGTGACGATCAGCGTCCGGCAGCCGAGGTTGCGGAGCAGCGGGTCGACATCGGTCCCGGCGAGCGGCGAGAGCCCGTGGAGACGCCGTACGACGAGGTCCTCGTCCGCGACCTGGATCGGTGCGGCGACCCGTACCGCCGTGCTGCCGCTGTGCTGCTGGACGGGCAGGCGGGCGGCGGCCCGGAACAGCCGGGCGTTGCTGTTGGCGCCCCGGCCGTCGGGGCGTCGCTCGGCGACGGCGTGGATCACCTGGACGTCCGCCTCGTGCGCGGCGGCGACGAGCCGGGCGACGTTGCGCAGGGCGCCCGACGCGCGGGCGACGGCGGCCAGTTCGGGCAGCGCGCTGTCCGGGCCCACGACTCCCTGCTGGCACTCGACGGTGAGGAGCACGACTCCGCCGTCCGGCCGGATGCGCTCCGCGAGCGGTTCCTTCGAACTCTGCCCCTGCCCCATGGCTTCTCCCCTTGCACCGGCGCGACTGGACCCCCATGCTTTCTGACGTCTCATCAGAAATCCAGAAGGGTGCGGACGATGACCGTCGCACAGCGCCGTGGACGCCGGATCATGATGACCCCGGCCGAGCTCGACTCCTTCCTCGCCGAACAGCGCACCTGCCGGGTCGCGACCGTCTCCACCGACGGCCGCCCGCACGTGAGCGCGCTCTGGTTCGCCTGGGACGGCTCCTCGCTGTGGCTGTACTCGCTGACGCGCAGCCGCCGCTGGTCCGAGCTGCGCGCTGACCCGCGGGTCGCCGTCGTGGTGGACGACGGCGAGGAGTACGGAGAGCTGCGCGGCGTCGAACTGTCGGGCACGGTCACCTTCGTGGGGGAGGCCCCGCGTACCGGCGAAGCGTGCCCCGAACTCGACGTCCCGGAGCAGCTCTTCGCCGCCAAGAACTTCGGCCTCGACGCGATGCCGCACGACGGGCGGCACGCCTGGATGCGGCTGACGCCGGACGCCGTCGCCTCCTGGGACTTCCGCAAGCTCGCCGCGCCCTGACGGGCCGGCCCCGACGGTGGCGGCACCCCAGGGCTCAGGGCTCAGCTGGCCAGCGGCTCGGCCGTCGCCCGCAGGGCCCCAACGACCGCCCGTACGGAGGGGCGGCGGCCCGCGTCGGCGCGCCAAGTGGCGTAGATGTGGCGGCGCACGGGCTGGCGTACGGGCACGAACACGACACCGTCCGGCACCGGGCGGCCGAGTCGGGGCGTCACACACACCCCGAGCCCGGCGGCGACGAGCGCCAGCTGCGTGTGGTGCTCCCCCGCGAGATGTCCGATGCGCGGTTCGATGCCCTGCGAGCGCAGGGTGAACATCAGCCAGTCGTGGCAGAACTCGCCCTCGGGCCAGGAGACCCACTCCTCGTCGGCGAAGTCCACCAGGTCCACCGCCTCCCGCCCGGCCAGCGGGTGTCCGGCGGGCAGGGCGACGTCGGCGGTGTCGTCGAGGAGATGGGCGCGTTCGAGCCCGCCGGGCACCGGCGCGCGCTTGTTGCTCCAGTCCAGAACGAGCGCGAGATCCGCGTCGCCGCGCAGGACGGCGCGCACGCCCTGCTCGGGCTCCAGTTCCGTCGTACGGACCCGGAGGTCTGGGTGCCCCTCGCGCAGCGCGGCCAGCGCGGCGGGGAAGAGCCCCCGGGCCGCCGTCGGGAAGGCGGCGACCCTCACCTCGCCCACCACCTGGCCGCGCTGGGCCTCGATGTCGGCCTGGGCCAGCTGGACCTGGGAGAGGATCCGGGCCGCGTGCTCGGCGAGCAGCAGCCCGGCGTCGGTCAGCCGCACGCCCCGGCCGTTCTTGGCGAGCAGCTGCTGGCCCACCTCACGCTCCAGTTTGGAGAGCTGCTGGGAGACGGCCGACGTGGTGACGTGCAGCCCGTCGGCCGCGCCGCTGACCGACCCGTGCCGGGCGACGGCGTCGAGGGTGCGGAGGCGCTCCAGATTCAACATGTAAGCAATACTAAGGGAAGGGGTCGAGGAAATCTCGCTTGTCCTAAGAAATCAGCCCCGTCACCCTGAGTGCATGAGCCCCGCAGCCCCGCCCACGCCACCCTCCACGCCCTCTCCGCCCTCTCCGCCCTCTCCGCCCTCCTCTTCCTGGCGGGTCCGCTTCGGCGTACTGGCCCTGATCTGGGGCTTCAGCTTCGTCTTCATCAAGGTGGGTACGGAGGGGTTCGCGCCGCTCCAGGTCACCTTCGGGCGGCTCCTGTTCGGTACGGCGGTGCTCGCCGTCGCCCTGGTGGTGAAGCGCGACCGGTTGCCGCGCGGCGCCCGTGTCTGGGGCCATCTGACGGTCGCGGCCTTCCTCCTCAACGCGCTGCCGTTCACCCTCTTCTCGTACGCGGAACTGACGATCCCGTCGACCCTGGCCGGCATCTGCAACGCGACGACTCCCCTGTGGGGCATGCTGCTCTCCCTCGTCGCGCTCTCCGAGGACCGGCCGACCCGGGTCCGCGCCGCGGGTCTCGGCATCGGCTTCATGGGTGTACTGACCGTCCTCGGGGCGTGGCAGGGCTTCTCGGGCCTCGACGTGACGGGCACCGCGCTGGCCCTGCTCGCGTCCTTCAGTTACGCGGTCGGTTGGATCTACGTCCGCAGGACGCTGAGCGGCACCGGCGCGTCGAACCTCTCCCTCGCCGGCACCCAGGTGGGGCTCGCGACGCTGCAACTGGCCTTGGTCACCCCGATGTTCACCTCAATGCCGGAGAGGCTCGAACTCGTGCCACTGCTCGCCGTGATCGCGCTCGGCGCGCTCGGGACGGGGTACGCGATGCTGCTCCAGTACGGGGTGGTGGCGGAGGTCGGTCCGACGACGGCCGCCATGGTCACGTACTTCATCCCGGTCATCGCGACGGCGGCGGGCGTCGTGCTCCTGGACGAGCAGCTCACCTGGAACACGCCGGTCGGCGCCGCAGTGGTCCTAGCAGGCGCAGCCCTCACCCAAACCCGCCCGACACCCCCACGCGCCCCCGCCACGGACACGCACCTCGGCGCGGCTGTGCCCCTCGCCCACCCCATTGCGGACACGCGCCCCGGCGCGGCAACACCCCCACCCGCCCACCCCGTTGTGGGCATTCGTTCCCCACGCACCCCGCCTCACCCATAGCTCCGCGCCACCACCGGCCCCACCGCCCCCGCCACCGCCTCCGCCAACGGCTCCACATCCCCCACGGCCAGGCCGGAAACGGTGAGCCGCACCGCCGCCCCCGCCTCCATACGAAACCGCGCCCCCGGCGCCACCGCCCACCCCGCCGCAAGCAACCGCGCCACCGCACCCGTCTCGTCGGCGACCGGAACCCACACGTTCATGCCACCACGCCCGTGCGCCTCGACACCCCGCCGGGCCAGCGCCCGTACGAGCCCGTCGCGCCGCTTCCCGTACGAGCGCGCCACGACGGCGGGATCCACCGCCCCCGTCGCCCACAGGTACGCGACCGTCCCCTGGAGCAGCCGGCTCACCCAGCCGGGCCCGAGCCGCTGCCGCCCGAGCACCCGGTCGACGGTCTCGGCGTCACCGGTGAAGGCGGCGATCCGCAGGTCGGGCCCGTACGCCTTGGCGACGGAACGGACCAGCACCCAGGGGCCGTCTCCCCCGGCCAGCGGATGCAGCGGCTGCGCGACGATGCCGTGCCCGTGGTCGTCCTCGACGAGCAGCACGCCCGGGTGGCCGGCGAGGACCCGCCGCAGCTCCCGCGCCCGCCCCTCCGTCACACACGCCCCGGTGGGGTTCTGCGCCCGGTCGGTCACGATCACCGCCCGGGCCCCGTCACGCCGGATCGCGCGCTCGACCTCCTCCGGCAGCGGCCCCTCGTCGTCGACGGCCATGGGCACGGGGCGCAGCCCGAGCGCGGGCACGAGGTCGAGGAGGCTGCCCCAGCCCGGATCCTCGACGGCGACGGCGTCGCCCGGCCTGAGGTGGACGGCGAGGACGCGCTCGACGGCGTCGAGGGAGCCCGAGGCGACGCCGACGGGTCCGTCGGGCACCCCGTCGGCGTCGAAGGCGGCCCGCGCGAGCCTCCCGAACTCCTCGTCGACCGGCTCCTCTCCGTACAGGCCGGGCTGTTCGGCGTACCGCCGCGCGACCTCGGCGAAGGCCTCGCCGAGGGGCGGCAGCAGGGCGGGGTCGGGGCTGCCGTTGCTCACGTCGCGGACGCCCTCGGGGGCTTCCACCCGGATGGTGCCGCGCGCGGTCGTGGCGGGGCGCGGCCGCACCCGGCTGCCGCGCCGCCCGTCGGTCTCGATGACCCCACGCTCTCGCAGGGTGCGGTAGGCGGCGGCGACGGTGTTCGGGTTCACTCCGAGTGTGGCTGCCAACTCCCGCATGGGTGGCAGGAGTTGGCCGGGCTGCAAGCTGCCGGCTCCCACTCCCCTCTCCACGCTGGCAGCAATGTCCGATGCGCGACGACCTTCGATCCGATATTCTCCTAGCACAAACAACAGTATGCACTAGTGCAATGGAGTAGGGCAATGAGCACCACTGCCGACACGTACACGCCGACCGACCGGACCGTGCCCACGCGCTCCCGCGAGCGCGCCTCGTACGACAAGGCGCTGGTCCACTCGATACTCGACGAGGCGTACGTCTGCCATCTCGGCTTCGTCCGCGACGGCGCGCCGGTCGTGCTCCCGACGCTCTTCGGCCGTGTCGGCGACCGCCTCTACGTGCACGGCTCCACCGGCTCGCGGCCGCTGCGCGCGGCCGGCGACGGCGTGGCGGCCCCGGGCCTGCCCGTCTGCCTGACCGTGACCCACGTCGACGGCCTCGTCCTCGCCCGCTCCGCCTTCCACCACTCCCTCAACTACCGCTCGGTCGTGGTGCACGGCACCGCCCACCAGGTCACCGACCCCGAGGAACGCCGCACGGCGCTCGACGCGCTCGTGGACCAGGTCGTCCCCGGCCGCTCCGCCGACTCTCGTCCGGCGAACTCCAAGGAGCTCGCCGCCACGGCCGTTCTCCGGCTCGACCTGGACGAGGTCTCGGCGAAGGTACGCAGCGGCGGCCCCAACGACGACCCGGAGGACCTCACCCTCCCCTACTGGTCCGGCGTCGTCCCCGTCCAGGGCGGCTACGGCCCGCCCGTCCCGGCCGGAGACCTCGACCCGACGATCGGCCTGCCGGCCTACCTGACGGCGCTCTGAGCCGCAGGGAAAGAGGGGGCCCGGCCCGCCGGGCCGGTCCGACCTGATCCGACCCACCGGGACGAGCCGCGGACGAGCCGTACCGAGCCGCGGACGAGCCGTACCGAGCCGACCCACCGGGCCGAGCCGCGGACGAGCCGTACCGAGCCGAGCCGCCGGACCGAGCCGACCCCTCCCCCTCCCCGCGTCCCCTCCCCCTACACCGCCACTGCCGCCACCGCCTCCCGCCGACGCTCCGCCGCCGCCGTCCGCGCCTCCGCGTAGGCAAGCCCCGTGACGGCGGCGAGAAGCAGCAGCGTGCCGAGCACGACGGCAGCAGTGAGCCGCTCGCCGAGCAGCGATACGGCGATCACGGCCGCACTCACCGGCTCCAGGAGCATGATCACGGAGACGGTGGCGGCCCGGACGACGGCCGCACCCGCGAAGTACAGCGCGTACGCGAGCGCCGTCGGCACGGCCGCCACGTACACAAGGAGCAGGAGCACGCTCACGGGCGCGTCGGTGTGCGGGAGGATTCCCTCCGCGAGCGCCGCGGGCAGCAGTCCGACCGCCCCGATCGCGAACGCCCAGGTAGTGGTCCCGAGGGCGTCCGTACGGCCGCCGTCGCGGCCGAGCCAACGGGTGAGCAGCGTGATCGCCGCGTATCCCGCCGCCGAGACGACCGCGAGGACGACACCGAGCGGTCGTACCTCCGCCGCCCCGCCGCCCAGGACGAGGACGAACAGTCCGGCGAGCGCCCCGGTGACCGCGACGACGCCGCCACGGCCGAGGCGCTCGCCCATCGTGAGGCGGGCGCCGACCGCGATGAGCACGGGCCCGGCGCCCAGGGTGACGACGGTGCCGACCGTGAGGCCGGTGGCCTGGACGGCGGCGAAGTAGGCGCTCTGGAAGACGGTGAGGCCGATCCCCGTACCGAGGATGCGGGCCGTCCGCCGGCCGCGCGTTTCCCCGGCCGTACGGGCGGCCTCGCGCCGGGGCCGCAGCGCGAGCGCGCCGAGCAGCAGGACGAGACCGCCCACGCAGCGCCAGAAGGAGAGGGCCAGCGGGCCCATGTCGCTGATGCGGAAGATCAGTGAGGCGGCGGCGCCGGCCGTGCCCCAGGCGATCCCGGCGACGATCAGATAGAGCAGGCTCCGCCCGACGGACAGGGCGGATTCCGAAGAGTTCGACACGTGACTTCTCCGTGGAAGACAGGAGGGAAAGGTGGTCGCTCAGCTCCGCGCGCGGGCAGCGACGAACCGCTCGGGGGCGAGGAGTCGCCCGGCCGAGCCCGGTCTTCGTCGAGGAGAGTCGCCGCGCGCCTAGAAGGCGGGAGGCGGAAGGACGGTCGAATGCATGATCGGCACCTTACGGGGCTGTCCGCCCGGCGGACAACTGGGTATCCCGCTCCCCGCCTCCGGCCTCTACCTCGGCACCGATACCGGCCCCGGCCCCCGTCCCCGTCCCCGAACCCGCCACGGGCCCGGCCGCGGCCGCAGCCGCCCCCGCCTTGGCCGTCGAGGACTGGGCAATGAGGGCACCGACGAGCACCACCGCGCCGCCGATGACCTGCGGCGCGTCGAGGTGCTGTCCGAGCAGCACCCAGGCGAGGACCGTCGCGATGACGGCCTCCAGACAGGCCACGACACCCGCCACCTGCGGGGAGAGCCGGCGCACCGAGATGACGCCGGTGACGTACGCGAGCACGGTGGCGATCAGCACGATCCAGCCGAGCAGCAACCACGCGGGCACGGCACTGCCGTCCATGTCGGCGGTGCCGCCTAGGAGCGCCCAGTCCATGCCCCACGGGCGGGCGACGACCGTGAGGACGAGCGCGCCGATGAGGAGCCCGTATGCGATGACGCCGAGCGGGTCGGCCTGCCCGTCCTCGTCGGCGCCCTGGTCGGAGAGGACGAAGTAGCCGACCTGGCAGCAGGCCGCGGCGAGCGCGAGGAGCAGACCGACGAGGTCGAAGGTGAGCCCGGACCAGACCTGGACGACACAGGCGAGGCCGCCGACGGCGAGGACGACACCGAGAGCGGCGGCGCGGGTGATGGGCCGGCGCTGGACGAAGCGGACCCAGCCGAGGACGAGGGCCGGGGCGAGGTACTCGATGAGGAGGGCGACGCCGACGGGGATGCGGGAGATCGAGGCGAAGTAGAAGGCCTGGACACCGGCGACGGCGAGCAGGCCGAAGCCCGCGAGGAGCGCGGGTTTGCGGCGCAGCAGATCGCGGTGGCGCCAGGCCACCGGCAGCATGACGAGCGCGGCGCCGGCGACCCGGAGCCACACCACGTGCAGCGGGTCGAGTCCCGCCTCGATGAGTGGCTTGGCCGCCACTCCTGAACCACCGAATGCGAAGGCCGAGGCCAGGGCGAGTCCCAGGCCGGCGCTTCTCCCCTGAGACGCGTGCATCGGGCCATGATGACAGGGCTCGGTCAGGCGCGTAACCCCCGTTACACCTGTTGAGACGGCCCGCCCTCACCACCCCTAGGGACGCCCTCCGCAGCGCGGATACGCGCGCCCGCTCACCGTTCCCCGATACGGGCGACCAGTGCGGCCGGATCGACGCCGGCCCTGCGCAGCACCTCGACGGCCCGGCTCTCGGCATCGGCGGCGATGACGGCCAGAAGGTCGACACCGCGCGCCTGCGCCTCGCCGCGCTCCGCCGCGCGCCGGAAGGCCTCCTCCAAAGCGGCGGACGCCGCCGGTGACCAGCCGGAGGCCCGGGGGTCCGGCGGCTCCGTCCCTCGTACGGCGGGCAGCAGGCGTCCGGCGGCCGAGTCCTCGACCGAGCGCTGCCAGCGCAGGCCGTAGCCGATGGACCGCTGGACGAGATAGCCGAGGACGCGGGCGAGCTGGTGATCGCCCTCGAACGCGGCACCGGCCTCGGGGTCGGACTCCAGGAGGGAGTGCAGGAGGTGGGCGGTGTCGATCTGCCGGTCCCCGTCCCGGAGGGCTCGGCGGCGGGCGCCCGTGACGACCGTCATGAGGGACGGCGTCAGCAGGGGCGCGAGCTCCGCTCGCGGAGCGACGGACTGCCGTAGCGGCTGCCGAAGCGACTGAGGGAGGGACTGAGGTGTCGACTGAGGAACCGACTGGGGAAGAGGAAGCGGGACGGGACGGTGCACCCTCCCACCTCACCAGCCCCGGGCGGCCGGGGCATCGCCGAGGAGAAGCATGTCCGCATCCCACCGGAGTTGGGCACGCGCGCGCGGTTCCTCCTCCTTACGGATGAGATCGCGCGCACCTCCCCCATGAGGCGCGCGCCGCCTTGCTTTGCGCCCCCGATGCAACCACGGGCCCTTTCCGTACGTCTTCCAGTCGTGTTCTGGATGGTGGCTCTGCTCGCGCGCGACGGGCGGCAGTACGTCTACCGGGTGTACGCCCCCCGGGAAGCGCTGCGGGCCGATCTGTTCTGGGCGGCGTTCCACTGCCACGAGGAGGACGGGGCGCCGCGCGCCTCCGACAGCTTCGACGCGGCCGAGATCTGGTGGATCGGCAACGGGGCGGGGCCGGCGGCCGCAGAACTGACGGTTCATCAGTATTGAATGTTCACGGCCGCCCGGCTACGTTCCGCGACACCGGAACCAGTGGGCACGCGTGAAGGGGTGGTCTCATGGCCGAAGTCAGCGCGGAGGCACGGATCGAGGCGCCGACCGGGAAGGTGTGGGCGCGGCTCATGGAGTTCTCCTCGTACGGCGAGTGGAACGCCACCCACACCGACTTCCCGAACGGCGGCCCGACCGCCCTGGAGACGGGCGCCACCTTCACCGAGAACATGAAGCTGATGGGCTTCCCCGCCGAGGTGCTCTGGACGGTCGAGGAGCTGGAGACCGAGCGCGCCTTCGCCATCAAAGGCAAGGGCCCAATGGGAGTCCTGGTCACCACGCGCTACGCGCTCGCGGCGGACGGGGACGCGACGCGCGTACGGATCGACGGCGAGTTCACCGGCGCGGCGGTCTCCCTGATGGCCGGAAAGCTCAAGGACTCGGCGACGACGGCACTGACCGAGTCCCTGCGGAAGCTGTCGGGCCTGGTCACCTGAGAAAAACGCACACAAGGGCCCCGCGGCGCACGCCGCGGGGCCCTTGGTCACTTCCGACCGTAGCCGGCCACCGACCCATGCTCACCGGCCACCGACTCGTACTCACCGGCTCAGTGCTCGTCGGCCAGAATCAGATACAGCTTCTTCCGGGCCTCGTTGATCACGCCGACCGCCTTCTGCCGCTGCTCGGGGGTGCCGGTCTTCCAGACCTGCCCGAACGCCTCCATCAGACCGAAACCGGCCTGCCGGACCTCGTTCAGCGCCTCCCAGTCGACACCGCGCCCGGCCTCCTCCCAGGGAGCCTCGGGCCCGTCCTCGGCCTCGGCGCGCCCGGTGTCGGTGAGCGTGAAGAGCTTCTTGCCGCCCTCGCTCTCGCTGGTGATCAGCCCCTCGTCCTCCAGCATCTGGAGGGTCGGGTAGACAGAGCCGGGACTGGGCTTCCACGCCCCGTCGCTCCGTTCGCCGATCTCGCGGATCATCTCGTAGCCGTGCATCGGGCGGTCCTTCAGGAGCGCCAGGATCGAGGCCCGCACGTCACCGCGCCGCGCCCTCCCCCGGCCGCCACCGCCGCCGCGGCCACGACCGCCGCCGAAGGGCCCACCGCCGAAAGGTCCGCCACCGAAGCCCGGCCCGAAGGGGCCGAACGCGGCACGCCGTCCCTCGAAGTCATTCCGAGGCCCGGGGCCGCAGCCTCCACGACCGGCTCCGTGTCCGTTTCCGTACTCGTGTCCATGTGAACGCATCGCAACGCTCCTTCCATCGGGACTCCATCGTCGAACTGTCGCGATGTCTCAACGATATATCGGAAGTGTTCGCCGAGCAAGCAATCCGACTGCCACCCCTGACCCGTCCAGTTCTCAGCAATTGGCCTTGGCCCTCCGAAATCCGCCCCGGGTACGGTCGACGGCATGCGGATCCGAATCGTCGACGCCTTCACCGACCAGCCCTTCTCCGGCAACCCCGCAGGAGTCCTGCTCCTCGACTCCTTCCCGGACGACACCTTGCTGCAGCGGGTCGCCGCGGAGGTCAACCTCTCCGAGACTGCCTTCGCCCACCCGCTGCCCGCCGGCGGGCAGGCGGACTGGGCCTTGCGCTGGTTCACGCCCACCACCGAGGTCGACATGTGCGGCCACGCCACGCTGGCGACCGCCCACGTCCTGCATTCCACCGGTACGGCGAGGGGCCCCGTCCGCTTCGCGGCCCGCTGCGGCGTCCTCGGCGCCACCCCCGAGCCCGACGGCACGATCACGATGGACTTCCCGACCTCCTCGCTCACCCCCGTCCCCGTCCCCGACGGCCTGGAGAAGGCCCTCGGCGCCGAGGTCCTCTCCGTACACGACACGGCCGGCCACGTCGGCGACCTCGTCGTCGAGCTGCGCGACGAGGCCACCGTGCGCGGGCTCGCCCCGGACTTCGCCGCCCTGAAGAGCCTCTCCACGCGCGGCGTCATCGCGACCGCCGCCGCCGAACACCCCGACGGTGGCTACGACTTCGTCTCCCGCGGGTTCTTTCCCGCCGTCGGCATCGACGAGGACCCGGTCACCGGCAGCGCCCACACCGCGCTCGCCCCCTACTGGTCGGCCCGGTTCGGCCGCGACGACCTCGTCGGCTTCCAGGGCGGCACCCGCACCGGAATCGTCCGCACCCTCCTGCGCGGCGAGCGCACCCTCCTGAACGGCCACGCGGTCACGGTCATCGAGGGCGACCTGCACGCCTGACCGAGCCCGGACCCCGGCACCCGGCGCCAGGCACGAACACGGACAACGCCCCCGCACACACGAAGGGGCATACGGAGACGCCCGTATGCCCCTCACCCCCGCCCCGTTCACATCGTCGGCAGCCACCCCACCTTTCCCGCAAGCAGCCCGTACCCGACGAAGGCCACGATGTCGAGCAGCGCGTGCGCCACCACCAGCGGCCCGACCCGGCCCCAGCGCCGGTACAGCAGGACGAAGACCACGCCCATCACCACATTGCCGAGGAAGCCGCCGATCCCCTGGTACAGGTGGTACGAGCCCCGCAGTACCGAGCTCGCCACCAGGGCCGCCATCGGCGTCCACCCCAACTGGCCGAGCCTGCGCAGCAGATACCCGACGACGATGACCTCCTCCAGGACGGAGTTCTGGATCGCCGAGAGGATCAGTACCGGGTACTTCCACCACACCTCGGGCAGCGACTCGGGCACCACGGTCAGGTTGAACCCGCTCGCCCGCATCACCAGGTAGAAGGCGAGCCCCGCGCTCCCGATGCCGGCCGCGACCAGCGTCCCGCGCCCGAGGTCGGGCCACGGCCGAGTCCGGTCGAAGCCGAGGGCCCGCAGTCCGGAACCCTCGCGCAGCAGCAGATGGGCGACGAGCACGACCGGCACGAGGGCCGTGGCGATGCCGAAGAGCTGCCAGGACAGATCGAGCCACGGCCGCCCCAGGGCGTACGAGCCGTTGAGCGTGGCCGCCTGGTCCTTCAGGGCGTCGGACTTGGTCAGCGAGCCGATGAAGCTGATGAGGGACGACACCGCGCTCGCCCCGAGCGAGAGCGCCAGGACGATGAGCAGCTCGGAGCGCAGTACCCGCCGGGGCGGACCGTCGGGGGGCAGGGCGGCATCACTGACTCGTTGCTCCGACACCACACCTGTCTCCACTTCCCGGTCGCGGACGGCGGACGCCGTTCCGGCGGCCGCGACCACTTTGCCATGATCAGCCGCCGCGCCGCCCGCTCCCTGATCAGCCGATACCCACCGGCCAGGTGTGCACCGGTTCCCCCGCGTGCATGAGGGTCCGGTAGCGGCGGGTCATCGCCGCGAGCGCCGCCTCGCGGTCGAGGCCCGACTCCAGGGCCCGGTGGAAGGTGTCGGCCTGCCAGGAGGCGCCGTTCACCCGTCGCAGACAGCGCTGTTCGATCACCCCGAGGTAGAAATCCCGGTCGGCGGGTTCGATGTGCCAGGCGTCGAGCCCGGCCGCGGCGAGCGGCAGCAGCTCGTCGAGGACGAGCCGGACCGCCGGCACGGTCGCGATGCCGCCCGTGCGACCCGAGCGGGGCCAGCGCAGCTCCGCCTCGATGCCGTGGCGGCAGGCCGTGTCGAAGTTGGCCTCGGCGTCCTCGAAGGCCATGCGTTTCCAGACCGGCCGGGGGTCGTCGGCGAGCGAGCGTACGAGCCCGTAGTAGAAGGCCGCGTTGGCGATGACGTCGGTGACGGTCGGCCCGGCCGGCAGCACCCGGTTCTCGACGCGCAGGTGCGGGACGCCGTCGACCCAGCCGTACACGGGCCGGTTCCAGCGGTAGACCGTGCCGTTGTGCAGGACGAGCTCCGCCAGGCGCGGCACCCCGCCCTCGTCGAGGACGAGGAGCGGGTCCTCCTCGTCACAGATGGGCAGCAGGGCGGGGAAGTAGCGGAGGTTCTCCTCGAAGAGGTCGTACACCGAGTCGACCCACCGCTCACCGAACCAGGTGCGCGGCCGGACGCCCTGCGCCTGCAGTTCGGGCGGGCGGGTGTCCGTGGCCTGCTGGAACAGCGGCGGCCGCGACTCGCACCACAGCTCACGGCCGAAGACGAAGGGCGCGTTGGCGCCGAGCGCGATCTGGACGCCTGCCACCGCCTGCGACGCGTTCCACACGGCGGCGAACCGGGCGGGCGTCACCTGGAGGTGGAGCTGGACCGAGGTGCAGGCCGCCTCGGGCACGATCGACTCCGAGGTGCACAGAAGGCGTTCGACGCCGTGGATGTCGAGCGTGAAATCCTCGCCACGGGCGGCGAGGATCTGGTCGTTGAGAAGCGTGTAGCGGTCGGCGGCCGAGAGGTTCTCGAAGACCAGGTCGTCCTGCGTGAGCGTGGGAAGTATGCCGATCATGACGACCCCGGCATCGAGTTCCGCCGCCTTGCGGTCGGCGTATCCGATTCCGGTTCCGATCTCCTCCGCGAGCCGATCGAAAACACGGCCCCCGAGCTGGTGCGGCGCGATGTTCACTTCGAGGTTGAACAATCCGAGTTCCGTCTGGAAATCGGGGCTCGCGATCTTTTCGAGAACCGGCCCGTTCAGCATGCGGGGCAACCCGTCGGCGCCGGCGAGATTGAGTTCGATCTCCACGCCCATGAGATTGCGGGGACGGTCGAACCGCTTCTCCGCCAGGAGCCTCGCCAGTCCCGCGAGACACTGCTGGAGCTTTCTCCGGTACTGCTGCCGGTCGGACGGGCCGAACCCGTCGGCCACGACCTTCTCCCCCATCGAAGCGTCCCTCCCCGAGTGGCCGGCCGCCACCACGGCCGCGTGTCACGGACGATGATGCCCACCCCGCTGATCCACAACGCCTGCGGAAGAGGGCTGTCGGACGATAGGCTGGATGAAGCACCCCACCGGCACATCCCGAGGGCACAGGGCAATCGACATATACCAATGTCCTATTGTCACGGAACCCCGGGTCGACATTCAGCCGTCCGCCTCTGCGAGGAATAAGCAGGTGAGAGCGGCGCCACCGCGGGATTCCGCTTCCACAGCCCGCGATTTACGACCTGATGACGCCTTGCCAGGAATATCGGCGACGTCTAGCGGAAACACTCTGTGAACACGTGTCGTATAAACTCCGCGGACGAGGCAGAGTGTTGGCGCCCGGGCCATGGCCATGTGGCCCTCCTCTGGCCCCGCCCGCCGACAGCGCCGTCGTACCTGCCCACGCATCACCGTGTCTCCTGAGCGAGAGGCGACCCACCATGCTCCGACCCTCCCCGGCCCCTGCGCCGGCCCTCCGCAGTGTCCTCGCGGCCCTCGGCTCCCCGACCGCCGTCCACGAGGCGCGAACCCCCGCCCTGCGGGCCGCGCAGGGACCGCTGAGCCCCGAACTCCCCCTGCCCGTGCACGTCCTGGACGTCACCGGAGCACCGGGGCACGCGCCCCGCATCCGGCTCGCCGGCTGGCGTTTCCTCATCAGGAGCGGAGACCGGGCGATCGCCGCCGCGGACACCATGCTCACCCCCGACGGCTGGTCCTTCTCGCACTTCTTCGAGGGGCCGTACGTCACCGCCACCGAGCGGGCGCTGCTCCAGGCCGAGGCGCTGCCCGTCCCGTACCAGCCGCGGCTGCTCTCCGTACCGGAGCTCTACATGCTGACCCTGTGGCTGCACGCCGACCCGGAGGCGGACGGTGCCACCGCCGCCCCCGCCGCGGCCGACCTGATGGTGCCGCTCGCTCCAGCGCCGCCGGGGATCGCGGCCCACCGCGCCTACCAGATCGCCGATCTCCTGCCCGTACTCAGTACGCGACTCGCGCCGCCGCCCCTCATGGGTTCGCCGGCGCCCGCCTGATACACCGCACGCGCACCACCGCCCCGTGCACCCACCCGGGTCACGGGGCGCACTGCTGTCCGAAAACCCCGCCCGAACACGCCACCCGAACATTCCTCCCGGACGGACTAGCCCGCTCGGGCCATCCCGAACCACCCGAAGAGACGGTGCAGTTGAGCTGAACCGCCCCTGCGGGTGACGCGTCTTCCCAGGAGAGGACGAGCTGACGTGAAATACCTGCGGAAGGCCGTCCATGGGGCAAGACTGGGACCGGAACCGAACCGACCGACGGGGGCGGCGATGAGCTCGAAGAGCCGCAGGACATCCACCACGACGCAGCGAAAGAACCCACCCATGTGCCAGCACCAGCCTGCCTGTCCCACCGCCGACTCCGCCGACCGGGAGGCGGCCCGACCGACGGCACACCACCCGGAGCAGGGCTGGAGCCTGCTGTGCAACGGCGTCCTGCTCTTCGAGGACACCGGTGAACTGCTGCCGGACGGGCAGATCATCGCCCCGCACCGGCCGCTGACGGTGGGACGGGTGACGACCGCCGCCTGAGGGCGCGGCACGGACTCCGTACGAACGCCATCCAGGAAACACCGAGGGCCGGCCCGGAGAGAATCTCCGAACCGGCCCTCACGCCATGCTCAGCGGCGGTACGCATCCACCGCGGCGCTCACGGACTCAGTGGTCGTACTCGTCCATCGGCGGGCACGAGCAGACCAGGTTCCGGTCACCGAAGGCACCGTCGATCCGGCGCACCGGCGGCCAGTACTTGTCGGCGGCCGAGACCCCGGCCGGGAAGACCGCCTCGTCCCGCGTGTACGCGTGGTTCCACTCGCCGCCCAGGGCGGCCGCGGTGTGCGGGGCGTTGTGCAGCGGGTTGTCGTCGGCGGGCCACTGGCCGGAGGCGACCTTCTCGATCTCGGCCCGGATCGCGATCATGGTGTCGCAGAAACGGTCCAGCTCGGTCAGGTCCTCGGACTCGGTCGGCTCGATCATCAGCGTGCCGGCCACGGGGAACGACATCGTCGGCGCGTGGAAGCCGTAGTCGATGAGGCGCTTCGCGATGTCGTCGACCGTGACGCCCGTCGCCTTGGACAGCGGACGGAGGTCCACGATGCACTCGTGGGCGACGAGACCGGCGGGGCCGGTGTAGAGCACCGGGAAGTGCGGTTCCAGGCGCTTGGCGATGTAGTTCGCCGCGAGCACGGCGACCTGGGTGGCGCGCTTGAGGCCCTCGCCGCCCATCAGTCGCACGTACGACCACGAGATCGGCAGGATGCCGGCGGAGCCCCAGGGGGCGGCCGAGATCGGGCCGACACCGGTCTCCGGGCCCGCGGCGGGCTGGAGCGGGTGGTTCGGCAGGTACGGGGCGAGGTGGGCGCGGACACCGACCGGGCCGACACCGGGACCGCCTCCGCCGTGCGGGATGCAGAAGGTCTTGTGCAGGTTCAGGTGCGACACGTCGCCGCCGAAGTGGCCCGGCTTGGCGAGACCCACCAGGGCGTTGAGGTTGGCGCCGTCGACGTACACCTGGCCGCCGGCGTCGTGCACCTCGGCGCAGATGTCGGCGACGTGCTCCTCGAAGACGCCGTGCGTCGACGGGTAGGTGATCATCAGGACGGAGAGCTCGTCACGGTACTGCTCGATCTTGGCGCGCAGGTCCGCGACGTCGACCTCACCGTCGTCGGCGGTCTTGACGACGACGACCTTCATGCCGGCCATCACCGCGGAGGCGGCGTTGGTGCCGTGCGCGGAGGACGGGATGAGGCAGACGGTGCGCTGCTCGTCGCCGTTGGCGCGGTGGTAGGCGCGGACGGCGAGCAGACCGGCCAGCTCGCCCTGCGAACCGGCGTTGGGCTGGATGGACACCGCGTCGTACCCGGTGACCTCGGCGAGCCGCTCTTCCAGTTCCTTGATCAGCGTGAGGTAGCCCTGTGCCTGCTCGACCGGGGCGAAGGGGTGCATCTGACCGAACTCGGGCCAGGTCACCGCCTCCATCTCGGTCGTCGCGTTCAGCTTCATCGTGCAGGAGCCGAGCGGGATCATGCCGCGGTCGAGCGCGTAGTCGCGGTCGGCGAGCCGGCGCAGGTAGCGCAGCATCGACGTCTCGGAGCGGTACGCGTGGAAGACCGGGTGGGTCATGTACGCGTCGGAGCGCAGCAGACCGGACGGCAGCGTGTCCTCGGTGGCGGCGTCCAGCGCCTCGACGTCGGCGGTGACACCGAAGGCGCCCCACACGGCGGCGAGCTGGGCGCGCCCGGTGGTCTCGTCGCAGGACATCGACACGTGGTCGGCGTCGACGCGGTACAGGTTGACGCCGGCCTCGCGGGCGGCGGCCACGACCGCGTCGGCCTTGCCGGGTACGCGGGCGGTGAGGGTGTCGAAGAAGGCGCCCTGGGTCAGCTCCACGCCCCCGGCCGTCAGACCGGCGGCGAGGATCGCGGCGTACCGGTGGGTGCGCCGCGCGATGCCCTTGAGGCCGTCGGGGCCGTGGTAGACGGCGTACATACCGGCCATGACGGCGAGCAGCACCTGCGCGGTGCAGATGTTGCTGGTGGCCTTCTCGCGGCGGATGTGCTGCTCGCGGGTCTGCAGGGCGAGGCGGTACGCGCGGTTGCCGTCGGCGTCGACGGAGACGCCCACGAGACGGCCGGGCAGGGAGCGGGCGTGCTTGTCCTGGACGGCCATGTAGCCGGCGTGGGGGCCGCCGAAGCCCATGGGAACGCCGAAGCGCTGCGTCGTACCGACGGCGATGTCGGCCCCGAGCGCACCCGGCGAGGTGAGCAGGGTGAGCGCGAGCAGGTCGGCGGCGACGGTGACGATCGCGCCGAGTTCGTGGGCGGCGTCGATCAGCGGCTTGATGTCGCGGACGGCTCCGGAGGCACCGGGGTACTGGATGAGCACGCCGAAGACACCGCGCTCGGCGACCTCGGCGGGGATGCCGTCGCTCAGGTCGGCGACGACGACCTCGACACCGGTCGGCTCGGCGCGGGTCTCGATGACGGCGATCGTCTGCGGCAGGGCGTCGGCGTCGACGAGGAAGACACCGTTCTTGACCTTGCCGACGCGCCGGGCCAGCGACATGGCCTCGGCGGCGGCGGTGCCCTCGTCGAGCAGGGAGGCGCCGGAGGTGGGCAGCCCCGTCAGGTCGGCGACGACGGTCTGGAAGTTCAGCAGGGCCTCGAGGCGGCCCTGGGAGATCTCCGGCTGGTACGGGGTGTACGCGGTGTACCAGGCGGGGTTCTCCATCACGTTCCGCAGGATCACCGGCGGCGTGAAGGTCCCGTAGTAGCCGAGGCCGATCATGGGCGCGAGGACCTGGTTGCGGTCGGCGAGCGTACGCAGCTCCGCGAGGACCTCGGCCTCCGTCCGCGCGGCCGGCAGGCCCAGCGCCTCGGTGTTCTTGATGACGTCCGGCACCGCGGCGGCCGTGAGCTCGTCGAGCGAGCCGTAGCCGACCTGGGCGAGCATCTTGGCGCGCGCCTCGGCGTCGGGCCCGATGTGCCGCTGCTCGAACGGGATGCCCTGTTCGAGTTCGGAGAGCGGAATGCGGTTGGCGGTCATGTACGGAGGCCTCCTGGTCGTCACGACCTGCGAGGGGCACCACGGCGCGGGTACCCGGACGGCCTCCCCCTCTGTCATCTCAACCTGAGAGTTTCACCGGCACGCCTCGCGGCACGCCGGCTTTCACCGTCGGTGAGAGCGCATGCCGTCGGACACCGCTCTGCTTTCCAGAGTGACCTCGTCCGCGCGGTACAGGGGCCTGAGAGATTCCGGGGAGGATTTGCTCCTTCGGCGCCCACCGGAAGATTTCTCCGGGGGACTCTCCCGCACAGGGTCGACAGCCACAGCCAGCCTACCAGCGCGGTTACGGCTCCTATCGCTCAAGTGGCCGACATCCCACATGTGCTCTTTCGTAGGGGGTAGGTGCAGTTGCGACCAGTTGGAGGGACCGTGCAGACCGATATCGATCCGCGCAGCCTGATCGGCCGCAAGGCGTTCGACCGCAACGGACACAAGATAGGAACCGTCGACGAGGTGTACCTGGACGACGCGACCGGCGTCCCCGAGTGGGCGGCCGTCCGAACCGGGCTCTTCAGCCGGGACGCCTTCGTCCCCCTGGACCCGAGCGATCTGCTCGACGACGGCCTCCACGTCCCGTACGAGCGGGCCCTCATCAAGGACGCCCCCGACTTCGGCGTGGGCCGCCACCTCTCCCCCGAACAGGAACTCCAGCTCTACCGCCACTACAGCCTGGCGCTCCCCCCGCCCCCCACGGACACCCAGGACACCGACTTCGGCCGCCTGGCAGGCCAGTAGCACCGCGACGGCGCCGTAGGGGACGGCGCTTCACCCCCGCCCCACCAAGGGCAACGCCTCCCCCGGGACGAGGTCCGGATCGTCCACGGCGAAGGTCCGCACCCGCCCCGGCTCCGACCCGGGCTCCTCGAACCGCACCGTGACCCGCCCGACCCCGCTCCCCTGCACCCACCCCGCCCCGTACACGGCGTGCCGTACGTCATGCCCGGGCGCCCAGTGCCGTTCCACGGGCTCGTCGGCCGCGGGCTCGACGGCGGCCACGACCTCAGCGGCGGCGGCATCACCTGCCGAAGCGGCAGCGTCCCGCGCCTCGGTCTGCGCGAACAGATCCTCCTGCGTGTAGTCCGCGAGCCCGCTGACCCCGACCCCGAGCAGCCGCACGCCCCCCGTCGTGTCCACCGCGTCGAGCAGCCGCGCCGCCGCCTCCCGCACCACGCCCGGGTCGTCCGTCGGCCCCCGGAGCGTCTCGGACCGGGTCAGGGTCGAGAAGTCGTACCGCCGCACCTTCAGGACGATGGTCCGACCGGAGTGCCCCGAGGCCCGAAGCCGCCCCACACACCGCTCCGCGAGCCGCTCCACCTCCGTCCGGATCCGCACCCGGTCGTGCAGGTCCACGTCGAAGGTGTCCTCGACCGACACCGACTTGGCGTCCCGCTCGGCCACCACGGGCCGATCGTCGTACCCCTGGGCCATCCGGTACAGCGAGGCCCCGTGCGCCCGCCCGAGGAGCCGTACGAGCTCGTCCTCGCCCGCTTCGGCGAGGTCGGACACGGTGGTCATCCCGGCCCGCCGCAAATGTTCCCCGGTCGCCGGACCGACACCGGGCAGGATCCGTACCGACCGCGGCCCGAGAAGCTCACGCTCGGTGCCGGGTTCGATCAGGACGAGCCCGTCGGGCTTGGCCTCTTCCGAGGCGATCTTCGCGATCATCTTGGACCCCGCGAGCCCGACGGAACCCGTCAGCCCCGTCGTCGCCAGGATGTCGACCCGCAGCCGCTCCCCGGCGACCCGGGCGCTCGCGCTGTCGTCGGCGATCTCCCCGGCCTCCAGGTCCACGAAGGCCTCGTCGAGGCTGAGCGGCTCCACGAGCGGCGAGAGCCGGCCGAGCAGCTCCATGACCTGCTCGCTGATCGACCGGTAGAAGGCGAAGCGCGGCACGAGGTAGGCCGCGTTGGGCGCGAGTCGCCGCGCCTGGCCCATGGGCATGGCCGAGTGGACGCCGAACCGGCGCGCCTCGTACGAGGCGGTGGCGACCACGCCCCGCGGCCCGAGCCCGCCGACGACCACGGGCTTTCCGCGCAGGCTGGGCTTCGCCGCCTGCTCGGCGGCGGCGAAGAACGCATCCATGTCGAGATGCAGGATCGTCGGCGCGGCTCTCACGCTTCCGATGCTGCCCTACGCCACTGACAACGCCGCCTCACGGCCGCAGACGCGCCCGGGAAGCACAGCCCCCTCAGACGGCCCTGTCCCTCCGCCGCCTGGCCAGCTCGTCCCCCGGGTTGTGCCCGACGAGCGTCTCGCCCGTGTCGACCCGCTCCCCGTGCAGCTGCGACAGCGCCGCCTCGACGTCCCGCCAGACCACTCCGACGGCGATGCCGAAGACGCCCTGCCCGCCCTTGAGCAGGTCGACGACCTCGTCCGGCGACGAGCACTCGTACACCGTGGCCCCGTCGCTCATGAGCGTCATCCGCTCCAGGTCCCGGAAGCCCCGCGCCCTCAGGTGCTGCACGGCGGCCCGGATGTTCTGGAGGGCCACCCCGGTGTCGAGGAAACGCTTGACGATCTTCAGGACGACGACGTCACGGAAGCTGTAGAGCCGCTGTGTCCCCGACCCGTACGCGGGCCGTACGCTCGGCTCCACGAGCCCCGTACGCGCCCAGTAGTCCAATTGGCGGTAGGTGATCCCGGCCGCCGCGCACGCCGTAGGGCCGCGGTAGCCGACCACCTCACCCGCCTCGCCGGGACCGGCTCCAGGAGCGGTACCCGCCCCCGTGCCGCCCGGGCCGGCCGCCGCACCGGCGTCCGTACCGAAGTCGCCCACACTGCCGTGAAGCGGATACGGACCGCTCTCTCCGGACGCGCGTCCGAGCGAGCTCCCTGCCGTACCGTCCGCGCTGCTCATCACGCCGACCCTCCGTCCTTGACCTGCCCACACGAAGGTAGGCAGTCACTCGGGGTGCGTCAACGATCGCCACACTCGGCACGCCGAGTGATAATCACCCTGAGAGTGGTTTCCCATATCTCTCGCTGGGGAAAGGCTACTCGAATGCCCTGACGGCACCCCGCGAACGGGCCGCGGCCGCGGCGCTCCGCGTCACTGGCTGTTGGTCCCGAAGTCCTCCGGTGAGATCTGGTCGAGGAACTCGCGGAACTTCTCCACCTCGTCCTCCTGCTCGTCCGGAATCGCGATACCGGCGTCGTCCAGCACACCGTCACTGCCGAAGATCGGCGTTCCGGTACGAAGGGCGAGGGCTATCGCGTCCGACGGCCGCGCACTCACCTCGACGCCGCTGGCGAAGACCAGCTCGGCGTAGAAGACCCCGTCCCGCAGATCCGTGATGCGGACTTCGGTGAGTTCCTGACCCACGGCCTCCAGCACGTCCTTGAACAGGTCGTGCGTCAGCGGCCGCGGCGGGGCCATCCCCTGCTGGGCGAAGGCGATCGCGGTCGCCTCACCCGGTCCGATCCAGATGGGGAGGTACCGATCGCCTCCCACTTCACGCAGGAGCACGATCGGCTGGTTGGAGGGCATTTCCACCCGGACACCCACAACGTCGAGCTCGTTCACACAGCAACCCTAGGACGTGCCCGACCGGTTTGGATAGTCGGGCCCTGCCAAGGCCCCCGCCGAGCTCACTGGAGACGGATCCCCAGAGCGGTCTGCACGAGGGCCGCGTGCAGCCGTACGGACTGCGCGGCGAGCTCCTGCGCCGTGGCCTCCGCATGGGCCCTGGTCTGCGGATTACGGTGCCGGCGCAGCGGCGCGACGACCTGCTCGATCAGCCCCGCCTCCCGGTCCGCGGCCGCCTTCACGGCTCTCAGGTGCCGGGGTTCCAGACCGAATCTCCCCAGATCCGCGACGAGCCGCGCGACGGTGACGGTCTCCGCGTCATAGCCGCCGCCCTCGGACTCGGCGATCAGACCGTACGCCTCCCACGCGACGAGCTCGGCCTCGGAGACCTCAGCCGCGGCCAGCAGCTCCGCCCGCCCGATCCGCACGGCGGCGGGCGGCTCCACGTCCTGCTCCCAGGCCCCCTCGGCCAGGTCCCGCCGACGCCCGGGGGCCGGGAGCTTGATCTGCTCCCCCCTGGCGAGGGCGTCGAGGTGCTCGCGGATGACCTTCAGCGGAAGATAGTGGTCCCGCTGCATCCGCAGGATCTGAGCGAGCCGCTCCACATCCTGCGGGCTGAACTTCCGGTACCCGGAGGCCGTACGCCGGGGCTCCACGAGCCCCTCGGCCTCCAGGAACCGGATCTTGGAGATGGTCACTTCGGGAAATTCGTCACGCAGCTGGTTCAGCACCGTGCCGATGCTGACCAGCCGGTCGCCCGCGGTGGGGGCGCCGGAACCGGCGCCACCCGTCGGTGTTCGCAACATGGACCTTCCCTGAAGGCTTCTCCGAGGCGTCACACGCCCCGCTGGCTCGAATGGAAGACCAGCCGGTACTTGCCGATCTGCACCTCGTCGCCGTTGGACAGAACGACCGAGTCGATCGGCTCACGGTTGACGTACGTGCCGTTGAGGCTGCCGACGTCGGACACGGTGAAGCTGCCGTCCTGACCCCGCCGGAACTCGACATGGCGCCGGGAGACCGTGAAGTCGTCCAGGAAGATGTCGCTCTGCGGGTGACGGCCGGCCGTCGTCAGCTCGCCGTCCAGCAGGAACCGGCTGCCGGAGTTCGGCCCACGGCGCACCACGAGGAGCGCGGAACCGGACGGCAGCGCCTCCACGGCCGCCAGCGCCTCGGGAGAGAGCGAGGGCAGCTGGGTCTGGCCGGTGACCTCCGACTCGTAGGCCTCGAGGCCCGAGATGGAGATCGTGGACGTCGTCTCCGAAGCACGCTCGGCGGCGACCCCGCCCCGCAGCGGCGTGCCGCAGTGGGAGCAGAAGCGGCTGTCGGCCGCGTTGCGGTGACCGCACCTCGTACACACCGGCATGGACGCATCCTCCTGCCGCGGCTGCCCCGCCGAGGTCTGTGTCGCGTACGGATCGGGGGCAAACCCTCCACCCGTACTTGAGGTTGATGGTTCTCCGAAACCTATGCGGGCAGCACCGGCAGGGTCAACAGACGACGCGCCCTGAGCGCCCGAAATGTCACCGCCCTGGCCGCCGACCTCATCGCGGAAGAGCGGGCGCTCGCCGCTCTGCTCGTCACTCTGGGCGTGGCGCGACGCGCGGTGCTTGGCGTTGCCGCCGTCCTCGCGTCCGCTCTTGCCGAACAACTTCGAAAAAAAACTCACGGGCGATTCCCCTTGACCGAAACAGACCCGCCCGTGGGGCAGGACGAACCGAGATCCATCACACCTGCCGACCCGGACACCTTCACAACGTCCGTATCCTCCGGACAGTTTCCACCACGCACCACTGTTGTGGTGCGCCGACCCCCCGCAACGCCTTGCCCATGTCGCGGGACCCCCCTCGTCCCCCTCTCACTGGGAGGACGACTGAGCGTAGTCAGGCCGCTTCGCGGGTCGCAAGGCGTCGACGACGATCTTCGCCGACCGCTCCACCGTGGCTGTGGCCTGCTCCTTCTCCAGGGTCTGCACGACTCCACCGGGGATGTTGAGCGCGGGCTCGAGATCCTCCGGCTTGCCGATGACCTTGAAGACGTACGGAGCGGCCACCTTCGTTCCATCGATCCGCATGTCATCACCGATCCCGGTGAAATAACTGTCCGCGACCACCCGCACGCCGTTGACCTGGATCGCCTCGGCGCCGGCGGCCCGCAGCTCCTGGATGGCGTCGAGCAGCATGTCCGACTCGACGGCCCCGGTGGGGTCGCCCACGGTCAGGGTGATGCCCGGCCCCTCGGCGGCGACGGTGCCGGCCAGGATGCCGAGCTGCTGCTCCTTCTCCTGGGTCTGCTTGCGCGCCTCCTCGGCCTGGTCCGAACTGGACTCCAGCTCGGTCCGCTGCTTCTCCAGCCGGGCCTTCTCGTCCTCCAGGCGCTGCGTACGGTCGTCGAGCTCGTCGAGGATGCGCACCAGGTCCTCCTGGCGCGCCCCGCGCAGCGCGCTGTTGTCGCTGGTCGAGGAGACCTGAATGGCCAGGCCGAGGCCGAGGACGAACAGCAGCAGCGCGACGACGAGTTGGGCCCGGGTCACCCGGGGCGGCCACAGCGCGGACGCCAGCCGCCGACGCCCACTCGGCTCTGCGCCGGCGGGAGCGACGGGGTCGGCCGGAACCACGGGTACCGGGACCTCGGGCACCCGGGCGTCCTGGCCCCCGTTCCCGCCGCCGGCGGGGCTCTGGGGCGGCTCGGCCTCGGTCGGCTTCCCGACCCCGTCGGCCTCCGGACCGCTCACCGGCTCCTGAGGACCGACGCGGCTCCCCGGCTCCTGAGCGTCCCGAGGATCCTGAGCGTCCTGCGGGCTCTGCGGGTCCTGGGGGTTCTGAGGGTTCTCGCTCATCGGCGTCACGCCCGGAAGACGTGGCGCCGGATGGCGGCCGCGTTGGAGAAGATCCGGATGCCGAGCACGACGACCACACCGGTCGACAGCTGCGCGCCGACGCCCAGCTTGTCGCCGAGAAAGACGATCAGCGCGGCCACGACCACGTTCGAGAGGAACGAGACCACGAAGACCTTGTCGACGAAGATGCCGTCGAGCATGGCTCGGAGACCGCCGAAGACCGCGTCGAGGGCGGCGACCACGGCGATCGGAAGATAGGGCTCGACCACCGCCGGAACCTCGGGGCGGACCAGAAGCCCCACCACGACTCCGACGATCAGGCCAAGTACGGCGATCACGATGTGCCCTTCCCTGTGTCGGCCGTGGCCCGACCGGAGGGCGTCGCCGCCCCGGCCCCCCGCGGCTCTGCGGTACGTACGGTCAGGCTCGGCGCGGCCGGCAGGCGCACGTCGCCCTCGGCCGAGATCGCGCTCCTGATCCCGAAGTTCTCCACCAGCGCGTGCAGATACTGCCCGTCGGCGCTGTCCTGGAACGTGGTGCTCAGCCGCTGCCCGTCCCCGACGGCGAGGATGGTGTACGGCGGCACCAGCGGCTTGTTGTCGACCAGTATGGCGTCGCCGGCGGCCCGGATCGCGGACAGCGAAGTCAACCGCTGCCCGTTGACGGCGACCGCCTCGGCGCCCGACTCCCACAGCCCGTTGATCACTCGCTGCATGTCGCGGTCGCGCACCCGGCCCGTGTCGGAGAAACCACTGCTCTCGCGCGGACCACCGCCACCGGCGTCGGTGTCCTTGGCATCGTCGACGACGAGCTTCACCCCGGGACCGTGCACCGGGGTCGCGCCCGACAGCAGCGCCACGAGTTCGGTCTGGTCGCCGCCGAGTTCCTGAAGCGCCTGCCGTTGACGTTCCCCGACCTCGGTACGGATCCGCTCGACGTCCCGTTCCAACTGGTCGGCCGTCGACGTCTCCGCCTCGATCCGGCCGATCAGCTCCTGCCGTTCCTTGGCGACGACCGGGGCGGAGATCCGCGCCTCGGCCGCGCCCACGGTCACCACGGCGGCCGCGAGCAGGAGGCCCGCGGCGACACCGAGCTTGGCCCGCAGGCTACGGGGCAGCCCACCGCCCTCGGCCGCACGCCGGGCGGTCGCCTCGGCGTAGCCGTCGTCGAGAGCGTGGTCGATCACGTTGTTCAGCAGCGACATGGACGCGTCCGGGCGCGGCGGAGGTGCTCCGGTGCTCCGAACGGGGGGCTGCTGCGACATGCCGCACATCGTCGCACGTCGCACGACCTACCACCGAATGGCCCCTCCGTCCGGTGGGGAGGCACCCGGAGGCACCTCCCCACCGGACAGGCCGCTGTGTCAGCTGCCCGCGCTGTCGACCACCACGGCCCACTCGTCGAGCAGGGCCTGCGCGGAGGCGTCGTCGGGCCCCTCCGCCCACAGATGGGTGACGGCCTCGGCCGGGTCGGGCAGCACCATCACCCACCGGCCGTCGGCCTCGACCACCCGCACGCCGTCGGTGGTGTCCACGGAGCGGTTCCCCGCCGCTTCCACCACCCGCCGCATCACGAGACCCTTGACGGCCCACGGGGTGGCGATGTCCTTCTTGAGGACGTGCGCCCGCGGGATCCGCGCGTCGATCTGGCTCAGGGTGAGCTGGGTCCGCGCGACGAGCCCGATCAGCCGGACGAAGGCGGCGGCGCCGTCGAAGACACTGCTGAACTCGGGCACGATGAACCCGCCACGCCCGTCGCCGCCGAAGATCGTCGACTCCTCGCGCCCGACCCGGGTGAGGTCGTCGGGCGAGGTCGTCGTCCACTCCACCTGCGTGCCGTGGTACGCGGCGACCTGCTCGGCGATCCGTGTGGTGGTCACCGGAAGCGCGACCCGCCCGGAGCGACGCTCGGCCGCCACCAGGTCCAGCATGACCAGGAGCGCCCGGTCGTCCTCGATGATCCGCCCTCGCTCGTCCACGAGCGAGAGCCGCTCACCGACGGGGTCGAACCGCACGCCGAACGCCGCCCGCGCCGAGGCCACGATCTCCCCGAGCCGTACGAGTCCGGCCCGCCGGCTCTCGGCCGACTCGGTGGGTCTGGACTCGTCGAGCCCGGGGTTGATGGTCAGCGAGTCGACCTGGAGCCGCCCGAGGAGACTGGGCAGCACGAGCCCGGCGCTCCCGTTGGACGCGTCGACGACGACCTTCAGACCTGCTTCCGCGATCCCGGTGGTGTCGACGTTCCGCAGCAGCGAGCCGGTGTACGAGTCGAAGACGCTCGCTGGGAAGGAGAGGTCACCGATCTCCCCGGGGAAGGCCCGCCGGTACTCCTGGCGCGCGAAGACCCGGTCCAGCTTCCGCTGCCCGCCCTGGGAGAGGTCCGCCCCGCGTTCGTCGAAGAACATGATGTCCACGGAGTCGGGCACCCCGGGCGTGGTCCGCACCATGATTCCGCCGGCGCTTCCCCGCGCGGTCTGCTGCCGTGCCACCGGCAGCGGCACGTTCTCCAGGTCGCGTACGTCGATGGCGCTGGCCTGCAGTGCCGAGATCACCGCCCGCTTCAGCGCTCGCGCGCCCCGGGAGTGGTCTCGCGCCGTGGTGACGGTCGCCCCCTTCTTCAGGGTGGTGGCGTACGCCCCCGCAAGCCTGACGGCCAGCTCGGGCGTGATCTCCACGTTGAGGATGCCGGAGACACCACGGGCCCCGAAGAGGTGGGCCTGCCCGCGGGACTCCCAGATGACCGAGGTGTTGACGAACGCGCCGGCCTCGATCGTCTTGAACGGATAGACCCGCACGTTGCCCTGCACGATCGATTCCTCACCGACCATGCACTCGTCCCCGATGACGGCGCCGTCCTCGATCCGGGCCGCCCGCATGATGTCGGTGTTCTTCCCGATCACACAGCCGCGCAGATTGCTCTGCGGCCCGAGGTAGACGTTGTCGTGGACGACGGCCTTGTGCAGGAAGGCGCCGCTCTTGACGACCACGTTGGAGCCGACGACGGTGTGCTCGCGGATCTCGGCGTCGGCTTCGACCTTGGCGTAGTCACCGATGTAGAGCGGCCCGCGCAGCACGGCGTCGGGGTGTACCTCGGCGCCTTCCGCGACCCACACCCCCGGCGAGATCTCGAAGCCGTCGATGTCGACCTGGACCTTGCCCTCGAGGACGTCCGCCTGGGCCTTCACATAGCTCTCATGGGTGCCGACGTCCTCCCAGTAGCCCTCGGCGACATAGCCGTAGATCGGCTTGCCCTCCTTCATGAGCTGGGGGAAGACATCACCCGACCAGTCGACCGGAACGTCTGCCTCGACGTAGTCGAAGACCTCGGGCTCCATGACGTAGATGCCCGTGTTCACGGTGTCCGAGAAGACCTGGCCCCAGGTGGGTTTCTCCAGGAAGCGCTCGACCTTTCCTTCCTCGTCGACGATCGTGATCCCGAATTCCAGCGGGTTCGGCACCCGGGTGAGGCAGACCGTGACGAGGGCGCCCTTCTCCTTGTGGAAGGCGATGAGATCGGTGAGGTCGAAGTCGGTGAGCGCGTCTCCGGAGATCACGAGAAAGGCGTCGTCCTTCAACGCTTCCTCGGCGTTCTTCACGCTGCCCGCTGTACCGAGTGGCTTCTCCTCATTGGCATACGTGAGCTCCATCCCGAGCTCCTCGCCGTCGCCGAAGTAGTTCCGGACGAGTGAGGCGAGAAATTGCACGGTGACGACGGTCTCGTTGAGACCGTGCCTCTTGAGCAGTCGTAGGACGTGCTCCATGATCGGCCGGTTCACCACCGGCAGAAGAGGCTTGGGCATGCTTGAGGTCATCGGGCGAAGACGGGTTCCTTCGCCACCGGCCATCACGACAGCCTTCATGTCGGAAGCGTCCTCCTTCAAGAGATGACGGTCCTGCCGACCTTCGCCTGTCCGCTCAGTAACCCACGGACGTCCTCGTCGTTGCCGGCGACGCTGCTCGACACAGAAGGAACGGGCTCAATCGGCCACGGTGTCCGTCTTCACGAGTCGACGGACCTGGACCACGTAGAGGATCCCTGCCCACCAATACAGAGTTGTACCCCATCCGGCGAAGGCCCATCCGAAAACTTCAGCGAGTGACGAAAGCCAGCCCGTTCCGTCACTGAGAAGCAGCAACGGGAACGCGTACATCAAGTTGAAAGTCGCAGCTTTGCCGAGGAAGTTCACCTGCGGCGGCGGGTAGCCGTGCCGGCGGAGGATTCCCACCATGACCAGCAGCATGGCCTCGCGGGCCAGCAGGGCGGCTGTAAGCCACCAGGGCAGGATCTCCCGCCAGGTCAGCCCCACGAGAGTGGACAGGATGTACAGCCGGTCCGCTGCGGGATCGAGCAGCCGGCCGAGCTTGCTGATCTGGTTCCAGCGCCGTGCCAGTTTGCCGTCGAGATAGTCGCTGATGCCGCTGAGCATCAGGACGAGAAGCGCCCAGCCGTCGCTATTGGGCCCGCCGAACACCGGCCGGAGAATCAGCCACAGAAACAGCGGCACGCCGACGAGACGCGCCATGCTGAGAATGTTGGGGATGGTGAGGACCCGGTCGGTCTGCACACGGGTCTCCTGGACCTCCACCCGGGGGCCTCCTGCTGGGAACGTACGGACGATGCCCCCTGACCTTACCCTCAGCCACAAGACCCCGGCGCACAGGGTCTCTCCGCCCGCCACCTGAACGCAAAAATGCCTCAACCCCCGGACAGAGTCCGGGGGTTGAGGCTAAAAATTGTTCGGCGGCGTCCTACTCTCCCACAGGGTCCCCCCTGCA
>NZ_JBEOVO010000038.1:0-57987 GCF_040295605.1 Streptomyces sp. NPDC002773
GCCTTTCGTTCGCTCCGCGCCGGGGCCGGGGGGCCCCCCCCCCCCCGGGGGGGGGGGGGGGTTTGCCCCCCCCCGGGGCGGGGGCCCCCGCCCCCCCCCCCCCGCGGCTCGCGGACATCGCGGCCCAGTCCGGCGTCAGCGAGGCCACCGTCAGCCGGGTCCTCAACGGCAAGGCGGGGGTGGCCGGCGCGACCCGGCACAAGGTGCTCGCGGCGCTCGACGTCCTCGGGTACGAGCGTCCCGTACGGCTCAAACGCCGTAGCGCGGGCCTCGTCGGGCTCGTCGTGCCCGAGCTGACCAACCCGATCTTCCCGGCGTTCGCGCAGGTCGTCGAGCAGGTCCTCGCCGGGCACGGCTACACCCCGGTGCTCTGCACCCAGATGCCCGGCGGCGCCACCGAGGACGAGCTCGTCGAGCAGCTGGTGGAGCGCGGGGTGGCCGGCATCGTCTTCCTCTCCGGCCTCCACGCCGACGCCTCCGCCGACCCGGCCCGCTACGCCCGCCTGACCGCCCGTGGCGTGCCGTACGTCCTCATCAACGGCTACAACGAGCACATCGACGCCAACTTCGTCTCCCCGGACGACCGGGCCGCCGCCCGGATGGCCGTACGGCACCTGGTCGAGCTGGGCCACGAGCGGATCGGCCTCGCCATCGGCCCCACCCGCTACGTACCCTCGCGCCGCAAGGCCGAGGGCTTCACCGCCGAGCTGTACGAGCTCCTCGGCGTCGAACGGGCCGACGCGGAACGGTTCATCAGACCCACGCTCTTCGGCGTCGAGGGCGGGCACGCCGCCGCCGACATCCTGCTCCGCGAGGGCTGTACGGGCATCGTCTGCGGCTCCGACCTGATGGCGCTCGGCGTCATCCGCGCCGTCCGCGCCCGCGGCCTCGACGTGCCCGGGGACGTCTCCGTCGTCGGCTTCGACGACTCGCCCCTCATCGCCTTCACCAGCCCTCCGCTGTCCACGGTGCGCCAGCCCGTCCAGGCCATGGCGACGGCGGCCGTCGGCGCGCTCCTGGAGGAGATCGAGGGCAATCCCGTGCAGCGCACGGAGTTCGTCTTCCAGCCGGAGCTGGTGGTACGCGGCTCCACGGCGCAGCCTCCCGCGCCCGCTCACCGCGATCCGCAAGTCCTTTCGTAACAACTTGCGTTGCGGGGTCCGGAGGGTTGACCGGGCGTCGGGGCACTCGTACGGTCACGGCTGAAAACAGTTGCTGAACTTTTCGGCAACTTCTTGCGACACCCGACTGCGACACCGACGTCGTACAGGAGGAAGCATGGCCAGAAAAACCGTGGCCGCTGCACTCGCCCTCGTGGCGGGAGCCGCCGCTGTGGCCGTCACGGGAAACACCCCGGCGCAGGCCGCCCCGCCCGGCGAGAAGGACGTCACCGCCGTGATGTTCGAATGGAACTTCGCCTCCATCGCCCGCGAGTGCACCACCCGCCTCGGCCCCGCCGGATACGGATACGTCCAGGTCTCCCCGCCCCAGGAACACCTCCAGGGCGGCCAGTGGTGGACCTCGTACCAGCCGGTCAGCTACAAGATCGCCGGACGCCTCGGCGACCGCACCGCCTTCAAGAACATGATCGACACCTGCCACGCGGCCGGGGTCAAGGTCGTGGCCGACTCCGTCATCAACCACATGGCGAACGGCTCCGGCACGGGAACGGGCGGGACCCCGTTCTCCAAGTACGACTACCCGGGCCTGTACTCCGGCTCCGACATGGACGACTGCCGCTCCTCGATCACGAATTACGGCGACCGCGGGAACGTCCAGAACTGCGAACTGGTCCAGCTCCCCGACCTCGACACCGGCGAGGAGTACGTCCGCGGCAAGATAGCCGGCTACCTCAACGACCTCCTGTCGCTCGGCGTCGACGGCTTCCGCGTCGACGCCGCCAAGCACATGCCGGCCGCCGACCTCGCCGACATCAAGTCGCGGCTGACGAACCCGAACGCGTACTGGAAGCTGGAGGCCATCCACGGCGCCGGCGAGGCCGTCTCCCCGAGCGAGTACCTCGGCAGCGGAGACGTCCAGGAGTTCCGCTACGCCCGCGACCTCAAGCGGATCCTCCAGAGCGAGAAGCTCGCCTACCTGAAGAACTTCGGCGAGGCCTGGGGCTACATGCCCTCCGGCCAGTCCGGTGTCTTCGTCGACAACCACGACACCGAGCGCGGCGGGGACACCCTCTCCTACAAGGACGGCGCGAACTACACCCTCGCCTCCGTCTTCGCCCTCGCCTGGCCCTACGGCTCCCCGGACGTCCACTCCGGCTACGAGTGGACCGACAAGGACGCCGGACCGCCGGGCGGCGGTCAGGTCAACGCCTGCTACACCGACGGCTGGAAGTGCCAGCACGCCTGGCGCGAGATCTCCTCCATGGTGGCCTTCCGCAACACCGCCCGCGGCACCGCCGTCACCCACTGGTGGGACAACGGCAACAACGCCATCGCGTTCGGCCGCGGCTCCAAGGCGTACGTGGCGATCAACCACGAGTCCTCGGCGCTCACCCGCACCTACCAGACCTCCCTGCCCGGCGGCACCTACTGCGACGTCCAGTCGAACACGCCCGTGACGGTGAACCCGTCCGGCCAGTTCACGGCCACCCTCGGCGCCAACACCGCCCTGGCCCTGCACGTCAACGCCACGAGCTGCGGAGGCGGCACCACCCCGACCACCCCGCCGACGACCCCGCCCGCCACTGCGGGAGCCTCGTTCAACGTCACCGCCACCACCGCGGTCGGCCAGAACATCTACGTCACCGGCAACCGCGCCGAGCTCGGCAACTGGTCCCCGGCCGCCGCCCTGAAGCTCGACCCGGCCACGTACCCCGTCTGGAAGCTCACCCTCGGCCTCCCCGCCGACACGGCCTTCGAGTACAAGTACGTCCGCAAGGACGCCGCGGGGAACGTCACCTGGGAGTCCGGCGCCAACCGCACCGCGACCGTCCCCGCCTCCGGACAGATCGTCCTGAACGACACCTTCCGCAGCTGAGTCCGTCTCCCCCTCAGGGCCGCCCCGCCGGGGCGGCCCCCCTTCCCGTACCTTCAGGGAGCACCCCCGTGACACGCAAGAGAACGGCGGTCGCGCTCGCCGCCGCCCTGTGCGCCGCCCTCGCGCCCACCGTCCCCGCGGCCGCCGCGCCCCGGCCCCCCGCCCCGCCGTCCGACCGCGCCCTCGCGGCCGAGCCCGCCCGCCAGGACCTCACGCGCGAGCAGTTCTACTTCGTCCTGCCCGACCGCTTCGCCAACGGCGACACCGCCAACGACCGGGGCGGCCTCACCGGAAGCCGTACGCAGACCGGCTTCGACCCCACCGACAAGGGCTTCTACCAGGGCGGCGACCTCAAGGGCCTGACCCAGCGGCTCGACTACATCAAGGGCCTCGGCACCACCGCCATCTGGATGGCGCCGATCTTCAAGAACCGGCCCGTGCAGGGCACCGGCAAGGACGCCTCGGCCGGCTACCACGGCTACTGGATCACCGACTTCACCCAGGTCGACCCGCACTTCGGGACCAACGAGGACCTGGAGAAGCTGATCGCCGCCGCCCACGCCAAGGGCATGAAGGTCTTCTTCGACGTCATCACCAACCACACCGCCGACACCGTCGACTACGCCGAGCAGAAGTACGGCTACCGCCCCAAGGGCTCCCACCCCTACCTCGACAGCACCGGCCGCCCCTTCGACGACCGGGCGGAGATCGGGAAGGTGGACGCGGACTCCTTCCCGTACACGCCCGTCCAGAAGGCCGGGGACGCGGACGCCAAGGCCCCGGCCTGGCTCAACGACCCCACGATGTACCACAACCGGGGCGACTCCACCTGGGCCGGCGAGTCCGCCGAGTACGGCGACTTCGTCGGCCTCGACGACCTGTGGACCGAGCGCCCCGAGGTCGTCGAGGGCATGAAGAGGATCTACGAGAAGTGGGTCCGCGACTTCAAGATCGACGGCTTCCGCATCGACACCGTCAAACACGTCGACCTGGACTTCTGGACCGAGTGGGCCACCGCCCTCGACGCCTACGCGAAGAAGCGGGGCCGCGAGGACTTCTTCATGTTCGGCGAGGTGTACTCCGCCGACCCCACCGTCACCGCCCCCTACGTCACCCGGGGCCGGCTCGACTCCACCCTCGACTTCCCCTTCCAGGACGCCGCCCGCGCCTTCGCCTCCCAGGGCGCCGGAGCCGACCGACTCGCCAAGGTCTTCGCCGAGGACTACCGGTACACCACCGACAAGGCCAACGCCTACGAGCAGGTCACCTTCCTCGGCAACCACGACATGGGCCGCATCGGGACCTTCCTCAAGCAGGACAACCCGAACGCCTCCGACACCGAACTCGTCCGGCGGGCCCGCCTCGCCAACGAGCTGATGTTCCTGTCGCGGGGCAACCCGGTGATCTACTCCGGCGACGAGCAGGGCTTCACCGGCGCCGGCGGCGACAAGGACGCCCGCCAGCCCCTCTTCGCCGCCGAGGCCGCCGACTACCTCGACGACGACCAGCTCGGTACCGACCGCACCCACGCCACCGACGCGTACGACACCACCCACCCGGTGTACACGTCCGTCGCCGAGCTGTCCCGGCTCACGAAGACGCACCCGGCCCTCCGCGACGGCGTCCAGCAGGAACGGTACGCCGAGGGCTCCGTCTACGCCTTCTCCCGTACGGACGCCACGGCACGGACCGAGTACCTCGTCGCCACCAACAGCGCCACCACGGCGAAGACCGTGACCGTCCCCGTCGACTCGGCGAACTTCCGTGTCCTGTACGGGGGTCAGGGCGCCGCCGCCGCATCGGGCGGCAAGGCCACCGTCACCGTCCCGGCGCTCTCCTCCCTCGTCCTCAGGGCCGAGAAGCCCCTCGCGGCCCCGGCCGTCAAGCCCGCCGTGTCCCTGAAGGCCCCGGCCGCCGGCGCCACCGGCACCGTCGAACTCACCGCCGACGTAACCGGCGGCGGCCTCAACCGGGTCGTCTTCGCCGCCCAGACCGGCAACGGCCGCTGGCAGACCCTCGGCACCGCCGACCACGCCCCCTACAAGGTCACCCAGCACGTCACCGCCCCCGCCGGGACCGCCCTGCGCTACAAGGCCGTCGTCGTCGACAGCGCGGGCCGCACCGCGAGCGCCACCGCCGCGAGCACCGCGGGACAGGCCCCCGCGCCCGAGAAGCCCGTCGCCGTCGAACGCACCCACGCGATCGTCCACTACAAGCGCGAGGACGGGAACTACGACGGCTGGACCCTGAAGGCCGCGGGCCAGGAAGCCGCGTTCACCGGCCGCGACGCCCACGGCGCCTTCGCCTGGGTCAAGGTCCCCGAAGGCGCCTCCACCGTCACGTACACCGTCGAGAAGGACGGCGCCGCCGAAGGACCGCAGCGCAGCATCAACCTCGGCCGCACCGGCGAGGTCTGGATCACGCAGGGCCAGGACGGCCAGTCCGACACGAACCCGGCCCCGGTCACCCCGGACAAGTCCAAGGCCGTCATCCACTACCAGCGCCCGGACGGCGACTACGACGGCTGGGGCCTCCACACCTGGACCGGCGCCGCCCAACCCACCGACTGGTCCAAGCCGCTGATGCCGGTCCGCACCGACGCGTACGGCGCCGTCTACGAGGTGCCGCTCACCGCGGGCGCGAGCTCCCTCTCGTACATCCTCCACAAGGGCGACGAGAAGGACCTGCCCACCGACCAGTCCCTCGACCTCGCCACCTACGGCCACGAGATCTGGACGCTCTCCGGACAGCAGAAGTACCTGCTCCCGACCGTCGGCGCGGCCCCGAACCTCGACCTCACCAAGGCCGAGGCCCAGTGGATCGACCGGAACACCGTCGTCTGGAAGGTCAAGGCCACCGACGCCACCAGCCAGCAGCTGGTGTACGCGAAGGACGGCGGGATCACCGCCACCGACGGCGCCCTGAACACCGAGGGCCAGTGGCTCCGGCTCAACCAGGCCGCCCTCACCGACGCCCAGAAGGCGAAGTTCCCGCACCTGAAGGAGTACCCGGCCTTCACCGTCGACCCGCGCGACGCCGACCGCGTCCGCGACTCCCTGCGCGGCCAGATCGTCGCCACCCAGCGGGCCGCCAACGGCGCCCTGCTCGCCGCCACCGGTGTGCAGACCGCGGGGATCCTCGACGACCTGTACGCGAAGAAGGCCACCGGCGCAGCTCTCGGCCCCGTCTTCCGCGGCGGCAAGGTCGGCCTCTCCCTGTGGGCCCCCACCGCCCAGTCGGTCTCCCTCGAACTCGACGGCAAGACCGTTCCCATGCGGCGCGACGACAGCTCCGGCGTCTGGTCCGCCACCGGCCCGAAGTCCTGGACGGGCAAGCCCTACCGGTACGTGGTGAAGGTCTGGGCGCCCACCGTCCAGAAGGTCGTGGTCAACAAGGTCACCGACCCCTACTCCACCGCCCTCACCACCGACTCGGCCCGCAGCCTCGCCGTCGACCTCACCGACAGCCGGCTCGCCCCCAAGGGCTGGACGTCCCTGAAGAAGCCGGCCGCCGTGCCGCTGCGCGACGCACAGATCCAGGAGCTGCACGTCCGCGACTTCTCGATCGCCGACCCGACGGCGAAGGCCGGCCACAAGGGCACCTTCCTCGCCTTCACCGACAAGGACAGCAAGGGCTCGAAGCACCTCAAGGCGCTCGCCGACTCCGGCACCTCCTACGTCCACCTCCTCCCGGCCTTCGACATCGGCACCATCCCCGAGAAGAAGTCCGAGCAGACCACCCCCGCCTGCGACCTCAAGGTGTACGCCCCCGACTCCGAGGAGCAGCAGGCCTGCGTCGCCGCCGCCGCGGCGAAGGACGCCTACAACTGGGGCTACGACCCGCTGCACTACACCGTCCCCGAGGGCTCCTACGCCACCGACCCGAACGGCACCCGCCGCACGGTCGAGTTCCGGCAGATGGTCCAGGCCCTCAACGGCCAGGGCCTGCGCACGGTCATGGACGTCGTCTACAACCACACCGTCGCCGCCGGACAGTCCGACAAGTCCGTCCTCGACCGGATCGTGCCCGGCTACTACCAGCGCCTCCAGGCCGACGGCTCCGTCGCCACCTCCACCTGCTGCGCCAACACCGCGCCCGAGAACGCCATGATGGGCAAGCTCGTCGTCGACTCGATCGTCACCTGGGCGAAGGAGTACAAGGTCGACGGCTTCCGCTTCGACCTCATGGGCCACCACCCGAAGGAGAACATCCTCGCCGTCCGCAAGGCCCTGGACGAGCTGACCGTCGCCCGCGACGGCGTCGACGGCAAGGCGATCATCCTGTACGGCGAAGGCTGGAACTTCGGCGAGATCGCCGACGACTCCCGCTTCGTCCAGGCCACCCAGAAGAACATGGCCGGCACCGGCATCGCGACCTTCTCCGACCGGGCCCGCGACGCCGTCCGCGGCGGCGGCCCCTTCGACGAGGACCCCGGCGTCCAGGGCTTCGCCTCCGGCCTCTACACCGACCCCAACGCCTCGGCGGCCAACGGCACTCCGGCCGAGCAGAAGGCCCGACTGCTCCACTACCAGGACCTGATCAAGGTCGGCCTCACCGGCAACCTCGCCGGCTACACCTTCACCGACACCTCCGGGCGTACGGTCAAGGGCTCCGAGGTCGACTACAACGGCGCCCCCGCCGGGTACGCCGCCGCCCCCGGCGACGCCCTGGCCTACGCCGACGCCCACGACAACGAGACCCTGTACGACGCGCTCGCCTTCAAGCTCCCGGCGTCCGTGTCCCCGGCGGACCGTGCGCGGATGCAGCTCCTCGCCATGGCGACCGCGACCCTCTCGCAGGGCCCGGCACTCTCCCAGGCGGGCTCCGACCTGCTGCGCTCCAAGTCCCTCGACCGCAACTCGTACGACAGCGGCGACTGGTTCAACGCGATCCACTGGGACTGCCGCGAGGGCAACGGCTTCGGCATCGGCCTTCCGCCGGCCGCCGACAACAAGGCCAAGTGGGGCTACGGCAAACCGCTGCTCGTCAACCCGGCCCTGACGGTCGGCTGCGCGGAGATCGACGGCACCTCCGCCGCCTACCGCGACCTCCAGAAGATCCGTACCACCGAGCCGGCCTTCTCGCTCGCCACCACCGGGCAGGTGCAGTCCGCGCTGTCCTTCCCGCTCTCCGGCCGCGACGAGACGCCGGGCGTGATCACGATGCGCCTCGGTGACCTGGTCGTCGTCCTCAACGCGACTCCGGCGAGCACGTCCCAGAAGATCACCGACCTGGCGGGCAGGGCCTACGCCCTCCACCCGGTCCAGGCGGCCGGCTCCGACACCGTCGTCAAGTCCGCCTCCTACGAGGCCGCTTCGGGCACCTTCACGGTCCCGGCGCGGACGGTGGCGGTCTTCAAGGCCGGGTGAGCGTCACCGTCGCGGGAGTGACCGTTCCATCAGGGTGACCCCGTAGCGCGTGCCGTCGGCGGCGAGCTTTCCCGGCTCCTCGCCGACGGCACGGTAGCCCGCGGCCTCGTAGTACGTACGGAGCCGCGGGTTGTTCGTCAGACAGTCCAGCCGGGCCAAGGTCCGCCCGGCGGCCGCGATCCGCCGCTCCGCGTGCGCGAGCAGCGCCCGCCCGGTCCCGGCGGGCGCCGCCTCCCGGGCGGTCATCAGCCGGTGCACGTACCCGGCGACCGGCGGCCGCGGCCCCCAGGCCTGCTCGTCCTCCCACCACAGCTCGTACGCGCCGACGGCCACGCCGTCCCCGCCCGCCGCGAGCCAGACCTCCCCCGCGGCGATCCGCGCCCCGAAGTGCTCCGCGCTCTTCCCACCGGGCTTCCACTGGTCGATCCCGTTCCGCGCCATCCAGAGCGCCGCCCCGTCGTACATTCCCACCAGCAGGTCCAGATCGCCCGCGTCCGCCTGTCGAAAGGTCACTTGTGCTGTCATGGCGATCACCGTAAAGGTGTGGCCGGACATCCGACAGCCGTATCCCTCTGGCCGGGAGTGACCCTCATGCCGCAGATCACCGTCGACTACTCCGCGCCGCTCGACCGGCGCGGTTTCGCGCTCGCCCTGCACCCGTTCGTCGTGGAGACCGTCGACACGACGCTCGACTCCTGCAAGACCCGCTTCCGCGAGGTCGAGGAACTCGTCGCCGGCGACGGCACGGACCACGACGTCATCGTGCACGTCGAAATCGCCCTGCTGCCCGGCCGCACCGACGAGCTCAAGGCCCGGCTCTCGGAAGGCGTGCTCGGCCTGCTGCCCGACCACCTCAAGACGACCGACGGCGTACGCCTCTCCGTCGAGGTCCGCGACCTCGAACCGTCCTACCGCAAGCGCTGATCCGGCACCGGGAGCACGAACGCGGAGAGCCGGGCCACCAGCTCCCCGAACGGGCCGTCCGCCGGCTCGTCCGCCAGGATCCGGACCAGGGTCTCCGCCATCTCCTCGTCGTACGCGGCACTCACCGCGGCCAGCGCCGCGAAGTCGTGCACCAGCTGCAACTCCAGCTCCCCGCGCGGAATCCGGCGGCCGTCCAGCCAGAGCAACGCCGTCGACTCGGCGAGCGACACCCAGGAACGTACGACCAGTTCGAGCCGCGCGGAGGGCTTCCCGACCTCCAGATGCGCCAGGATCTGCTCGTACGCGGCCTGCCGCACCTCGTCGATCATCGCGTTCGCCGTGGAGGAACCCACCGCGGGCCCGCCCCGCATCAGCGCCGAGAACCCGGGCCCGTGCTCGTCGACGAAGTCGAAGAACCGGCCCATCACCCGCAGGAGCCGCGCCCCGAGGGGCCCCTGCGGCGGCTCCACGAACCGCGCCGCCAGCTCGTCGGCCGCCCGCCGCAGCGCCGCCTCGTAGAGGCTCTGCTTGCCGGGGAAGTAGTGGTAGACCAGCGGCCGCGAGATCCCGGCGGCCGCGGCGATCTCGTCGATGGACACCTCGTCGGGAGAGCGATGGCTGAAGAGTTCGAGGGCGACCCCGATCAACTGCTGCTTGCGCTCCTCGACGCCCATCCTGCGGCGCACCCCGGTCGTCATACGAACAGCCTAACGGCGTCCGTTACGCTGCTGCTCCATGAGCGCTTCCTCCGACCAGGACACCACGGCCGCCGAGGCCTCCGACGAGGCTTCCACACCGGAGGAGCCCGAGGAGCCGGAGGAGTCCGAAGAGAACGCCTCCGTGGACGGACTCACGCCGAAGCAGGCCCGGCGGCTGCGGGTCGCCGTGGCGTCCGTGCTCCTCGTGGCGATGGCCGTGGTCCTCGTCGTCCGCCTCGCGAGCCGCACGTCGGTCCTGGTCGTCGGTGTGTACGGGCTCGCCATGATCCTGTGCGGGGTCGTGATCGAGCTGTCCCGCAACGGCCGTACGCGGCTCGCCACCTGGCTCCTGGTGGGAGGCCTGGCCGCCGCGCTTGCCTTCGACTGGCTGATCCTGCCCTGATCCCTAGAGGTCCAGCACGAGCCGCTTCCCCGCGCAGCGCGAGACGCAGATCAGCATCGAGTCGTCCCGCTCGGCGTCAGTGAGCAGTTCGTCCCGGTGGTCGACCTCGCCCTCCAGGACCCGCTGTCGGCAGGTGCCGCAGAAACCCTGCCGGCAGGAGTACATGAGGCCCGGGACCTCCGCGCGTACCGCCGCGAGCACCGACTGGTCGGCCGCCACCTTCACCGTACGGCCGGAGCGGCGCAGTTCGAGTTCGAAGGCGGTGCCGCCGGTCGTCGCCGCAGCCGAGAAGCGCTCGAGGAGCGGCGCGCGGCCCTCCGGCATCGCCGCCGCCACCGCGTCCATCAGACCGTCGGGCCCGCAGCAGTACACGAGGGTCTCGGCGGGGGTGTGCGCGAGGAAGCCGAGGTCGGGGTAGCCCGACTCGTCCTCGGGGACGACGGTCACCCGGTCGCCGCCGCCCAGCGCCTCGATCTCCGCGAGGTACGGCAGGGTGGCCCGGCTCCGCCCGCAGTACACGAGCCGCCAGTCCGCCCCGGCCGCCTCGGCGGCGCGCAGCATCGGCAGGACCGGGGTGATGCCGATGCCGCCGGCGACGAAGACGTACGCGGGGGCCGCGATCAGCGGGAAGCGGTTGCGGGGTCCCCGGATCTCGATCTGCACGCCGACGTGCAGCTGCTCGTGGACCTCGCGCGACCCGCCGAGCCCGCCCTGCCGCTCGTCGATGAGCCGGGTCGCCACGGTGTAGGCGGTGGGGTCGGCCGGATCGCCGCAGAGCGAGTACTGCCGTACGAGGCCGGAGGGCAGGACGAGGTCGACATGGGCGCCCGGCTGCCAGGCGGGCAACCCGCGTCCTTCCAGGCGCAGTTCGACGACGCCTTCGGCGGGCGTGGCGCGGCCGGTCACCCGGACCTTGCGGGGGACGGTGCTGCCGCGGCCGTACCCGGACACGGGTTCGTCGAGGGCGGGCATCGGCCACAGGGGGGCGGTCGACATGCGGCTGCGGACGGCGCGGCGGGCGAGCAGGGCGGCGCCGGCGACGAGGGCGACGGTGGTGAACCGGGGCATCAGCGACCTCCGTTGGCGCCGGGGGAGGAGGCCAGGTAGGCCATGGCCTGCGCGGTGTCACCCTCCTGGGAGGGGTGGTAGGCGCGGCTGAGGTAGCGGGGTATGGAGCGCAGCATGTCGGGGGTGGAGGGCAGCACGCCCTGCCTGCCCTTGCGGACGAACTGGCCGAAGGAGGCCTTGCCGTCGCCGTCGCGGAGGTTCGGGTCGTTCTCCATGAAGAAGCGGACGCCCCGCTGCCAGAGGAAGACGAGCGTGGAGAAGGCGAGCGCCCAGGTGCGGGCGCGGCGCCGGTAGCCGCCGTCGAGGTGCATGAAGAGCTCGAAGGCGACGGAGCGGTGCTCGACCTCCTCCGCGCCGTGCCAGCGCAGCAGGTCCAGCATCGTCGGGTCGGCGCCGGCCCGGTCGAGCGCGTCGGCGTTGAGGACCCAGTTGCCGAGGAACGCGGTGTAGTGCTCGATGGCGGCGATCATCGCGACCCGCTCCATCAGCCACCAGCGGCTGGGCCGGCCGGGCGGCAGGGTCCGGTCCCCGAGGAGCTTCTCGAAGAACCAGTCGACCTGGGCGGTGTACGGGGTGGGGTCGAGGCCCTGCTCGCGGAGGTGGGGGAGGACGTCGTCGTGGGCCTGGGAGTGGACGGCCTCCTGGCCGATGAAGCCGATGACGTCCGCGCGCAGCCGGTCGTCGGTGATGTACGGCAGCGCCTGCTTGTACACGTGTACGAACCAGCGTTCGCCGGCCGGGAGCAGCAGGTGCAGCACGTTGATGGTGTGCGTGGTGAAGGGATCGCCGGGTACCCAGTGGAGCGGGGTCTCCTCCCAGTCGAAGGAGACCTTGCGGGCTTTGAGCTCGACGTGCTCCGACGCCACCGGTGCGGGCTGCGTATTAGACATGCCGTCAATGTACTGAGGGGTAGGCGGGGGCGACAGGTGTCTGCGGGGGCTTTTTCGGGGCGCGGCGGGCCCGCGGGGTCACGTAGGGGCGCCCACCTCCGGGCGGCCGCCCGCGGGGTCACCTCAGGGCGCCCACCCGTGTGCCGTCCCGGAGCGTCCCGTCCAGATCCGCGCGGGCCCCCGCGGCCGCCTTCACGGCGAGCACCGGACCGTCCGACCGGCCCTTCACGCCGCCCGAGGTCTCCAGAGCGGTGAAGTCGGGACTGCCCGCCGCCAGGACGTACCACCCGCCGCTCGGCGCCTGCCACAGGACGCCCGCCAGGACCCGGGGATCCCGTACCCCGCAGGCCGGTGAACCCTCGGAGCGGGCCGCGAGCGCGGCCGGGACGGCGGGCGACGGGGCCAGGAACTGGGCGAGGACCCTGCTGCCCGTGCCCCGCCAGGTCTCCGCGCGCGTGCACAGCCAGGTGCCGCGCCCGGCGCCCTCGGGGAGCGGCTGCCGGGCGAACCGCCAGGCGTGCACCGACCGCACGCCGTGCGCGCGTACCGCCGTGAGCTGGCAGACCGTCCTGGCCCACGCCTCCCGCGCCTCCGGGCCCGTCGCGTCCACCGGCGCGTCCGGCGGACCCCACAGGAGCCGGGCGGGGGCCAGCTCGCCCAGGTCGGCGAGCAGCCGCGGACCCGAACCGTCGTGCACCTGAAGGGCGTTCCAGCGGGTGCAGCCCTTCGCCAGGGCGGGACTCGGTACGGGTTCGGTCATCCCGTGCGCGTCCCGCACCAGGGGCCAGGGGGCCTTGGCGGGCGCGAGGAGATTCCGTACCACCGTCTCCTTCACCCAAGGGGCGGTCAGATAGCGGACGTTGCCCGCCGCGCGGGAGAGGACGAGCGCGGCCGAGCCGACCGTGTCGGCGCCGTCCGTCCGCGCGAAGTCGAGCGCCGCGCCCGCGGTGCCCTCGACCGGCTCCGCGTACCGCACCGCCCGCAGCCCGTCGTGGAGGAGCACCACCCGGGCTCCGTCGACCACACCGGCGAACAGGAGCTGCGGGGGGCCCATCGGCGGACCCACCGGGGTCCCCGGCGTCGCCGATGACCGCACGGAGAGGCCGGGCCTGGCCCAGACGGCGAGCGCCCGCCGCAGCAGGGCGCTGTCGCCGGTGAGACCGCCGCGCGCGGGCCATACGGAGAAGTCCCGCCGGGTCGAACCGGGCCAGGCCGCCGGGGCGACCCGCTTGAGCGCGCCGGGGTCGAGGGCGGCCTCGGCGGCGGGGTTACGCGCGTACGAGGGCGCTGCCGCACCGTTTCTGCCCCAGCCGTCCCCGGGCAGCCCGAGCAGCGTCCCGCACACGACGAGCGCGGCGACGGCGACCGCCGCGGCCCGGGCGTGCTGCCGCCGCCGCAGAAGGTCGGTGGGCCGCGCCTGCAGCGCACAGGGATCGAACTCGTCGGACTCGAGCAGGGCGGCCCCACTGAGACGGCGGGGACGGAGGGGGTGCGGGGGGAAGGCGGCGGGCCCTACGCCGCCTTCGCCGCCTTCGCCCCCGGTACGCCCGGCAGCCCCGGACAGACCCCGGTGCACGGCACCACCGACGGGCCCGCCGGCGCTGTAGGGGCCCGGCGGGGTGGTGCCGTTCAGGGTCGGACGGCCGGCTGAGCCCGAGGCACCGGCCCCGTACCGGCCGTCACCCCTGCCCGGGACACCCGCGCCCGCGCCCTGACCGCGCCGACCGCCGCCCCGAGCGGGGCCGGCCTGTTCGCCGACCCTGGTCGTGGCCTCTCCGGCCTCACCGGCCTCACCGGCCTCACTGGCCTCTCCGGCCTCACCGGTGGGTCTGGCGGTTCCGGCGGTTCCGGTGGGTCCGGCGGGTCCGGAGGGCGCGGCGGGCCCGGTCAGGGTCTTCGTCTCCCGCTCGTCCAGTTCGACCAGGTCAGCAGCCAGTTCGTCCAGGGCGTCCGCCTCCGCCAGCGCCGCCCTCGGGTCCTCGACGCCGGCCGTCGCCAGAACCCGCAGCACCTCCGGGTCGCCCTGGCGTTCCAGGCCGCGCAGGACGTAGGCCGCGCGGCCCGGGCCCGAGAGCCGGGACAGCCGCTGGTCCAGGGCGAGTTCGTCGGCGCCCCCCACCCGGGGGAACAACCGAAGCCCCCACACGTGCGGGAGCAGCGGCGGGAACTGCGCCCGGCGCGGCAGCGCGAGGCGCCGCAGCGGCAGCCCGGCGACCAGCGCCTGCCGCAGCACCTCGGCCCGTACGTACGCGTAACCGGGATCGACCGCGTCCTCCGCGAGCCGCGGCTCCGGTACGGCCGGGCCCGGCACCCGCCGGCGCGGCAGCGCACGCTGGACGAGCGCGTGCGCGGTCAGGACCCGGCGGTTCCGGCCGAGCGAAGGCGGCAGTACGAGGTACGCGATGCGGACGAGACGCGGGTACCGCTCGACGAGCGCGGCCTCGGCCTGCTCGACGTCGACGGGACCCACGGGCGAGGGGACGAGATCCTGGGTGCTCACGTTCAGCAGAACGAGCGATTCTTCCGATGGTCACCCCGGCCCGCTGCCCCGGCCCGTCACCCAGGCCCGCCGCCCCGGGCCCGAGCCCCGCAGACCCTCACCCGCCCGTCAGCCGCTCCCGCATCACCCGCGTGACCTCGTCCGGGACGCCGAGGCCCTCCCGTACGTACTTCTCCATCGACCCGTGCCGGACCGCGACTTCGTCGAGCGCGGCCTCCAGGTACTCCGGCAGGACCCCGATCAGGTCGAGCGCGAGGTCGGGGTCGCCGCCCTGGGCGGTGAAGCCCTCGATCATCGGCGCGAACGCCTGCCGCACCGCCGTGTTGACCGACAGGTACTCGCTCCGCACGGTCTCCTCGTCCGCGCCGAGCAGGCACAGGACGACCGTCGCCGCCCAGCCCGTCCGGTCCTTGCCGGCCGAGCAGTGGAAGAGCAGCGGCCCGGCGTCCGGAGCGCCCAGCTCGGTGAGGAGGGCACGGTACGAGGCACGCCCGGAGTCGCTGGAGACGAAGGTCCGGTAGGTCTGGGCGAAGGCCGCCCTGACCTGGCCCCCGCCGAGGTACTCCTCGGCGAGCGCCGGGTCGGTGAGCAGTTCCTTGAGCCGGGCGGCGGGCGGCAGCCCGCTGGTGGCCAGGTGGTCGGCGAGCACGTCCGCGACGAGGTGCCGGACACCGGCGGGCAGCCGGTCGGGCCGGTCGGCGCGCTCGGTCTCCGTACGGAGGTCGACGACCGTACGGATGCCCAGGCCGGCCACGACCGGCTCGGCCGGGTCGAGCCGGTCGAGCTGCGCGGAGCGCAGGACCAGGCCGGGACGGACGGAACGCCCGCCGCCGAGCGGCAGACCGCCGAGATCGCGGAGGTTGGCCACGGAGGCGGCGGGGATGGCGGGCATGCGGCGACTCCTCCGGTTCGTACGCACGCTCCTCGGCGGCGCGTCCGTTCTCGACGGTAAGGGATCACCCCGGTTCGGGCAGGTCCGGGCGATCCCTCACTCCGCCGAGAGCACCGCCGAGCCGCCCGCCGCCGACGCCGCCGACGTGTCGGCCGAGCCGCCCGCCGCCGCGCCCCGCCGAGCCGTCCGCCGACGCGCCCCGCCGAGCCGCCCGCCGCCCCCCCGCCTACGCCCCCGCCGCGATCTTCGCCACGAGCTCCGCCTCCCGCTCCGCGGAGAGCCCGACCTCCGGTCGGTCCGGCCGGCGTGGCGCGACCCCGCCCAGCGATTCCAGCCACGCCCACGTGTCGGCGACCGTCTCCTCCGCGGGCCGGCAGCGCAGCCCGGCCGCGAGCGCCCGCGAGACGTCGGCGGTGTGCATCGCGTCGTACATCTCGCCCGGCGGCAGCCACACCGGCAGCTCCGACCACGGCTCCGCCCCCGCCGCGAGCAGCGCCTCGGGGTCGGTCCAGCGGAGCTCGGCGTCCGCGCCGGTCGCCCGTACGCAGGCGTCGAGCAGCTCGCCCATGGTCGTGTGCCCGGGCGGCGAGACGAGGTTGTACGGACCCGAGAGCCCAGCGGCCACCGCGTCGAGCGTCCACTCGGCCAGGTCGCGGGCGTCGATGTACTGGAGCGGAAGGTCGACGGGCCCGGGGGCGAGGACCGGGCCGCCGCGCGCGATCCGGCCGAGCCACCAGGGGAGCCGGCCCACGTTCTCGTACGGTCCGATGATCAGGCCCGCGCGGACGAACAGCGCCCGGTCCGCGCCGAACGCGTCCGTGACGGCGAGTTCGCCGCCCATCTTCGCCTCGGCGTACGGCACGTCCCCGGCGTCCGGCGAACCCTCCACCAGCGGCCCGTCCTCCGCGAGTCCGGCGGCGGGCGGCCAGGCGTACACGGAACGGCTCGACACGTACGCGTACCGCCCGACCCGCCCCGCGAGCAGCCGGGCCGCGTCCCGTACGGCCGAGGGGGCGGCCGACCAGGTGTCCACGACGGCGTCCCAGGAACCCTCGGCGAGGGCGGCGAGACCGTCCGGACCGGTGGTGCGGTCACCGAGCAGCGAGGTGACCCCCGCCGGCGGCGCGTGCCGGCCCCGGTGGAAGACGGTCACCTCCCAGCCCCGTGCGAGCGCCGCCTCGACGACCGCGCGCCCCACGAACTCCGTGCCTCCGAGCATCAGTAGCTTCATGATCCGAATCCTCTCCGGCGGCCCCGCACGGGAACAGGGCTTTCCGCTCCCGGAGGATTCCGCCACGGGAGGAACGCCGGCGGCCCGGCGAGGAAGGCAACCGGACGGGGAGGGGGTCTCGCCGGGCGCACGAAGGGGTGACACCATGACGGGCGATGACGGATGCCCGGTCGCCTCTGCGCGCGTTGCGAGCCGCCCTGTTCGCGGTGGTGTGCGTGGCATTGGCAGCGGTGGGTCATTCGTCCATGTCTGACCACCAGCTTCCGGCGCCCGCGCTGCTCGGCGCCTTCGTGGTGACGGCGGCCGCCGCCTGGGCCGCGGCGGGCCGCCGCCGGGGCGCGCCGACGATCGCGGGCGCGCTGTTCGCCCTCCAGGGCGCCCTGCACCTGATCTTCTCGGCGGCGGGTTCCCACGTCGGGGACACGGGCCGCCACGGACCGACGACCCACGCGCACGACCCGGCGACACACGCCACCCAGGCGACGCACGCCGGCACCCAGGCGACGCACGCCGGCACCCAGGCGACGTACGGCGGCACCCACGCCACGTACGGCGGCCCCCACGCCACGCACGGCAGCGGCCCCCACGCCATGACGGACCCACCGGTCCTCGACCCGGCCACCCTCGACCCGGCCACCCTCGACCCGACCACCCTCGACCCCGCCCTGGCCCCCGGCACCGGCACCGGCATGCTCGCCGTGCACCTCATCGCCGCAATCCTCTGCGGACTCTGGCTGGCCCACGGCGAGGCCGCGTTCTTCACCCTGGCCCGAGCCGCCCTCGCGTACGCCTTCACCCCCCTGCGCCTGCTGTCCGCACGCGTGCGCGTGCCCGAGGCCCCGCGCCGCCCGGTCCGCCGGTCCCGGCGGACCCCCGACCGGCCGCACACCGTCGTCCTCGCGCACGCCCTGTCCCGGCGCGGCCCGCCCCGGCTGTCCCGACCCCGCGCCACGGCCCTCGGAGCACACGTCTGACCCGGGGGTCCTTCCCCCTGTCTGCACCGAGTCCTAGGACAGTCATGACCATCGACGATCCCGCACGCCCGGAAACCCCCGAGGCGCCACCGTCGGAAGCCGCCCCCACCGCCGCAGCCACTCCCCAGAGGCCCGGAACCTGGAGCGCCCTGCGCCCCCTCGTTCTCCGCCTCCACTTCTACGCGGGCGTCCTCGTCGCCCCGTTCCTCCTCGTGGCCGCCGCCAGCGGCCTGCTCTACGCGCTCTCCTTCCCGGCCGAGAAGGTGGTGTACGCGCACGAGCTGGAGGTCCCCGTCGGCGAGACGACCCTGCCGCTGTCCCAGCAGGTGAACATCGCCCGCAAGGTCAACCCGAACGGCACCGTCACCGCCGTCTGGCCCGGCGCCGAACCCGGGGCGACCACCCGGGTCCTGATGGCCGACCCCGACGTCCCCGAGGAAACCTCGCTGGCCGTCTTCGTGAACCCGTACACCGGAGACGTACGCGGGCAGCTGCCCAGCTACGGCGGCTCCGGCGCACTCCCGCTGCGCACCTGGATCGACGGCCTGCACCGCGATCTGCACCTCGGCGACCTCGGCCGCAACTACAGCGAACTCGCCGCGAGCTGGCTCTGGGTCATCGCGCTCGGCGGCCTGCTGCTCTGGCTCGGCCGGCGCCGTGCGAACCGCCGCGCCCTGTTCGTCCCGGAGGGCGGCCCGGCCTCCCGCCGCCGCACCCTGTCCTGGCACGGCTCGGTCGGCCTGTGGGCGGTCACCGGGCTCGTCCTGCTCTCCGCGACGGGCCTGACCTGGTCGCGGTACGCGGGCGAGAACATCGGCGCGGTCCAGGACGGTCTCGGCGGCGCCACCCCCACGCTCACCGCGACCGTCGGCGGAGCGGCCGGCGGCTCCTCGGAGCACGAGGGCCACGGCGGATCCCACACCGGCAGCGGCGCCACCGCCCAGGGCCCGGACATAGGCCTCGACCGGGCGCTTGCGGCAGCCCGCGAGGCCGGCATCGACAGCCCGAGGATCTCGGTGGTCCTGCCCGCCGACGGCAAGGGGTACGTGGTCAAGGAGACCGACACGCAGTTCCCGCTCCAGCTGGACTCCGTCGCCGTGAACCCGGCCGACGGCGCCGTACTCGACCGGCTCGCCTTCGCCGACTACCCGCTGCTCGCGAAGCTCACCCGCATAGGCATCGACGCCCACACCGGCGTCTTCCTCGGCCTGTTCAACCAGTTGGCGCTCGCGGCCCTGGCGCTCGCCCTGATCCTGCTGATCCTCTGGGGCTACCGCATGTGGTGGCTACGCCGCCCGGGCCGCCCGGCGGCACGCGGGGCGTGGCGACGGGTCCCGGTGACCCTGCTGCTGCCCCTCGCGGCGGGCGCGGCGCTCGTGGCCTGGTTCGTCCCGCTGCTCGGCCTCAGCCTGCTGCTGTTCCTGGTGGCGGACCTCGCCCTGGGCGTGGCGTCCAGGCTTCGGGCGAGGTCTCGGACGAGCTGATCAGGGCGTGTACTTGTAGCCGACCCGCCGCACGGTCTGGATCGTGTGGCGGTGCTCGGCGCCCAGCTTGCGACGCAGCCGGGCCACGTGCACGTCGACCGTGCGCCCGTCGCCGACGTGCCCGTACCCCCACACGGTGGTGACCAACTGGTCGCGGGTGTGCACCCGGTGGGGGTGCGCCACGAGATGGGCGAGCAGCTCGAACTCCAGATAGGTGAGGTCGAGCGCCCGCCCGTCCACGACGGCGATCCGCCGGACGCCGTCGACGGCGACGGGCCCCTGGGCCTCCACCGGGGCGGCGGCGGGCTCCGGCGGCTGCTGATCGGCCGGTACGAGAACCAGGTACCCGACCATCGGCGGCCGCCCCGGCAGCGTCGGCAGGGTGTGCGGGGGAGCGGGCAGCCACGTGGCGCCGGGCGGCAGGAAGTCGGCGACCCGGGCGAAGTCGACGTCCTCGTCGGGGTCGACGGCGCGCAGCCGGTGCCGCCCCGGACGGACGGCCGTGAGGGAAGCACTCTGGGTGTGAGCGGCGGTGTGAGCGGTCGTGTGAGCGGTGGGTGCCATGGGAGATCAGCTCTTTCGCGCGGAGAAACGGACGGACAGGAGTCGTACGTCGTGCGCGTCGGCCGAAGGCCGTGGATCGGACCGTACCGATCGGGGCTTTAGAGGGCCGACGCGTTCCTCGCGCGGCAACACACCCGGTCGAAGTCGTGATGCTGCCGGGAAGGCCAGAACGGCTCGAGGTCGTGACGACCCGTCGCGCTGTCGTTCCGTGAGATGGCCATATCCCTATTCAACCAGAAGGGAATGCCGGTGAGCATCCCTCAACCGGGCGGAACCCGTGTCGTCCTGACCACATGACGGAAGGGGCGCCCACCGTGTGAAACGGTGGGCGCCCCTTCCGGAAGGAAGAACCGCGGGATCAGACCTGGCCGGCCTTCTCCAGGGCCTCGCAGCAGGTGTCCACCAGGAGGCGGGTCACCACGTACGGGTCCACGTTCGCGTTCGGGCGGCGGTCCTCGATGTAGCCCTTCTGGTCCTGCTCGACCTGCCACGGGATGCGGACCGAGGCGCCGCGGTCCGAGACGCCGTAGGAGTACTGGTCCCACGGGGCGGTCTCGTGCAGGCCGGTGAGGCGGTCGTCGATGCCGGCGCCGTAGTTCTTGACGTGGTCGAGCGGCTTCGAGCCCTCGCCCAGGGACTCGGCGGCGGTGATGATCGCGTCGTAGCCCTCGCGCATCGCCTTCGTGGAGAAGTTGGTGTGCGCTCCCGCGCCGTTCCAGTCGCCCTTCACCGGCTTCGGGTCCAGGGTCGCGGAGATCTTGAAGTCCTCGGCCGTGCGGTACAGCAGCCAGCGGGCCACCCACAGCTGGTCCGAGACCGTGAGGGGAGCCAGCGGACCGACCTGGAACTCCCACTGGCCCGGCATGACCTCGGCGTTGATGCCGGAGATGCCCAGACCCGCGGTGAGGCAGTTCTCCAGGTGCGCCTCGACGACGTCACGGCCGAAGATCTCGTCCGAGCCGACGCCGCAGTAGTAGCCGCCCTGCGCGGCGGGGAAGCCGCCGACGGGGAAGCCGAGCGGGCGGTCGCCCTCGAAGAAGGTGTACTCCTGCTCGATGCCGAAGATCGGCTCCTGCGCGGCGTACTTCGCGGCCACCTCGGCGAGCGCGGCACGCGTGTTGGACTCGTGCGGCGTCATGTCCGTGTTGAGGACCTCGCACAGCACCAGGATGTCGTCGCCGCCGCGGATCGGGTCCGGGCAGACGAAGACCGGCTTGAGGACGCGGTCCGAGGCGTGGCCCTTGGCCTGGTTCGTGCTGGAACCGTCGAAGCCCCAGATCGGCAGCTCGTCGAGCGCGGCGCCGCCGCCCACGATGATCTTCGTCTTCGAACGAAGCTTCGCGGTCGGCTCGGTGCCGTCGATCCAGATGTACTCAGCCTTGAAGGTCACGGGCCTCATCCTTTGGGCGTGCTGCTGCGGGAATCGCAACGGCTCGCGGCGCTGCGAGAAGCTGCGGTGTGTCTGTGTCCGGTCGCAGCTTCGCAACACGGGATTTCCCGTCGGTTGCCCGAATGTGAACCCCGTGTTACTCAGCTTTCCTGTTTTTCCCGCAGCCGCTGTGCGACGGTGTGCGCGTCCAGGAGCGCGTCGAGCCCCGCGCCCCTCACCCGCCGCACCACCTCGGCGTACGAGGTCCCGAGCGCCTCCGCGGTCCGCTCCAGATGCCAGTCGCAGGAGGCGAGCCGCTGGAGCAGATGGCCCTTCCGGATCTGGTTCTCGGAGAGCCGGAACGTCTTCAGATAGGCCGCCCGGCCCTTGCGGTCGGTGATCAGCTCCCCGATGTGCTGCTCCCGCCCGCCGCGCTGGAACGGCGGCAGGAACCGGTACAGGTCGAAAGGACCCGCCCGGTACACCCGCTCGAAGGCGTACGAGGTCTCCAGGAGGTCCCGCGCCATCAGCCCGTCGTGCGCCACTGCCCAGGCCCGCTCCTGCTCCCGGGCCGCCGCCCGCAGGTCGGCGAGGGTACGGATGCCGCCGGCCCCGTCCCGGATCCGCGCCGTGAACTCGGGCACGGGCCCGCCGTAGTACGCGTACTGGTGCACCAGCTCCCCGTACAGGTCCTCCACGAGCGTCGGATGCAGCAGGCGGTAGTCGTCCGGGTGCGGCGCCACGAAGGCGGCGGCCAGCGCGTCGGCCACGTACAGGAGCATCCCGCACTGCCCCGGGTGGAGCTCGAAGACCCGCAGCGCCTCCGCGAGCCCCGGCACCGTCCACCCCGCGTACGCCGCCTCGGCACGCGGCGAGAGCCCGTGCCGCAGCGCCTCGCGCGACCAGTCGTCCCAGACCACGGAAGGACCGCCGAAGTGCAGCGCGAGATAGCCCTCGAGAGCGAGGTGCAACGGCAGGAATCGCAGCCTCCGTTCCCCCTGGCGGCGCTTGGCCATCCGCTGGATCCGCCGCACGGGCACACAGGAGGGCGGCGCCCCGTCCCCGCCCAGCCGGGTCCCGTACGCGGCGGCCTCCCCGCCCGCAGCCGCGCCCGCCCCCGCCCCGGTCCCCGTCCAGTCGGCGACGAAACCGTGCGGGATGTACGAGGTGTAGGTGGTCCGGTCGGGCAGATCCACGGCCCCGAACCCCTCGTAGACCTCGCGGCTCAGCCGCAGCCCCGGCACCGGCTCGTCCCGCACCAGCGGCACGAGCCGCACCCCGCCCCACACCTGCGCCGGCCGCGCGTCAAGCCCGGTCAGATCGATCCGGGTCATCCCCCGGCCCCCTCTCCCGCCGATGTCCCGGCACCCTCTCCCGCCGCCGCCCCCAAGAACAGCTCCACCCGCCGGTCCAGATAGGCCCGCAGCTCCGCGAACCCCGTCCGTCCCTCGGCGAACTGCGCGATCTCCACGAGCGCCGCCAGATCCTCCGCGTCCCGGATCCCGGCGGCGGGCACGCTCGGGGCGAGCCGCCGTACGTCGAAACCCTCCGCGTCGTATACGGGGTTCAGGTGCGTCACGCTCGTCCGCCGCTCCGGATCGAGCCGTGTCCGCCACACCCGCAGCACCTCGCCCGCGAGCCCCGGCGGGGCGTTGTCCCAGCCGTCCGAGACGATCACCAGCCGGTCGGGGCCGCTGTCGAGGGCGTCGAGGATCCGCAGGCCCAGAGGAGTCGGCCCGTACGGCCGCACGAGCAGCGGATCGCTGCCGCCCGAGGTCCACAGCGGGGTGTACGCCCCCGGCGCCGCGAGGGCCTCCAGGAGGTAGTGGCAGCCGAGCGCCACGGCCAGCGGACGGCGCCGCTTCACCGCCGAACCCGAGGAGGAGAAGCTGTCGTCGAGGACGGCCGCGACCCGCCCCCAGCTCCCGGCGTACGGGCCCGCCGCGCGCCGGGCCGCCGCGCGCAGCGCACCCGTCAGCTCGGCCCGCCGCTCCACCCGATCGCCGAACGGCAACGAGAGGACGTACAGGGCGAGACGGGTCAGCGGCATGACGGACAGGTCGGCGGCCCGCTCCGTCCGGAGCTGTTCGAGGCGGGTCATGCGGGGCGCGATCCGCTCAAGGAACACCGCGCGCGGCACGCCGTGCTTCGCGGCGAACCCCTCCGCGACCGTGAACGGCAGCTCGTACAGCGCGCCCTGCTCGTAACGGGCCCGGCGGAACGCGTCGAGCGTCTGGTTCTCGTACCGGACCCGGCGGCCCGGCGCGAAGAGGAAGTCACCCGTCTCGGGGTCGGGCAGCCGCCCGTGGACGTGCCGCAGGGCGGCCTTCAGACCGCTCCGGTACTTCACCGCGTCCAGGGCCGGATCGGGGCGGGCCGCGAGCCACGCGCGCGTGATCGCGCGCGTGCGCCGGTTGTTGACCCCGGCCGAGCGCAGCGTGCGGAACAGCCGGTAGACCCGCTGCGGCGGGAGCAGCGCGAGCCGCGCGCCGATCAGCCGCCCCTCGGCCCGCTTCTCCTCGGCCCCGCCCGCCTCGTCGGCGGTGCGCAGCAGCTGCTCGACGATGAGAGCGGCGTTGTGGTGGTTGATGTCGAGCGCGAGGGCGGCGGCGTACACGGGCCGGTAGTTGACCCGTACGTACTCGTGGACGAAGCGGAGCGAGAAGTGCTGCGCGGCGGCGGTGGAACGGAACTCGCGCTGACCGGTGGCGGTCACGGCGGCGTTCACGAAGAGGAGCACGTCCTCGGCGGCGACGAGCTCGGACAAGGCTCTCCCCTTCTTGTGGGTGCCGGCCGGGGAATGAGGGCACGAACAGCGAAGACGTTGCTTCAGAGGCAGGTTCCGGAAGTCGCACCGGAGTCCCGCGGCCGGCCCGGAAACGCTAACACCGGACGGGGGGTGGGCCGCCAGCGGGTTTCGGCGGGGAAGGGAGGGCAGGCGGCGCGAGTCAGGCGGCAACGACAGGCGGGAAACGGCAGGCGGGGACCGGGTTGTCACTGCCACCCGGCAGACTGGGGGCATGGCGAAGCACCTGGGCGCGAAGCCCCGTATCGGACTTCTCGGCACCGGCCCCTGGGCCGGCCGCACGCACGCGCCCGCGCTCGCCCGGCATCCGGGGATCGAGTTCAGCGGGGTGTGGGGCAGACGCCCCGAGGCGGCGGCCGCGCTCGCCGCCGCGTCCGGCACGCGCGCGTACGACGACGTGGACGCACTCTTCGCGGCCAGCGACGCCGTCGCCCTCGCGCTCCCGCCGGACGTACAGGCCCCGCTGGCGGTACGGGCCGCGGAGGCCGGGTGCCACGTCCTCCTCGACAAGCCGGTCGCGACGACGGTCGCCGGGGCGCGCGAGGTGGCCGAGGCGGTCGGGGCGGCGGGGGTCGCCTCGGTGGTCTTCTGCACGCTGCGGTTCGCGGAGCCGACGGCCCGCTGGATCGAGGAACAGGCGGCGGCCGGCGGCTGGTTCCTCGGCGAGGCACACTGGCTTGGCTCGCTCTACGGGCGGGGCTCCGCGAGCGCGTACGCGGACTCCCCGTGGCGGCGGGAGAAGGGCGGCTTGTGGGACGTGGGCCCGCACGTCCTCTCGGTCTACCTGCCGGTCCTCGGCGACGTCACGGCGATCACCGCGGTGCCAGGCCCTGACGACACCCACCACCTGGTCCTGCGGCACACCTCCGGCGCGAGCAGCACCGCCACGCTCACCCTCAGCGCCCCACCGGAGGCGGCGGAGGCGGCCCTCACGCTGTACGGCAGCGGGGGCAGAGCCGAACTGCCCCGCTGGGACGGCGCGGTGGACGCCTTCGGCGCGGCCGTGGACGCCCTCGTCACGGCGGCCCGCACAGGACGACCCCACGCGTGCGACGCCCGCTTCGGCCTGCGCCTGACGGAGATCCTGACGGAGGCGGAGAGGGCGGCGGCGGGAGGCGCGACCGCGCGCTAGGTCCCGTCCCGCAGCCCATCCCGCAGCGCGTCGCACAAGGCGTCGAGGGCCGCCCCGTACAGCCGTTCCGGCGGGGTGGCGTAGCCGACGACGAGGCCGTCCGGGTGGGTCGGGGCAGGGGCCTCGGGGTGGCGGTAGGAGGCGAGGCCCTCGACGGCGACCCCGTGCCGGGCCGCCGCGTCGAGCGCGGCTGCCTCCGTGCCGGGGGGCAGCTTGAGGACGGCGTGCAATCCGGCGGCGATCCCCGTCACCCGTACCCCCGGCACCCGCTCCGCGAGCGCCGCCGTCAGCCGGTCGCGCCGCCCCCGGTGCCGCTGCCGCATCCGCCGGACGTGCCGGTCGTACGCGCCGCAGGCGAGGAAGTCCGCGAGGGTGAGCTGGTCCGTCGCGGAGGCGTACGGCTCGCGCTCGCCCTTGGCCGCGACGACCCCGTCGACGAGCGCCGAGGGCAGGCACATCCAGCCGATCCGGAGGGCGGGGGAGAGGCTCTTGCTGACGGAGCCGATGAAGACGGTCCGTTCGGGGTCGAGGCCCTGGACGGCGCCGACCGGCCGCCGGTCGTAGCGGAACTCCCCGTCGTAGTCGTCCTCGACGACCAGGCCACCGGAGGCCCGCGCCCACTCCAGGACGCCGGTCCTGCGCTCGGGGTGCAGCGGCCCCCCTGTGGGGAACTGGTGGGCGGGGGTGAGCAGCACCGCGCCCGCGTGGCGGGGGATCTCCCCGACCCGCGCCCCGTCCTCGTCGACGGCCACCGGCACCGTGGAGACGCCGGCCCCGGCAAGGAGCCCGCGGTGGAAGGGCAGCCCGTAGGCCTCGACCGCCCAGGGGGCAGCCGTACCGAGCAGGGGCGCGAGCAGCCGCAGGGCGTGCGCGGCGCCCGAGCAGATCACGATCCGGTCCGGGGAGGTCCGCACGCCCCGCACCCGCGCGAGGTATTCGACGAGGGCCCGGCGCAGTTCGATCCGGCCCTGCGGGTCGCCGATCCCGAAGGCCTCGTGCGGTGCGTCCGTCAGGGCCCGCCGGGCCGCCGCGAGCCAGGCCGCGCGGGGGAAGGCGCCGGGGTCGGGCTTGCCCTGGACGAGGTCGTACGGGAGCGGCGGCGGCGAGGCGGGCCGCACGGGCCCGGGGGCGGGCGCGGCGACCCGGTCGGCGACGCGGGTCCCGGAGCCCTGCCGGGAGGTGAGCCAGCCTTCGGCGACCAGCTCGGCGTACGCGTCGGCGACGGTGTTCCGGGCGACTCCGAGGTCGGCGGCGAGCGCCCGGTAGGGCGGCAGCCGGGTCCCGGGGGCGAGCCGCCCGCCGCGCACGGCGTCGCGCAGGGCCCCGATGAGCGCGGCCCGCCGCCCGCCGCCGGCGCCGAGTTCCAGATGCAGATCGTTGCCGAGCACCATGTCGTCGCTCCGTGTCAGCGGGACAGCGCGTCCCGCACGGCCTCCTCGGACCGGCCGACGACGGCGGTACCGTCCTCGGCGGTGATGATGGGCCGCTGGATCAGCTTGGGGTGCGCGGAGAGCGCCTCGATCCACCGGTCGCGGTTGTCTGCGTCCCGGGGCCACTCCTTCACCCCGAGCTCCTTGGCGACGGCCTCCTGGGTCCGGGTGATGTCCCACGGTTCGAGCCCGAGCCGCTCGAGCACGCGCGAGATCTCCTCCGGCGAGGGCACGTCCTCCAGATAGCGCCGCACGGTGTAGTCGGCGCCCTCGGCGTCGAGAAGGGTGAGGGCGCTGCGGCACTTGGAACAGGCGGGATTGATCCAGATCTCCATGCGCACCACGGTACCCGCCAAACCTTCCTCCGCGACCCCTCAAACCCTGTCTGGCCAGGGGCGATTGTCAGTGGGGGCCACTAGAATGGGGGGTGAAGGTGAGGGTCCCGGGGAGGGCCCCCACCACCGTTCGCCAGGAGGTAGCCCATGGCTCTCGCCGTGATCCGGACGCCGTCCATCGAACCCTGGAAGCCCCTCCAGAGGAAGCCCCTTCCCGCGGGCCGCCCCCGCGAGTGGTACGTCACGCACAACCGGCGCCTGAAGGCCATGCGCCTCGCGATCGCCCTCCTCGACGCCGGCGTCTACGTCCCGTCGAAGGCCACGAACACGACGATACGCACCACGGCCACCCAACTCGGCATCCACCCGCCCTCGGACACGACCTGCCGCATGGTCCGCACGTTCATCCGCTACGGACGCTGAGGGGACCAGAAGTCGCGGAGGGGCCGCCGTCCTGGGAGCCCGGGCCAGTGGCTCCTCCGCCTTATTGTCGATGCAACCACACGTATCAAGCCATCGAGAGCGAACCACCGGAGGGAGGCAGTCCCCCAGAGATAGAACCGCGTTATGACGGTGGACTCCCGAAAAGTTCCAGGTTGTGGCCAGCGCCTGTCCCCGGACGTGTGGCAGGAGCTGTGCGGCCTCGGCGTGGAACGACGGTTCCGGGCCGGCAGCACCATATTGCGTCAGGGCGCACTAGGAACCCACCTGCTGGCGCTCACCGATGGGCTGGTCAAGGTCGTAAGACGCGAGGAGAGCGGGGAATCCACATTGCTCGCCTTCCGTGGCCCCGGTGACTTGCTGGGTGAGGTGGCCGTCTTCGATCACCAGGTACGGATCGCCGATGTCATCGCACTGCGGCCCTGCAAGGCTGTGACGCTGGAAGCCGAGAGGTTCCGCGCCTTCGTGGAGCGCCGGGGCCTGGTCATGGAGCTGATGCAGCAGACCCTTGCCCGCCTCCGTGAGTCCGACCTGAGACATGCCGAACTGCAGCGGCTTTCCATCCCTACACGTCTGGCCCGGTCGCTCGTGCGTCTGGCAGACCTCATGGGACCCGTACCGGTCAGTGACGACGGGCCGTTGCGGCTGACAGGGCTGACCCAGGAAGAGCTTGCCCAGGCCATCGGTGTCACCCGGAATGCCATTGTCGGCAGTCTCCACGAACTGCGTCAGGCCGGAGCGGTGGACACGGCACGGCGGGTGATCACGATCCGCGACATGGACACGCTCCGTAGCTGGGCGGCCGGGACCAAGAAGTTGTGATGGTCACCACCTCCCAGGCGCACAGCGCTGGGCATTCGGTGAGCGCGTCTCCGGCGAGGCTTGCGGCAGGCCGCGGACCTGCGGTCCCTGCTTCCTTGGAGGTCGCCCATGTCCCAGCAGCTACCTGCACCATGGACCGAGAGTCGTCCCCTGCCGCCCTACAAGGCTGTGCTGGCCGTCGATGCCAAGGACTTCACCGGCCTCCCGGCGGTTCTGCACGCTCCCGTCAGCCAGATGATTCCCGAGCTCGTCGACCAGGCCCTGGTCAAGGCTGGGCTGACTGATGTGCAGCACGACAAGAGGTTTCCCGCCAGCACGGGGGACGGCATCGTCTTCGGGTTCGATCCGACGCACCTGCCCTTCGTCATCTGGCCGTTCCTGAACGTACTGGATGAGGTGCTGGCTCAGTACAACGCGCTGTCGGTCGGCCCCCGCATCCGTCTGCGGGCCAGCGTGCACGTCGGCCCGCTGCCGGACGAGGGCCGACCGAGTGACGGCAACGGAACGCCCCGCAACGACACCCACCGGCTGCTGGACTCCCGGCCGGTCAAGGCGGTGTTGGCCTCGTCCAGCGAGCAGACCACTCATCTGGCGGCGATCCTCTCGGACCGGGTGTACGAGGACGCGGTGCTGGGTGGCTACGCGGGCCTGCACCCGGACCGGTGCATCGAGGTGCCCGCCACGGTCGAAGGGAAGCCGTTCGCACAGCGGGCCTGGCTGTTCATCCCCTCCCCCTCCGCCAGCCTCTTCCGAGCGGGCGTGCTGGACTCCGACCCGCCGCGCGAGTCCGACGAGACGACCGGGTCGTCCGCCAGTTCCGGCGAGCAAGTGGGGAGGAGCTATCACGGCAACACGCAGGAGGTCCGCGAGGGCATGGCCGTCATGGGCGACGTGGGCGGCGGTGTCAGCTATCAGGGCGGTGCCACGCACAACAACGCCACCAACCAGCACTGGGGCGGCGGGGACAACGTCTCGGGCACCAAGAACACCGGCGCGTCCGGGGACCAGCGGTGACCGCCGGATCGGGGTGGGCTCCTGACGAAGCAGCCGAAGTGGCCCGCCCACAGGCGGTCGAAGCCTCGGAGCGGGCTGCGGAACCCGCGCCGGGCGGACAGACAACGTATGACGACAACCGGCAGCGGGTGGGAAACGGGGTCGGGGTCATGGGAGTTGTCCACGGCTCCGTCAACCACACCAACAACTACTACGCGGTCGTCGACGACGAAGCAGACGGAAAGATCACCAAGCCACGCTTCCGCGAGGGCCCCTATCCGGCAGAGGAGGTCGGCGACCGTCTGCGTGGCTTTGTCGAGACGCAGTCCTATGCCCCTTGCAAGGAAGCCCTCCTCGGCCGTCGAGTGCTGCTGCTGCGTGGCGAGTCCGGCAGCGGCACCAGTACGGCCGCGTTTGCTCTGGTCCAAGATGTCACCGGGAAGGGCCGGGTCATCGGTCTCGACTCGTCCACCGACCTGACCAGTTGGTCACCATCGACGTCGGGCGGGTACGTGGTCCAGGGCATCGCGCCGGAAGCAGGGGGACGCCTCGACGAAGTGGCTTTCAACCAGCTCACCGATCATCTCCGTGTCAAGGACGCGTATCTGATCGTTGTCGTGAACCGGATGACCGCACTGCCGCGAGCGGCCGCTCCCTGGTGCCGAGATCACTACGCACCATCGCCCCGCGACGTGGCGCGGGCGCGCCTGAAGGCCCTGGCAGACGAGGGAGCGCTCAGCGCGGAAGAGCTGAGGAAAGCGGTCGGAGCCCTGGAGCTCTTTCCGTTCAAGGACTATCTGGAGGCGGGGAGGCGTCCGATCGCCGGCGTCGAGGTGGCCGAGGAGCTGCGGGAGTACGCGGCAAACGGCCGGACGCCCGAGGCTGCGGCTGTCAATCTCCGCGTCGGTACGGCCGAGGCGGCAGGGGAACTGCTGGCGGGTGTGCGGCACAGCGTGGGCGACCTGGCGTTGACCGCGGCCATCGCTCTGCTCGAGGAACAGGACCGCTCGGTCGTGGAGCGGTCCGCCACCCTCCTGAGACCGCTGCTCGAGGCACGCGTCACGCGGACGCTACCCGTGGCGGTGAGTGATGACCTGCTGGGCCGTGACATCGACGCGCGTCTAGCGAAGGTGCAGGCCCGGCTGCTACCCCGGACCGCCGGGGTGGTGCGCGGCCGCCGGTACTGGATCGAGCCGGTGGCCTTTCGGGGCAGGCACCTGGGTGAGGAGGTCCTCCGGCGGCTGTGGCTCGACTACGAGGGCTTCTCGGACGTCTTGATGACGTGGGTGCGAGAGTTGCCGTACGAGCCTGGAGTGGACAGGGTCGCGGGTCAGCGTATCGGGCAGGTGCTCTGTCAGGCATCAGGTTCCCATGTCCTGCAGCAGCTCGCCGGGTTCGCCCACTCCTCTGTCGGGTGGCACCGGCGACTCGCTGCCCATGCGCTGGGTGAACTCGTCCAGAATGTGGTGCTCTCCGCCGCTGTCCGGGCCCAGCTGAGTCAGTGGAGCCGCGCCAAGGGGACACAGGTGCGGTGCACGGTGGCGGAGTCCTGCGCCGGCAGTCTGGGGCTGGCCATGCCTGACTTCGCTCTTCGCCGGCTCCACACGATCTTGGACGACAAGGGCGACTCGCTCGACGACGACATCTACAAAGCAGTCTCCGGCGCGCTCGGCGTGATGCTTACCGAGGAGGCGAACAGGAGACGCATCTTCGTCCGCCTCACCGCCTGGCTGGCTGAGCCGCGTGGCACCGCCCGCCACGCCTACGCGGTCCGAGCGGTTCACAGTCTCTGCTCCGGAGGGTTCCCCTCGATCATCAGGGCTGGTATCCGAAAGGTGACACTGGCGGAGTTGTTCGCCGACACGTGGGAGTCCCTCGTGCCCCTGGTCTTGGGGGCGCTGGACGACGAGCAGCTGCACGAACCGATGAAGGCGGCGCTTGCGACATTGGAACGCTCTCTGGGACCCGACGGCGATACGCGGATGGAAAGTTTCATCGGAGCACTGGCAGAGGCATCCGGCGGAAGCCGCGGCCTGCGCCGGCTCTTCCTCGCCCGCCTGCGTGACTCCTCTGTTCGGGCACGGCAGTTGGCGCGATGATCGACACTCTCGTGGAACCGCTGACCGCCTCCCCGCTGCGCAGTCTGCTCCGTCTCCGGCTCGGCACCCGGGTCGACCGCGCGCTGGTGTTTCTCGCGGCTGGGGAGGAACCGCGCGTAGCCCGTCCGAAGCGCGATGAGACGTGCCCCTACCGGGCCCCACGCCTGACCTCGGTGGGGCGCAGAGGCTTCGATCAAGCCTACTGGGTGTCCCTGGTGGAGCGCGATGCCGTGGTGGACCTCCAGGACCGTCGGTCGGACACGTGGGCCGGAGGGTCGACGCGAGCCTCCGTCACCTGGAGGGTTGTGGACCCCGTCGTCGTCACCAGGGAGCGTCTGTCGGCGCGGGAAGTACCGCCGTGGATCGCCCACGATGCCGCCAGGCAGAACCTGCGGGCCGGCACGGACCACGGGGAGTTCGAGATTCCGGAGGTGGGCATCTCGTACCGGTTCGGGCGATCGGTGCCGGTGGCTGCCCCCCAACTCTCGCAGACCCCCGACACGCCGTCCGGCTGGGGCGAAGAGCGACGGGAGGCCTATCGCTTCTACCGCGAGGCGGTGGCCCAGGGCCCGTACAGCCTTGCCGGGCTCTGGTTGCTGCACCATCCGGACCAGGCACGGGAGGTTCTCGACTGGACTGTGCAGAACCGGAGCATTCTCAGCGACCAGGCTGAATGGGAACGGTCGCTCGTGGCGCTGTTGCGGGGATTGACCCCGGAGGACCGTGGCTTCATCGGGGTCAAGATGGCCGAACTCCTCAGCGGAATGGGCGTACCCCAGGCCGACGAGACGCTGCGGCGCGTGCAGTCCGCACAACGACGTCCAGGGCGTGGTTCGGCGACCTCGTGAACCGTTCTCGCGACGAGCGGCCTGAGCGGCGCGGTCGCCGAACGGCGAAGGCCGCCGCCCCGGGTTTCCGGGGCGGCGGCCTTCGTCACGTGGCCGTCCGCGGTTTAGAGGTCGAAGTACAGCTCGAACTCGTGCGGGTGCGGGCGCAGCTGGATCGGGGCGATCTCGTTCGTGCGCTTGTAGTCGATCCACGTCTCGATCAGGTCGGAGGTGAAGACACCGCCGGCCTGGAGGTACTCGTTGTCCGCCTCCAGGGCGGAGAGGACGGCCTCCAGGTTGGTCGGGACCTGCGGGACGTTGGCGTGCTCCTCGGGAGCCAGCTCGTACAGGTCCTTGTCGATCGGCTCCATCGGCTCGATCTTGTTCTTGACGCCGTCGAGGCCCGCGAGGAGCAGCGCCGAGAAGGCGAGGTACGGGTTCGAGGACGGGTCCGGCGCGCGGAACTCGACGCGCTTGGCCTTCGGGTTCGAGCCCGTGATCGGGATGCGCATGGCCGCGGAGCGGTTGCGCTGCGAGTACACCATGTTGACCGGCGCCTCGAAGCCCGGGACCAGGCGGTGGTACGAGTTCACCGTCGGGTTGGTGAAGGCGAGCAGCGACGGGGCGTGCTTGAGGATGCCGCCGATGTAGTAGCGGGCGGTGTCCGAGAGGCCCGCGTAGCCCGTCTCGTCGTAGAACAGCGGGTCGCCGTTCGCCCACAGCGACTGGTGGACGTGCATGCCCGAGCCGTTGTCGCCGAAGATCGGCTTCGGCATGAAGGTCGCGGTCTTGCCGTTGCGCCAGGCGACGTTCTTCACGATGTACTTGAAGAGCATCAGGTCGTCGGCCGCGGCGAGCAGCGTGTTGAACTTGTAGTTGATCTCGGCCTGGCCGGCGGTGCCGACCTCGTGGTGCTGGCGCTCGACCTGGAGGCCGACGTTCTCCAGCTCCAGGGAGATCTCGGAGCGCAGGTCGGCGAAGTGGTCGACCGGCGGGGCCGGGAAGTAGCCGCCCTTGTAGCGGACCTTGTAACCGCGGTTGTTCTCCTCCGCACCGGTGTTCCAGGCGCCGGCCTCGGAGTCGATGTGGTAGAAGCCCTGGTTCGCGGAGGTCTCGAAGCGGACCGAGTCGAAGACGTAGAACTCCGCCTCCGGGCCGAAGTACGCGGTGTCGGCGATGCCGGTGGAGGCGAGGTACGCCTCCGCCTTCTTCGCGATGTTCCGCGGGTCACGGCTGTACTGCTCGCCCGTGATCGGGTCGTGGATGAAGAAGTTGATGTTCAGCGTCTTGTCGCGGCGGAAGGGGTCCACGCGGGCCGTCGACAGGTCGGCGCGGAGCGCCATGTCGGACTCGTGGATGGCCTGGAAGCCGCGGATCGACGAGCCGTCGAAGGCGAGCTCCTCGGACGGGTCGAACGCCGTCGCGGGGATCGTGAAGTGCTGCATCACGCCCGGAAGGTCGCAGAAGCGGACGTCGACCATCTTGACGTCGTTGTCCTTGATGAACTTCTGGACCTCGTCGGCGTTCTGGAACCCGTGCTTCTCGGACATCCAACTCCTCCTACTCCCGGCCCGGGGAGGGGCGGGCTTGCAGCTCGGTCATGCGGCCAGTGCGGTGGCACACGCTGGACCCGACCATAGGCAGACGGGATTTCTCAAGCATGACCCATTTGTTTCGTCGAAGTTAACCGGGGTGGGTGCCGTTCCGCTGCCCGGGCCCGCTCGGCGCCCGATTCGGCCCGTGTTCGCCGACCCGGGCCGAAGTGATCAAAAACGGGCGCAGTACCGTGGTCGGGTGGACAACAGGCAAGCACTCGGATCTTGGCTCTCCGGCCCCCGCGCGGCGGCCGAGGACGCAGGCGTCGACTTCGGCTACCGCGGTCAGCAGCTGGGGCTGCCCGAGGAGGGGCCCGGCTCGATCGCCCGCCCGGGCCGCCGGCTCGGCGCCCTCGCCGTCGACTGGGGTCTGTGCCTCTTGATCGCATACGGCCTGATCACCGACGGCTACAACCAGGCGACGGGCAACTGGGCCCTCGGCATCCTCCTCGTCTTGAGCGTGCTGACGGTCGGCACCATCGGCTCGACGCCCGGCAAGCGCCTCTTCGGCCTCGGCGTCGTCTCGGTCCGCGGCGGCCGCCTCGGCCTTCCGCGCGTGGCGCTCCGCTCCCTGCTCGTCTGCCTGGCGATCCCGGCCCTCATCTGGGACCGCGACGGCCGCGGCCTCCACGACCGCCTCTCCGGCGCCGTCCAGGTCCGCATCTGAGCACCCCGTACGCGAGAAGGGCCCCGGACCGTGTGGTCCGGGGCCCTTCCCATGTAGTCGGTCGGGCGCGTCAGCGCATCTTTCCGCCCCGCGGCATCCGCATGCCCTTCGGCATCGGACCCTTCGGGAGCGGCATGTTGCTCATCAGGTCGCCCATCGCCCGAAGCCGGTCGTTGGCCGCCGTCACCTGCGGGCCGGTGAGCACCCGAGGCAGCTTGAGCATGGTCGTACGGACCTTCTTCAGCGGCACCTGGCCCTCGCCGTCGCCGACGATGATGTCGTGCACCGGCACGTCCACCACGACGCGGCTCATCCGCTTCTTCTCGGCCGCGAGCAGCGGCTTGATCCGATTCGGATTGCCCTCGGCCACCAGGACGATGCCGGCCCGGCCGACCGCCCGGTGGACGACGTCCTGGCTGCGGTTCATCGCGACCGCGGGGGTCGTCGTCCAGCCGCGCCCGACGTTCTGCAGGACCGCCGCCGCCGCGCCCGGCTGGCCCTCCATCTGCCCGAAGGCCGCGCGCTCGGCGCGCCGCCCGAACACGATGGCCGCCGCCAGGAGCGCCAGGACGAAGCCCAGGATGCCCAGGTAGACCGGGTGCCCGATCAGGAAGCCGATCGCGAGGAGGGCACCGAGTACGACGATGCCCACGCCTGCGACGACAAGTCCGACCTTAGGGTCGGCCTTTCGGGTCATCTTGTACGTGAGGGCGATCTGCTTGAGCCGCCCCTGGTTCGCAGCGTCAGCGCTGCCCGTGTTTGCCTTCCTCGCCATGTCCTGAAGTTTACGTGGCCCGGGAAGTCCGGCCCGACGCGACCTCCATCACGTGCTGGGCCTCGACCCGGTCCTTGGCGCGGCGCCGGTCCTCCAGGACGGAATTCCAGGCGTTGCGCCGTGCGGTGCGCTGCCCGGCGCCGAGGAGCAGTGCCTCCACGGCCTTCAGGGCGTCGGTGACGGACGGGATCGCGGTGACGCGGACGTGCGTCGATGCGGCCGGCATGGGCGGGGTCCTCCCTCGATTGCGGGTGAGACGAGGCGGGGGTGTGAGCAGCGGTGGCGGTGAGTGAAACCAGGCTCACAGATTGGTGTTACCAGGGCGTGACCCGGTGGTCAAACACTGATGAAAGGTTGATGCGGCCGAGCGGCCGTACCCCGGACGCCGACGCGGCCCGTACGTACCCGCTGAACTGCGGGAGCGTACGGGCCGCGCCGGATCCGGCCACTACCGACCGGTAACTACTTGTGCTCGGATTCACACAGCCTGAGAGGCGTTGTCGACGGCGCCGCGCTTCTCGATGGCCTGTTTGTAAAGGCGCCCGGCGCGGTACGACGATCGGACGAGCGGGCCCGACATCACGCCGGAGAAGCCGATCTCGTCGGCCTCCTCCTTCAGCTCCACGAACTCCTGCGGCTTCACCCAGCGCTCCACCGGGTGGTGCCGGACCGAGGGGCGCAGGTACTGGGTGATCGTGATCAGCTCGCAGCCCGCGTCGTGCAGCTGCTGGAGCGCCTCGCTGACCTCCTCGCGGGTCTCGCCCATGCCGAGGATCAGGTTCGACTTCGTGATCAGACCGTAGTCACGCGCCTGGGTGATGACGTCGAGCGAACGCTCGTAACGGAAACCGGGACGGATCCGCTTGAAGATCCGCGGCACCGTCTCCACGTTGTGCGCGAAGACCTCGGGGCGGGAGGCGAAGACCTCCGCCAGGAGCTCCGGCACCGCGTTGAAGTCGGGCGCGAGCAGCTCGACCTTGGTGCGGCCCTCGGCGCGGTCCGCCGTCTGCTGGTGGATCTGGCGCACGGTCTCCGCGTACAGCCAGGCGCCGCCGTCCTCCAGGTCGTCGCGCGCGACGCCCGTGATCGTGGCGTAGTTCAGGTCCATCGTGACGACCGACTCGCCCACGCGGCGCGGCTCGTCACGGTCGAGGGCCTCGGGCTTGCCCGTGTCGATCTGGCAGAAGTCACAGCGCCGGGTGCACTGGTCACCACCGATGAGGAAGGTCGCCTCGCGGTCCTCCCAGCACTCGAAGATGTTGGGACAGCCCGCCTCCTGGCAGACCGTGTGCAGGCCCTCGCTCTTCACGAGACCCTGCATCTTCGTGTACTCGGGCCCCATCTTCGCCCGGGTCTTGATCCACTCGGGCTTGCGCTCGATGGGGGTCTGGGCGTTCCGGACCTCCAGGCGCAGCATCTTGCGTCCGTCGGGTGCGACTGCGGACACATCGGCTCCTGTAGCTTCGATTCTTCGGCGCACACCAGGGTACGCCGTTGCTTCCCATGCCTTACTACGTCTGGCCAACCTCTGGCCAGCGCCCCGCATTCCTCAAGGCTCCCCGGGGGGCCTTCAGGCCGAGGCGGTGGCCGTGGCCGGAGCCGCGACCATCTCCCCCGGACGCTCGATCTCGCGCGGCTTCAGCTCCGCGCCTTCGAGGACCGTCCGCAGATGGCGCTCCACCACCGGGAGCACCTCCGCGATCGAGACGTCCCGGCCCAGCTCGTTGGCGAGGGAGGTCACGCCCGCGTCGCGGATGCCGCAGGGGATGATCCGGTCGAACCAGGCGTTGTCCGGGTTCACGTTGAACGAGAAGCCGTGCATCGTGACGCCCTTGGCGACCCGGATGCCGATGGCGGCGAGCTTGCGGTCCTCGCGGCGCTGGCCGGCGTTGGACGGAGCGTACTCGGGGCCGTTCAGGCGCGGGTCGAACTCCTCGTCGTTCAGACGCGGGTCGAAGTCGAGCGACAGACCGCCGAGGGCCGGCCGCTGCTCCACCGGGTCACCGAGGACCCAGACGCCGCTGCGCCCCTCGATCCGGGTCGTGTCGAGGCCGAACTCGGCGGCCGTGAGGATCAGCGCGTCCTCGAGGCGGCGGACGTGCGCGACGACGTCCACCGGGCGGGGCAGCTTCATGATCGGGTAGCCGACGAGCTGGCCGGGGCCGTGCCAGGTGATCTTGCCGCCGCGGTCGACGTCCACCACCGGCGTCCCGTCGAGCGGGCGCTCGCTCTCCGCCGTACGCCGGCCGGCCGTGTAGACCGGCGGATGCTCGAGCAGCAGACAGGTGTCGTCGATCTCGTCCGCGAACCGCGCGGCGTGCACCTCGCGCTGCTTGTCCCAGGCCACCTGGTAGTCGACGGCTTCCCCGCCGAACCCAAGGCGGACGAATCGCAACTCACTCACGGCCATGCCTCCTCCTGGGCGCCGGGGCGGGAACCGGGGATCATCCCGGGCCGGATCGGCACCGATGCGTCATTCGCGCCCCTGCCACTGTACGGCGGCGCCGGGGACACCCCTCCGGCAGGTGGACGGGGGCACCTACGTCAGCGGTGCCGTCAATCCTCACACGATCGGATGAATGTGGGGCGAAGCTGGCGGTACGGGCCGTGAGGACCGCTAAATTCACGCCGTTCCATGAGGGTCCGACGGGGCTGCCGCCCGGACCCGGAAGGCAGGAGACCGCACAGCTGATGACGGAACGACCACCGCAGCGCATCCCGAACCGCCAGCTCGCCGCGCTCATCGCCGAAGCCGGGTTCTCCCATGCGGGGCTCGCGAGACGGGTGGACCAGCTCGGCCTTGAACACGGTCTCGACCTGCGGTACGACAAGACCTCCGTGACCCGCTGGCTCCGCGGGCAGCAGCCGCGCGGCACCACGCCCGCGCTCATCGCCGAGGTCTTCACCCGGCGTCTCGGCCGGCGCCTCTCCGCCCAGGACCTCGGCCTGGACGCCTGCGCGCCGGTGTACGCGGGTCTGGAGTTCGCCGCGACCCCCGAGGAAGCGGTCGACATCGTCAGCGGCCTGTGGCGCAAGGACTCCGGCAGCCATGCCGAACTCCGCAAGATCGCCTTCACGCCTGCGGGCCTGGTCGTCCCCAGCCGCGACTGGCTGATCGGCCGGGCCGACGACCGGGTGGCACGGGGGGACGTGCCGCCGGGCCCGCGGTCGTCGACGGGGTCGGCGACGCCGAGTGCGACGACGGAGGGGCGGCCGGCGGCCGCCTCCCTGCTGGCGCACGACACGCGCGCCCCGCACGCCCCTCGGGCCCCGCACGACGGTCGGGTCTCGCAGGACGGCCGCGTCTCGCACGACACGCGCGTGCCGCAGGACCCCCGGGCCCCTCACGACCCCCGTGCCCTCCACGACCCCCGGGTCCCGGCGCAGGGCCGTTTCTCCGTGCCCCGGCAGCGGGGTACGGACCGGGGGCCCGGTCAGCGGGTCTCCAGCGGGGACATCGCGGCCCTCCGCTCGGTCGCCGAACTCTTCCGCACCCTCGACCACGCCTACGGCGGCGGCCACGCCCGCCAGGCCCTCGTACGGTACCTGGAGCACGAGACCGAGCCGATGCTGCGCGGCACGTACGGGGAGGCCGTCGGACGGCGCCTCTTCGCCGCCGCCGCCGACCTCACCCGGCTCGCGGGCTGGACCTCGTACGACATCGCCGCCCACGGCCTCGCCCAGCGCTACTTCGTCCAGGCGCTGCGCCTGGCCCAGGCCGCCGGGGACCGGGCCTACGGCTCGTACGTGCTCCTCACCATGAGCTGCCAGGCCGTCTACCTGGGCCACGGCAGGGAGGCCGTGCAGCTCGCGCGGGTCGCCCAGCAGGGTGTCGGGCCCGCGGCGCCGCCCGTCGTCCAGGCGATGCTGCACGCGATCGAGGCGCGGGGGCACGCGGTCCTCGGTGAGGCGCGGGTGTGCAGTGCCTCGCTCGTACGGGCCGAGCGGGCGCTCGAAGCGGCGCGGCCGGGGGACGAGGTGCCGTACTGGGCCCGGATGTTCGACGAGGCCCAGCTCGCCGACGAGCTCGGGCACTGCCACCGGGACCTCCAGCAGTACCGCCCCGCCGCCCAGCACGCCGAACGCGCCCTCCAGCTCCGCGCGCCCGGCTTCGCCCGCAGCCGGCTCTTCTGCCGGGTCGTCCTGGCCACGTCCCGGCTCGCCCTCGGCGAACTCGACCAGGCGTGCGCGCTGGGGGCGGAGGCGGCGCAGCAGGCGTCGGAGATGCGGTCGGCGCGGGCGGTGGAGTACGTACGCGACTTCGAACGCCGCCTGGAGCCGTACCGCGACGCGGCGGCGGCCCGCACGTACCGGGATCGCGTGGCAGCCATCGGCTGAGGGGGCCCGTATGTGCGGCCCCGGGGCGGGGCGGGGGCCCCATCGCCAGGCCCCCGGGGCAGGGCGGAGCCTCTCACCACCCTGCCCCAGGGCAGGGTGAGGGTAGGGGCCCCGCCCGTGACGGCCCGGGGCCGCCCCCGCCCCCGGCCCGGCCGGCGGGCCTCGGTGGCCCGGCAGTGGGGTCAGGCCGCCTCCCCGTATGCCCTCTCCTCCGGGCGGGCGCGGACGCCCAGGTCCCTCAGGAGGGCCTGGGCGGCGCGCGTGCCCGACGTGAGGGTGCCCTGGAGCGTGCTCGTCGCGCGGTGGTCGCCGCACACGTAGAGGCCCGAGAGCAGCCGGACCGAGCGGTCCGCGTCGTGCGGTGGCGTCATCGCAGGGAACGCGTCCCGCGTGTGGTGCAGTCCGAGCAGCTCCCACTCGTCCGTCGACGTCCCGTACAGCGTCGCGAGGTGCTTGCGGACCCGCCGCTCGGTGTCGTCCGGCGGCGTTCCCAGTACCGTCGACGTGATCAGCGCCCGGCCCTCCGGCGCCCGGCGCGGATCGACCGCGCTCATCACGGCGGTGTGCGCCACCGGCCCGCCCGGGTCGGCCTCAAGGAGCAGCGTCGGCTCCCCCGTGGGCGCCACGGGCGCCGTGTGGTGCAGCACCGTCACGGCGTGGAAGGCGGGCGTCCGCAGGCCCGGAAGCAGCGCGGCCGCCGTCCGCGCCCCCGTCGCGAGCACCACCGAACGGCACCGGAACACCCCGTGCTCCGCCGTCGTCACCCGCGCGATGGACGCCTCCGTGACCCGTACACCATTACGGACCGTCCCCGGCGGCAGCGCGGCGGCGAGCCGCTCCGGAAGCGAACCCGAGCCGCCCTCGGGGACGGCCGCCCAGCCCCGGGCGAAGGCACGGAGCGCCAGGTCCGCGTGCCGGCTCGACACCCCGAGGTCCGGGTCGCCGAGCAGCGCCGCGAGCAGCGGCCGCAGCACCCCCTGTACGGTCCTGGCGGGCAGCCGGGCCGTGAGCGCCTCGCGCGCCGTCCGCTCGGGCCGGGCCAGAAGACGCTGCGTCGGCGTCGCGGCGAGCCGGACCAGGGAGGCGCCGAGCCGCGCCTGGTCGAGCGAGGCCGCCGGATGACGGGGGGCGCTCGCGAGGGCGCGCGCCACGCTGAACGCTCCCCCCACGCTCCGGGGCCCCCCGCCCCTGGCCGTTCCGACGGCCCGCCGCGGATGCGGGGCGCCCCACCGCGCGTACCGGCCGTCGCTGTGCACGACCGCCCCCGGGGCGAAGGGGCGCAGCACGAGGCCGTCGAGCCCCGGAGTCGCCCGCAGTTCCTCCTGCGACAGGGTGAGCACGGGCCCGACCCGGTCGAGCAGGAACCCGTCGACGGCCTCGGTCGCCAGCCGGCCCCCGATCCGGGGCTCCGCCTCCAGGACGGCGACGGAGAGCCCCGCGCGGGTCAGCCGGTGGGCGGCCGCGAGCCCCGCGACCCCGGCTCCCACGATGACGACGTCGACGGCCTCCGCGGCCTCCACGACGTCCGTACGCTGTGCGTTCCTTGCGCTGTCTGCGCTGCTGAGCACGTGCCCCTCCCCAGGTCGGCGCGGCCGGTGGGAGGCCTATGCCCCCAACGAGCCCCCGGAATGCCCGAGTTCGCGGTTCGGGTCGAGCCTAGGCAGCGGCCCCGCGGGTGCCAGCCGCGCGCACCGGGGGTGCGTGCGGCACGGGGGAGCGCAGGGGCGCGGAGGCCGACGGGCCAAAGGGGAGTGGCAGGCGCCGCGTTCAGCCCGCCGCCGCCCTGATCGAGTCCTCGATCGTCGGGAACGCGAAGTCGAAACCGGTCTCCAACAGCCGCCCCGGCAGCACCCGCTGACTACCCAGCACGTCCTGGGCGAAGTCCCCGAGCACCACCCTCAGGGCCGGCGCGGGCACCGTGAACAGGGTCGGGCGGCGCAGGACCCGGCCCATCGCCGCCGTCACCTCGCGGTTGGTGACCGGGTCGGGGGCCGTCAGGTTCACCGGGCCCGAGAGCGACGGGGTGTCGACGAGGTGGCGCAGCGCCGCCACCTCGTCGTGGAGGGAGATGAACGACCAGTATTGGCGGCCGTCGCCCATCCGCCCGCCGAGCCCGGCGCGGAAGACCGGGAAGAGCCGCCCCCAGGCCCCGCCCTCGCGCGCCACCACCAGGCCGGTGCGGGCGTACGTGACCCGGATCCCCGCCTCTTCGGCGGGGGCGGCCGCCGCCTCCCACTCCACGCAGACTTCGGGCAGGAAACCCGTGCCCGAGGGCGCGCTCTCGTCGACCGCGCGGCTGCCGGTGTCCCCGTACCACCCGAGCGCCGTGCCGCACACCAGGCTCTCCGGCGGCTGCGCGAGGGAGGCGAGGGCCTGGGAGATCGCCGTCGTGCCGAGTACGCGGCTGTCGCGGATCTCCTGCTTGTACGCCTCGTTCCACCGGCGCTCGCCGACCCCGGCGCCCGCCAGGTGGACGACGGAGTCCACGCCGACGAGCCCGGCGGCGTCGACGTACAGCCGCTTGGGGTCCCACTCGACCTCGTCGGCCGTCCGGGCCGGGCGGCGGACGAGCCGGAGGACGTCATGGCCGTCGGCGCGCAGGGAGCGGACGAGGGCCGAGCCGATGAGCCCGGTGGCCCCGGTGACGGCGACTCGCTTGCGGGTGGCGGAACGCTGCATGGGGCCATCCTGCCCTCCCCGGTCGTACCCATGGCACAGTGGCTGGCATGAAGGTGTCGGAGACGCTGATACGCCGGGCCGCGGGCGGCGACGAGGACGCCCTCGGCGCGCTCGACCGGGACACCTGGTCGCCCCTCCACGCGGTGCTGCCCGCGCCCGTCCCGCCGTACGAGCCCTTCTTCGACGAGCGCCACCGGCCCGAGGACTACCTCGTCGCGGTGCACGGCGGAACCGTCGTCGGCTACGTCCGAGTGGTGCCGCCGACCCCGCTCGCGTCCAACGCCCACGTACGCCAGATCCAGGGCCTCGTCGTGGCCGGGACGGCCCGGGGCCGGGGCGTGGCGCGGGCGCTGCTGCGGGCCGCGATGGACAAGGCACGCGCGGACGGCGCCGCCCGGATCACCCTCCGGGTCCTGGGCCACAACGCCCCGGCCCGGGCGCTCTACGCCTCCGAGGGCTTCGTGGTCGAGGGCGTGCTGCCGGGCGAGTTCCTGTTCGACGGGGTGTCCGTGGACGACGTCCTCATGGGCCGGTCACTGACCGCCTGACCACCCCGCCTGTCCACCTGACCGCCTGATCAGCTCGTCCGCGGGTGCAACAGCCTCATCCCGCCCATCAGTTCGCGCAGGCAGCGGACCGCCAGCTCCGCCGGTGCTCCCTCGCCGCGCGCCGGAGCGTCCGTCTCCGCCCAGGCCTCCAGGGCGATCCGGATGGCGTCGGTGGCCGCCGCCGCCGCGAGCCGTACCTCCAGCGGGTCGGCGTCCGGCCCGGCGAGCCCGGCGACGACCTCGCGCAGCCGCTCCTCGGACTCCTGGTTGACCCGGTACCAGACGGCCCGCAGCGCGGGGTCCTCGGCGGCCGCCCGCAGCAGACCGCGCGTCCAGCGCAGGCCCTCCTCGCCCGCCGCGTCCGCCGGGGTCAGCGACGCGGCGATCGAGCGCTCCAGGGCCTCGGGCAGGCCCGCGCCCGGCTCCGACGCGGCGAGGATCTCCCGCCAGCGGTCGGCGCCGCCCGCGAGCAGCGGGGCCACGGCGTCCTGCTTGGAGCGGAAGTACCGGTAGAAGGTGCGCAGCGCGACCCCGGCCCGCAGGGCGATGTCCTCTGCCGTGGTGCCGTCGGGGCCGCGCTCCGTGAAGAGCTCGGCGGCGGCGCGCGCGATGTCCAGCTGGGTGGCGGCCTTGCGGCGTTCCGTCAGCGTCCGGGTGGGGGGCGTGGCGCCCTCGGGCTTGGTGCTCACCGTACGAAGCGTACGCCCGCGCCCGCCAGAAGTGCACGACGTGCAACTATGGCAAAACGTGCCACCTGGGCGTACGGTGGCAGCGTTCCGCACCGCTTGACAACGAAAGGTTGACGCCATGAACCAGCTGACCCGTTACGAAGGACGCCGCGCCCTCATCACCGGCGGTGGCTCCGGCATCGGCCAGGCCACCGTGCTCCGCGTGCTCGCCGAGGGCGGCCGGGTCGTCGCCGCCGACATCAGCGAGGACGGCCTCAAGGACACCGTCGCCAAGGCGGGCGACGCGGCCGGGCGCCTCACCACCGTCGTCGTGGACGTCGCCGACGAGGCCTCGGTACGCGCCGGTGTCACCGCCGCCGTCGAGGCGCTCGGCGGCCTGGACGTCCTGGTCAACGCGGCCGGGGTGCTGCGCTCCTCGCACACCCGTGAGACGAGCCTCGACTCCTTCGAGCAGGTGATACGGATCAACCTCACCGGCACCTTCCTCGTGATCCGCGAGGCGATCCCGGCTCTCCTGGAGGGCAACGGCTCGGCCGTCGTGAACTTCTCCTCCACCTCCGCGATGTTCGCCCACCCCTACATGGCGGCCTACGCGGCCAGTAAGGGCGGCATCCAGTCCATGACCCACGCGCTCGCCGCCGAGTACGCCAAGCAGGGCATCCGCTTCACCGCCGTCCAGCCCGGCTCCATCTCCTCCGGCATGACCGACGGCTCGGGCGCCAGCCGTCAGAGCGTCGGCCCCGGCCTGCCCGAGGACACCGACTGGACCCTCTTCGCGAAGCTCGCCCCCGCCCTCGGCCAGGGCTTCGCGGGACCGGAGACCGTCGCGGGTGTCGTCGCCATGCTGGCGAGCGAGGACGGGAGGTTCATCACCGGCACCGAGATCCGCGTCGACGGCGGAACGCACTTCTGACGGACGCACCGCCCCACGTCCATCGGCCGGCGAGCACGCTCACCGGCCGGCCGCCCCCCGCCCTACCCCGCTCCGAACCGCTCCCACAGCCGGGGGAAGCGGCTCGCGAGGGTGTCGTCGTCCGCCAGGTCGAAGGGGGTGCCGAGCGGCTCCCCGCCCGGCATGGGGATGCCCAGGTCGGGGGTCTCGGCGCCGGTCAGCCGCTCGTACGCCTCGTCCGCCGCGAAGCCGATCTCCTCACCGTCCCCGTCGATCTCCACGTCGAAGTCGCCGAGCAGCTCCGCCAGCGCGTCCGGATCGTGCACCGCGCCCTCGTACACCTCCCGGCCCTGGCCGATGAGCCAGCAGCGGAACGAGTCGAAGGTCTCGTCCCCCGCCCCGTCGAACAGCACGGCCGTCGCGCCCCACAGATCCCAGAGGTACGCGCGGTTGTAGCGGGCCTCGAAATGGCGTGCGTAGTCGAGCACGGAGTCGGGGTCCAGCCGGGTCAGCCGTTCCACGAGCAGATCCGCCTGCTCCTCGGGGTCGCCCTCGGCTTCCTCGCGGGTGGCGTCGATGATCTGCCAGAACTCGGTCTCGTCCATCACGGGACCAGCATCGTGGCTCGGAGGAGGCGACGCACCCGGAAACCCCGAAATCAATCCGGACAGAGGGTGTCGTACTTTCCTGCCACGCTGGTTCCCATGACGACTGAGAAGAAGCCGCTGCACGGACGGATCTGCCTGGTCGCGGGCGCCACCCGAGGAGCCGGACGGGCCATCGCCGTCCAGCTCGGAGCCGTCGGCGCGACCGTGTACGTCACCGGCCGCACCACCCGCGAGAAGCTCAGCGAGGTCGGCCGGGCGACCGAGACCATCGAGGAGACCGCCGAACTGGTGACGGCGGCCGGCGGCGAGGGCATCGCCGTACCCACCGACCACCTGGAGGTCGACCAGGTCAAGGCGCTCGTCGACCGGATCGACCGCGAGCAGGGCCGCCTGGACGTCCTGGTCAACGACGTCTGGGGCGGTGAGCACCTGGTCATCGCCGGGTTCGGCAAGAAGATCTGGGAGGTGGAGTTCGCCGACGGGCTGCGGATGCTGGAGCTCGGCGTGAAGACCCACCTCGTCACCAGCGCGGCCGCGGTGCCGCTGCTGATCCGGAATCCGGGCGGGCTCGTCGTGGAGGTCACCGACGGGACGGCCGAGTACAACGGCACCCGGTACCGGGAGAACATCTACTACGACCTCGCGAAGAACGCCCCGATCCGGATGGCGTTCGCGCTCTCCCACGACCTGAAGCAGGTGGGCGGCACCGCGGTGTCCATCACGCCGGGCTGGCTCCGCTCGGAGCAGATGCTCGACCACTTCGGTGTGACCGAGGAGAACTGGCGGGACGCGACCGAGAAGGTGCCCGACTTCGCCGTCGCCGAGTCCCCGGTCTACGTCGGCCGGGCCGTCGCCGCCCTCGCCGCCGACCCCGACCGGGCGCGCTGGAACGGGCAGTCGCTCTCCAGCGGGCAACTGGCGAAGGAGTACGGCTTCACGGACGCCGACGGATCGCGGCCGGACGGCTGGGGCTTCATCATCGCCAAGGAGACGGACGAGAACGCGTCCGCGGACGACTACCGGTAGAGCTCCGCGGGCGACTACCGGTAGAGCTCCGCCCGGACGACTACCGGTAGAGCTCCGCCAGGCCCCGGGCCGCCTCCGCGAACCGCGCGCGGAGCGAGTCCGGGGCCAGCACCTCCGCCTCCGGGCCGAGGACGAGCAGCTGCCCGAAGGCCACCTCCTCGTTCTCGACCCGGAGCGTCACGGTCACCCCGCCCGCCCCGGCCGGCTCCCCGTCCGCCAGCGCCTCCTCGGCCGCCAGCCGGTCCGTCACGTACGGCAGCCGCCGCGCCCCCGCCTCGGACAGGCGCACCACCACCTCCGCCCGCAGCAGCGAACGGGCGAACTCCGCCGACCGCTCGGCCCAGAAGGCCGCCAGGTCGAAACCCTCGTCCCGTACGAACCGCTCCTCGCCCACGGCCACCGCCGCGAAGCGGTCCACCCGGTAGGTGCGGAACGCCGTACCGGACCGCGCGCACAGGTACCAGACGCCCGCCTTCAGGACGAGGCCGTACGGGGCCAGTTCCCGCTCCACCTCACGGTCGCCCCGCCGGTAGCGGGCGGCGATCGTCCGGTCGTCCCAGACCGCCTCCGCGACCGGGGCCAGCAGCTCCGGTGTCTCCGGCTCCTGGTACCAGCCCGGCGCGTCAAGCAGAAAGCGCTGCGCCACCGAGTCCGGGGCGTCGCGCAGCGAGGGCAGCAGCGCCGCCGACACCTTCAGCCGGGCCGCCGACGCCGCGTCCTCCAGGCCCATGTCCCGCAGCGCACCCGGCAGTCCGGACAGGAACAGCGCCTCGGCCTCCCCGCGCGCCAGGCCCGTGAGGCGCGTACGGTACCCGCCGACGAGCCGGTACCCGCCGGCCCTGCCCCGGTCCGCGTACACCGGAACCCCCGCCTCCGAGAGGGCGAGGGCGTCACGGGTGACGGTCCGTTCGGACACCTCCAACTCCTCGGCCAGTTCGGCCGCCGTCATCGACGGACGGGACTGGAGCAGAAGGACCATCTTGATCAGCCGGGCGGCACGCATACCCCCCACCCTGCCACCCATACTGGGCGCCAGGGGGCATGGAGCCTGAGGGACCATCGGGGAGGGGCACGATGCGGGGGACGGTGCTTGACGGGCGGTACGAGTTGGAGACCCGGCTCGGGCGCGGCGGGATGGGGCAGGTGTGGAGCGCCCTCGACCGGCGCATGCAGCGGGACGTGGCGGTCAAACTCGTCACCGCGCTGCCGGACATGGGCGAGGAGGAGACCTTCCTGCGCTTCCGCCGCGAGATCCGCTCGGCGGCGAGCCTGCCCGGCCGGTACACGGTCACGGCACACGACTGCGGCTCGACCGAGATCGACGGCGAACGCGCGCTGTACCTGGTCATGGAGCGGCTGACCGGCCAGACCCTCACCCGGGCCGTCCAGGAGCAGCGTCCGCACTGGCACGTCGCCGTCGCCTGGGCGCGGCAGCTCGCCAGCGCCCTCGAAGCGGCCCACTCACGTCGGATCGTCCACCGGGACATCAAGCCGGACAACGTGATGTTCGCCGAGGACGGCGACCTCAGGATCCTCGACTTCGGCGTCGCCAAGTTCCTCGGGGACACCCTCAGGACCGGCGGCCTCACCGGCACCGGCGTCGCCATCGGCACACTGCTCTACATGTCGCCCGAGCAGGCACTCGGAGAGCGGACCGTCGACCACCGCACCGACCTGTACTCCCTGGGCTGCGTGCTCTACTTCACCCTCACCGGCCGCGCGCCCTTCGCCGCCGACAACATGCTCGGCCTGATCAACCAGAAGCTGCACGGCACGGAGGTCCCGCCGCACCACCACGACCCCCTCATCCCGGCCGAGCTGAGCGCGCTCGTCATGGCCCTGCTCGCCCGCGAACCCGCCGACCGGCCGACCTCCGCGGCGGCGGTCCTGGCCCGGCTCCGCGCACTGTCCGGGCCCGTCGCCGTCGCTCCGGCCCCCTCCGGTACGGGCGACGTGGCCACCGAGCGGGACCGGATCCTCGACGAGGCCCGACGGCACGCGCAGGCCCAACGCCGGGCGGCGGACGCCCTGTTCGAGGAGAGGCGGGCCAAGGCGGCGCAGGCGGCCGCGGATTTCGAGACGCACCTGGCGCAGCGCCGCCGGCAGTCGGAGCAGGACCTGGCCGCCCGCCAGGCCAAGGCCGAGGAGCGGCTCGGGGAGATCGAGCACCGCGCGGAGCAGCTCCGTCTGGAGGCGGTGAAGCTGCGTACGGACGCGGAGGGCCGGGCCCGAGCCGTGCTGGCAGACGCGCGCGCCGAGACGGACGCCCTGCTTGAGGCGACGCGGGCCGAGGCGGACGACCTCCTCGCGACGACTCGGGCCGAGGCGGACGCCCTCGTCGCGGCGGCCCGGGTCGACGTGGAGGGGCGGCTGGCCGGACTGGCGGACCTTCGTACCGCGATCGGCGTGATCCTGGCGGACAGCAAGTACCAGCCGCTCGGCACCCTCGCCGAACAACGGGCAGCCGCCCTCCGCGAGCTCGAAGCAATCCACCGCACGTTGTCGGGCATGCGGGAACCGGCTTCCGGCCCCGCCTGACGGCCCCGCCTGACGGCCCCGCCTGACGGGCCGGCCCCGGAACGACCGAGGGGCCGCCTCCGTACCCACCGGGTACGGACACGGCCCCTCGGCTCAGGAAAGCCCTGGCCCTCCCTACAGCCCGTAGCGCTCGCGCGCCTCCTTCACGGCCGTCGCCTGGACCTCGCCGCGCCGCGCCAGCTGCGCGAGCGCCGCGACGACGATCGACTGGGCGTCGACGCCGAAGTGGCGGCGGGCCGCGTCACGGGTGTCCGAGAGGCCGAAGCCGTCGGCGCCCAGCGAGGACCAGTCCTGCTCGACCCACTGCGCGATCTGGTCGGGGACCTGGCGCATGTAGTCGGAGACGGCGAGGACCGGGGAGTCCACGCCCTCAAGGGCCTTGCGGATGTACGGCACCTGCTCCTCGCCGCGCAGCAGCGCCGCGTCGGCCTCCAGGGCGTCGCGCCGCAGCTCCGTCCAGGAGGTCGCGGACCACACGTCGGCGCCCACGCCCCACTCGGCGGCGAGCAGCTTCTGCGCCTCCAGGGCCCAGTGGATGGCCGTACCGGAGGAGAGGAGCTGGATGCGCGCGGCGTTCGCCGGGAGGTCGAGACCGGCCGACTCCGCCGTGTTGAAGCGGTAGAGGCCCTTGACGATGCCCTCGTCGATCCCGGCCGGCTTGGCCGGCTGCGGCATCGGCTCGTTGTAGACGGTGAGGTAGTAGAAGACGTTCTGGTCCTCGCCCTCGGCGGCCTCGCCGTACATCCGGCGCAGACCCTCCTTGACGATCGCCGCGACCTCGTAGGCGAACGCCGGGTCGTACGTGAGCGCCGCCGGGTTCGTCGCCGCGATCACCGGCGAGTGGCCGTCGGCGTGCTGGAGGCCCTCACCGGTCAGGGTCGTACGGCCCGCGGTGGCGCCGACGAGGAAGCCGCGGCCGAGCTGGTCGCCGAGCTGCCACATCTGGTCGGCGGTCCGCTGCCAGCCGAACATCGAGTAGAAGATGTAGAACGGGATCATCGCCTCGCCGTGCGTGGAGTACGCGGTGGAAGCGGCGATGAAGTCGGCCATCGAACCGGCCTCGGTGATCCCCTCGTTGAGGATCTGGCCGTTGACGGCCTCCTTGTAGTACATCAGCTGGTCGCGGTCGACCGGCTCGTACGTCTGCCCCTTCGGCGAGTAGATGCCGAGGGAGGGGAAGAGGCTCTCCATACCGAAGGTGCGGGCCTCGTCCGGGACGATCGGGACCCAGCGCTTGCCGGTCTCCTTGTCGCGGATCAGGTCCTTGACGAGGCGCACGAACGCCATCGTCGTGGCCATCGACTGCGTGCCGGAGCCCTTGTCGAAGGCGGTGAAGGCCTTCTCGGCCGGGGCCGGCAGCGGGGCCAGCGGCTGGGTGCGGCGGGCCGGGGCCGGGCCGCCGAGGGCCGCGCGGCGCTCCTGGAGGTAGCGGACCTCGGGGGAGTCGGCGCCGGGGTGGCCGTAGGGCACCTGGCCGTCGGCGAACTGCGCGTCCGAGATGGGCAGGTCGAGCAGGTCCCGCATGTTCTTGAACTCGTCGTTCGAGAGCTTCTTCATCTGGTGGTTCGCGTTCTTCGACGCGAAGCCCTCACCGAGGGTGAAGCCCTTGACGGTCTGCGCGAGGATGACCGTCGGCGCGCCCTTGAACTCCACGGCGGCCTTGTACGCGGCGTACACCTTGCGCGGCTCGTGGCCACCGCGCGAGAGGTGGAAGCACTCCAGGATCTTGTCGTCGCTCAGCAGCTGCGCCATCGCGACGAGCGCCGGGTCCTTGCCGAAGAAGTCCTGGCGGATGTAGGCGGCGTCGCGGGTCTGGTACGTCTGGACCTGCGCGTCCGGCACCTCGCGGAGGCGGCGGACGAGGGCGCCGGTGGTGTCGAGCGCGAACAGCTCGTCCCAGGCGTTGCCCCACAGCGACTTCACGACGTTCCAGCCGGCGCCGCGGAACTGGGCCTCCAGCTCCTGCACGATCTTGAAGTTGGCGCGGACCGGGCCGTCGAGGCGCTGCAGGTTGCAGTTGATGACGAAGGTCAGGTTGTCCAGACCCTCGCGGGCGGCCAGCGCGAGGGCCGCGGTCGACTCGGGCTCGTCCATCTCGCCGTCACCGAGGAACGCCCACACGTGCGAGGCGGAGACGTCCTTGATGGCGCGGTTCGTCAGGTAGCGGTTGAAGCGCGCCTGGTAGATCGCGGAGAGCGGGCCGAGACCCATGGAGACGGTGGGGAACTCCCACAGCCAGGGGAGGCGGCGCGGGTGCGGGTAGGAGGGCAGGCCGTTGCCGCCGGACTCCTGCCGGAAGTTGTCGAGGTGGGCCTCGTTCAGACGGCCGTCCAGGAACGCGCGGGCGTAGATGCCGGGGGCGGCGTGACCCTGGATGTAGAGCTGGTCGCCGGAACCGGCCGCGTCTCCGGAGTCCTTGCCCTTGAAGAAGTGGTTGAAGCCGGTCTCGTACAGCCAGGCGGCCGACGCGAAGGTGGCGATGTGGCCGCCGACGCCGTACTTGGAGCCGCGGGAGACCATCGCCGCCGCGTTCCAGCGGTTCCAGGCGGTGATCCGGCGCTCCATGTCCTCGTCGCCGTCGAACGCGGCGCCCGTCGGCTCGGCGGAGGTCGGGATCGTGTTGACGTAGTCCGTCTCCAGGAGCTTGGGCAGGGCGAGGCCCGCGCCCTCGGCGTGCTGGAGCGTGCGGCGCATCAGGTAGGCGGCCCGGTGGGGGCCGGCGGCCTTGGTGACGGCGTCCAGGGAGGCCGCCCACTCGGCGGTCTCCTCGGTGTCACGGTCCGGGAGCTGGTCGAGCTCGCTCGGAATCTTGCCTACGGGATCGGTCATGATCGCCGCCTTCCGGACAGGTGGGGGTGAAGAAGGGGTGCCTTGTCTGGCAGGACAGGGCGAAGGGCCGGGTAGCGGCCCGCCGAAGACTGTAAGCCGCCGATCGATGATCGATCAAAGGGTTGAAGGAGAAAACCTCTTCAGATCGAGAAAGTCGGCACAGGGTGCCGCGAAACAGGGCACCCGGTGCCTACTTTTGGGCTTGTTTTCGCAGGTGGGAGCCGTTTTCTGAGTAGGTGCCCGCACGAATGAGCGGGCCCGCCGGACGGCGGACCCGCTCACTGTGCGTACATCTGTGCTTAAAGATCTGGGCTGAGGGATCTGTGTGTGGAGATCCGGGTCAGGCTCTCGGCGCGCAGCCCAGCACGTGCGCCTTCACCAGCGCCCCGATGTTCGGATCACCCCGGCGGAAGGCCTCCACCAGCTCCTGGTGCTCCTCCGCGTACGACTTCTGGACCGTGCCGAGCCAGCGGATCGACAGGGCCGTGAAGACCTCGATGCCCAGCGTCTCCCAGGTGTGCAGGAGTACGCCGTTCCCCGCGGCCTTCACCAACTCCCGGTGGAACGCCACCGTGTGCCGTACCTGCGCCGTCCCGTCGGAGGTCGCGTCCGCCTCGTACAGCGCCGCCACGTGCGGCTCGAGGGTCGAGCAGTCCGCCGCCAGGCGGCGGGCCGCCAGTTCGGCCGCGATCTGCTCCAGACCCGCGCGCACGGGGTAGCTCTCCTCCAGGTCGGCCGCGGTCAGGTTGCGGACCCGGACGCCCTTGTTCGGCGCCGACTCGATCAGGCGCAGCGACTCCAGCTCGCGCAGCGCCTCGCGGACGGGGGTCTGGGAGACCTCCAGCTCGGTCGCGATCCGGCGCTCCACGATCCGCTCGCCCGGCTTCCAGCGGCCGCTGACGATCCCCTCCACGATGTGCTCGCGGATCTGTTCGCGCAGCGAGTGGACGACGGGGACGGTCATGAAGGCTCCTCGGGGAGTGTTGACCCTTAGACAATACGGCGGCGCCCCCGCCCGGAAACACTTCCGGACGGGGGCGCCGCAGGTGAGGCTCGTTACGTTGCCTTTCGGCGTACGTCCTACAGGCCGAGGTCGACCTCGAACTCGCCGGCCTCCAGGATCGCCTTGACCGACGTCAGGTAGCGGGCGGCGTCGGCGCCGTCCACCAGACGGTGGTCGTAGGACAGCGCGACGTACGTCATGTCGCGGATCGCGATCGTCTCACCCAGGTCCGGGTGGTTGATGACGACCGGACGGCGCACGGTGGCGCCGATGCCCAGGATGGCGACCTGGTTCGGGGGCACGATGATCGTGTCGAACAGCGCGCCGCGCGAACCGGTGTTGGAGATGGTGAAGGTCGCGCCGGCCAGGTCGTCCGGCGTGATCTTGCTGGCGCGCACGGCGCCGGCCAGCTCCGCGGTCTTCTTCGAGATGCCGGCGATGTTGAGGTCGCCCGCACCCTTGATGACCGGGGTCATCAGACCCTTCTCGGAGTCCACCGCGATACCGATGTTCTCGGAGTCGAAGTAGGTGATCGTGCCCTCGTCCTCGTTGATCCGGGCGTTGATGACCGGGTGGGCCTTCAGCGCCTGGGCCGCGGCCTTCACGAAGAACGGCATCGGGGACAGCTTGACGCCCTCACGGGCGGCGAAGGCGTCCTTGGCGCGGGTGCGCAGCTTCATCAGCTTGGTGATGTCGACCTCGACGACCGAGGTCAGCTGGGCCTGGCCGTGCAGCGCCTTCATCATGTTGTCGCCGATGACCTTGCGCATGCGGGTCATCTTGACGGTCTGACCGCGCAGCGGCGACGCCTCGAGGGCCGGGGCCTTCGCGGCTGCCGGAGCGGCGGCGGCGGCCGGGGCGGCCTTCTTGGCCTCGGCGGCCGCGAGGACGTCCTGCTTGCGGATACGGCCGCCGACGCCCGAACCCTTGACGGCCGCCAGGTCGACACCGTTCTCGGTGGCGAGCTTGCGGACGAGCGGGGTGACGTAGGCGCCGTCCTCGGCCGGAGCCGGGGTGACCGGAGCCGGGGCGGGCGCCGGGGCCTGGGCGGCCGGGGCCGGAGCGGCGGCCGGGGCGGCAGCCGGAGCCGCCGGCGCGGGGGCCGGGGCCGGGGGTGCGCCGAACGCCGGGGGCGTCGCCGCCTGCGGCGGCGGGGCGAAGCCGGGCGCCGCGGCCTGCTGCTGCGCGGTCGGCTCCTCCTCGGCGACCTCGCCGCCGAAGTTCCGCAGGAGCGCGTCGAGGCCGCCGTCGAAGCCCTGGCCGACGGCGGCGAACCGCCACACGTCCTTCAGGTAGAAGTCGCCGAGCATCACCGCGCGTTCGGTGCTGAACTCCGCGCCCGTGAAGGAGTACCGGGCGACCTCCTCGCCGCCCGCCACGATCCGCAGGTGCCCGGGGCCGATCTGCGACATCTGGCCGGCGCCGTCGATCGTCGCGGTGAACGACAACTTGTGGATGGAGGCGGGGATGCGGTCGAGGGTGACGCGGAACGACTCGGTGTCGCCGGACTGCGTGCCGAGCAGCTGGACGGACTCCTCGGGAGTCTTCGGCTGGTTGAAGAAGACGAAGTAGCGGTCGTCGGAGAGCCGCTCCTCCGCGTCGAGCCCGAAACAGCTGATGTCGAAGGTCAACCCGGGTGCCGCGATCTGCACGCCCACGTACAGATCGGTTCCCGCGGTGAGATCACTGATCTTGGCCTTGTGGCCGCGTTGGAATTCCCTGGCCATGCGTAACGACCGTCCCCCATCCCGAATGGCGATTGCTCGCGCCAGGCTAGCCGCTGAGTACGACATTGAGACAGGGCAGGTCGTTTTCGGTACGGAATCGGGAAACCCGCTCCCGCGCGCGTACCGGCGCTGTCACTCCTCGCGGGCGCCGGGGAGGTGCGGCAGCCGCTCGGCGGCGACCACGCCCTCGAGATAGCCGCGCGCCCGCTCGGTGCGGGGGTACGCCTCCAGGAGCCGCCAGAACCGGGGGCCGTGGCCGGGGACGAGCAGATGGGCCAGCTCGTGCAGGAGGACGTAGTCCACGACGTACTCGGGCATGCCCTGGAGCCGGTGGGAGAGCCGGATGCTGCCCTCGGAGGGGGTGCAGGAGCCCCAGCGGGTGTTCTGGTTGGTGACCCAGCGCACGGAGCGGGGGCGGGCCCGGCCGCCGAAGTACTGCTCGGACAGGCGCGTCGCCCGCTCGGTCAGCTCACGGTCCCCGAGGACGCTGCGGCTCTCCTGCGCGGCGAGCTTGTCCAGCATGACGCCGACCCAGCGGCGCTCCTCCGCCTCGGACATCCGGGCCGGGATGAGCACGATCGTCCGGTCGCCCTCGCGGTAGGCCGAGACGGTTCTCCTCCGCCGTGGGCTTCTGCGGACCTCGACCGCACTCGTCCCCGCACCGCGGTGCGGGGAGTCGGTCACGCTGCGCTGTGGATCGGCGGGCACGGCCCCGACGTTACCCGCTGGCGGCGGGGGAAGTCCCGTCCACGGAGTGGTTTCGGGAACGATCCGGCCCTGCTCCGCACCATTCGAATGACTAATCCGCTCGCCTGTGGACAACTTTCGGCGGCCGTGTCGACGGCGGGGCATTCTCACCTCGGACGGCGAAAGAGCCGTTGTCGATCTTGGAGTTGTCGATCACGACGTCGTCGGTCAGGAATGCGGATCACGACGAGGGCGGGGGCGGGGAAATGCATCCGATGGTGAAACCGGCGCTGCGGCGCGCCTGGCGGAGTCTGCGCCGCGTCCAGTTCGGGGTCACCCCCGCGCACGCGGTGGTGCTCGACCCCGTCGACCAGGACACGGAAGCGCTGCTCGGACTGCTCGACGGCACCCGCGGGACCGAACTGCTGCGGGCCGAGGCGCGGGCGCGCGGCCTGCCGGACGGACGCCTGGACGCGCTCGTCCGCCGCCTCGCGTCGGCCGGGCTGCTCGCCGACGCCGCGGCCGGACGGCCCGGAAGGACCGGTCCGGCGGCCGGCCCGGTCGACCCGGCCCTCGATCCGCTCCGCGCCGATCTGGCCTCCCTCTCCGTGGTCCACCCCGAGCCGGAGCGGGCGGTACGGACCCTGGCGGCCCGGCGGGCCCTGCGCGTCCAGGTCCGGGGGGCCGGGCGGGTGGGGGCGACGGTGGCGGCGCTCCTCTCGGCGGCGGGGGTCGGCGTGGTCGAGGTGGTGGACTCGGGCCGGGTCGAGCCCTGGGAGACCGCCCCGGGCGGACTTCCGGCCGAGTCCGTCGGCGAGCGCCGGGCGACGGCGGCCCGCCGCCTGGTCGGCCGCTGGCGGCCCGGCCGCGGCGGACCGGGCTCGTCGAGCGGAGGGGTCGGGGTGTCACTCGTCGTGGTGACGCCTCGGGACGGGCTCGGCGCGTACGTCCCCGATCCCGTCCCCGCCGAGCGGTGGGTCGCCACCGGCACCCCCCACCTGTACGCCGGGGTCCTGGAGGCGACGGGAACGGTCGGGCCGCTCGTGCTCCCGGGCGGCACCGCCTGCACGCGGTGTCTCCAGGAGGCGCGCACCGACCGGGAACCGGTCTGGCCCCGGCTGCTCGCCCAGTGGCGCTCCGGCGCCCCGCATCCGCTGCCCGCCTGCGACCTGGGCCTCGCGACGGCGGTGGCGGGCCTCGCCGCCGCCCACGCGCTGGCCTTTCTGGACGGCGGTCTCCCGGCGAGCACGGGCACCCGATGGGAGGCGACGCTGCCGTTGCTCGAGTGGCGGGCGGAGCGTCTGGAACCGCACCCGGACTGTCCCTGCGGGGCAGCGCGCGGACGAGTGGGGGTACGCGCCTCCGCGGCCGGAGGAGCACAGGACACAATGGCGGGGTAACCGCCCTGCGCGGCACGGCAGTCTGGGATTTGGAGGGGCGCATGTCTGATCTTCCCCGGAAGGCGGTCACCCGGACCGCCAAGTTGGCCGCGTTGCCACTGGGCTTCGCGGGCCGGGCCACCTGGGGCCTGGGCAAACGGATCGGCGGCAGATCGGCGGAGATCGTCGCCCGCGAGCTCCAGCAGCGCACGGCCGAGCAGTTGTTCAAGGTGCTCGGCGAGCTCAAGGGCGGGGCCATGAAGCTCGGGCAGGCCCTGTCCGTCTTCGAGTCCGCGCTCCCGGAGGACGTGGCCGGCCCGTACCGGGCGGCGCTCACGAAACTCCAGGACGCGGCGCCGCCGATGCCGACGCGGACGGTGCACGCCGTCCTCGCCGAACGGCTGGGCGAGGAATGGCGGGAGCTGTTCCTCGAGTTCGAGGACAAGCCCGCGGCGGCGGCCTCGATCGGACAGGTGCACCGGGCCGTGTGGCACGACGGGCGCGAGGTCGCCGTGAAGGTGCAGTACCCGGGCGCCGGTGAGGCGTTGCTCTCCGACCTGGCGCAGCTGAGCCGCTTCGCCCGGCTGCTCGGCCCGCTCGTCCCCGGCATGGACATCAAGCCGCTGATCACCGAGATGCGGGACCGGGTCGCCGAGGAGCTGGACTACGCCCTGGAGGCGGAGGCCCAGCAGAAGCACGCGGAGGAGTTCGCCGACGATCCCGACGTGGTGGTGCCGGCGGTCGTGCACCAGTCGGAGCAGATCCTCGTGACCGAGTGGATGGACGGGGTCCCGCTCTCCGAGGTGATCGCGGACGGCACGGAGGAGCAGCGGGACCGGGCGGGCCAGTTGCTGGCCCGCTTCCTCTTCTCGGGCCCCGCGCGCACCGGTCTGCTGCACGCCGATCCGCACCCGGGGAACTTCCGGCTGCTGCCGGCCGCCGGCGAGGACGAGGGGCCGGAGGGCTGGCGCCTCGGGGTCCTCGACTTCGGCACCGTGGACCGGCTGCCGGGCGGCCTGCCGGAGACGATCGGGACCTGTCTGCGGATGACGCTCGAAGGCGAGGCCGAGACGGTCTACGAGCTGCTGCGCGCGGAGGGCTTCGTCAAGGAGTCCGTCGTGCTCGACCCGGACGCGGTCCTGGAGTACCTGAAGCCGATCATCGAACCCGCCGAGGCGGAGTCGTTCCTCTTCACCCGCAGCTGGATCCGCACCCAGGCGGCCCGGATCGCCGACCTCCGCTCCCCCGCCCACCAGTTGGGCAAGCAGCTGAACCTGCCCCCTTCGTACCTGCTGATACACCGGGTGACGCTGAGCACCATCGGGGTGCTGTGCCAGCTCAACGCGACGGTGCGCCTGCGGGCCGAACTGGAGGAGTGGCTGCCGGGCTTCGTGGCACCCGCGCCCTAGGGCGGCCGAGCGGCGGACGGGCGGCGGCCCGGGGGCGGCCGGGGCGTCACCACCAGGAGGAGTCGAGACGGCCCTCGATGGCGCGGATGTTGGCGCGGGCGCAGTCCTCGCAGAAGTACGTGCGGCGGCCGTTCTCCACCGAACAGGTCCAGGTCAGCGGCAGGGTGTCGGCGGTCTTGCCGCAGCGCGCGCAGGTGACGGGTCCCTCGGGGGTGCGGGCGTCGTTCATCTTCGTGACGATAACCCGGCGGGGCGCCGCGGCCCCGACAACGCACCGCGGGGGCCGGTCCGTCAGGACCGGCCAGGTTCTCCGTCGGCCGGCGCACCATGGTCGCGATCACTTCGCACCC